>NZ_LMIC01000011.1:0-177165 GCF_001428585.1 Duganella sp. Root198D2 | reverse complement strand
GGCTGAAAAATGCGTAGTGTTCGACCTCGCCAGGATGATTCAACGGCATTGCATACCTCTTTCCGACTAAATGGGCTATGAACGGCAGCTGTTGGCCGAAATTAGCCTTCCGGTGATTCATAACGCGCCTCAATGCCACGCCATCTGCAAGCATCGAGTACACCGCCAGCATAAGCCATTACTTCGTACCAGGCGCGGTTCCCAAGAAGCCCATCCAGGGAATCGGGCAACAGCGCTAGTCGCTCATTGTAATAGGCATCGAACCGTCTCAGCAGTACCAGCTCATCGGCAGAAAACTGGCTCGCAAACTGCTCATCCGCTGGATGGTAAAAGTCGTCGAACCATTGATTAACCAATTCGTTCGCTACGTTCACTGGCGCTGATTCTTGATACTCAAGCTGCTCGCCGCGTGATGCGATTAGGTTCAAAAGGTTAATAATGTTGACCCGATGCGGCCCCATGAAAGCTCCATTAATTTATGCGTTCGCCGCAGGCAGCTATTGGCCGATGTCGGCCAGCATCGAGTGAAAGCGTCAAATGACGCGAGGCATGCCTGGCTGCCTGTCACTTGGTGCCTCGCCGACTGCAACTAAGGCCAAAACCATGTCAAAGTCGTCGGCGAGTGCTATGCACTTTTTGACTTCAGGGAGGTACTCGGCACGGCTCCTAATAGCGTTGGTAGCGTTTAATACGACAGCTAAGAATTGTTTGGGTAGCATGTTCTCCGTCTTCAGCTTCTCGGCTAACGCGCAAATGTATGAGTACAAGTTTTTGAAGGCGACCTCATCGAAAATGTCCGCCATCAAAAGCCGGCCGGTTGCTTTGCCACTTAATGCTTCCAATTCCATGTCGGTCATGCCGTTTTCATCCATCTTATTTCCTACATATTCTTGAGGGGAAGTTCCTGGCCGACTGCGCCGGTTTAGCCGAAATCACGAGTGTACACAAGTTGCAAGAAGGCTGAAACAGCACCACATGTTTGTTGAGTGCTCACCCGACCGGCCCCCATAGACGCATCCAAAGCAAACAGGTCGCGGACTTCCTCCTTTGCGGATTCAGAAATCGGGCCCAACTGAAGGCTCTCGCCAAAATCGACTTTGTCGGGGTACATGGTCTGCAAAATGTCTCGACTATATTCCGCACATCGTTTAACAGTGGCCGCATTCTCTTTCTCACCGCCGCAAAATGCCCATTCAACGTCCATAAGGCGCTGAGCTAGGAAATCTGTAACCCAAAATCTCTCTGGCTTTAAGCGGTATTGAAGGGCTGAGATGAATGAAAAACGTTCGTCTGGCGTGCTTGGGAGTTGCATGGTTTACCGCGTCATGGAAAGCGAATTGCGGAGGACTGCTGTTGGCCGGAAGCACTCAGGACCTTGTTTCAAAACTCCACCGTCAGTCGAACTGCGAGGAGTAGAGGTCATATGTGTAGAGCGAACCATCTTTGTTATATTTCAGCAGGGCAAAGCAGATATTCGATTCGATGATTCCGCTTGACTCGCCTTTGACGCCGCCAACTGCGCAGAAGACCCGGACGTGAGCGGAGGCAGGAATCAGGTCCGATTGAAGCACGACGGTGCAGACCTCATGCTGGCACATTGGTGGGATCTTGAACAGTGCTCCGTCAAGTTCGGCTAAAAGGCTTTCGCCTGCTGGCAGATCAGCAAATAGCTGCTCGTTCAGGTCGCGTGTTACCCGATCATCTGGAAACAACGTCACAAGTTCATTTGAAATTTCTACGAGATTCAAAACTTCTTCTATCGCTCAAAGTATTTGTTGAAATGCAGGTAGGTATCACATACCGTTCAGGCCCACGATCCTCGTTCGGACGGCCGTTCTTGGCCGTTTTTGGACGAAGTAAGACTCTATCCGATCTGACAGTCAATGTCAGATTGAGTTTGAGCCACTACAGACCAAGCAAGACTCTATCCCATTTGACAGTCAGTGTCAGATTAAGTTTGCGGCACTTCAACTCAGGCTTTGAAATTATATACGTCACAATGCACTCGCCAGTACTCCTCCGCCTTTGGCTCAAGCAGCCCGCGCAACTGTGCATTAACTATGTTGAGCGGCGCCATCCGTCTTGCCGGGTAGCGCTCTCTCCTTCGCTTCCGCGGCTTCCATGTGAAGGCGGAGCGCGCGCAGGCCGACCCGCTGGATACGCGAGAGCGGCCGCTGTGGCATCGGCTGCGCTTCCTTATTTCTTATGGCGGCATACATCATCAGTTCAAGCTTTTCCATTTCGGTGAGCGAAAATGGTAACGGTGCTTCCGATGCCTCAAAAAAGTTGATTCCAATGTGGATCGGAACCGAAGTACGTGGCCGCGAGTTGGCCGAGTAGATCAACGTGATCGGCTCCGGTTTCTGGCCAGACTTCGAAGTGGACTCTATCCAAAGCTTGGCGCGGCAAACTTTGGTGTAGCTTATTTCGCCTTCAGACCTGTCCGGAAGCTTCTCATGGTCCGTCAGCCTCACCTTGATTTCGCTTCTAAGCGCCTTGAAATCATTCATTCTCAGGTAAAAGGCGACGCCAAGGTTCTGCCACCCTTCCGGCATCTGCGCGTAAAACCGGGGCAAGAGCCACATTACGTCGTGATCAACCGCGAGGAACGGCTGGTAAGCGTCAACCATCGCCTGCTGCCGGGGTGTCACAGCGATGGCCGTTGGAAATGCCTTCTGAGATGCGCTTTGCGCTGCCTTCTGCAGTGCGCGTTCCGATACTTTTTCAAAGGCCTTTGATATCACCGTGTAGACGTGTGATTCCATCTCGTCCTCCGCACGCCGACTGTCGCAGTCTGGAACGCCAGAACACCCGCTCAGGAAAAACAGGCAAGACAAAACGGAGGCAAGTACTCGTAACATCGCAGAATTAATTTTTTTACAATGCGATAGTTTGCCCCAAACTGCGCGCTTCTGGCAAGCCGCCCCCGGCACGTCTTATTGCGAGAGCAGGATTGTGGAGCTTTTGCCGTTGGTGCGAACGACGCCGCCTTTCACGATATATGAAACGCCGGAGTAGGCATCCTTGACCTTCGCGCCATCAGCAAACAAGCCGCCGACGCTGATGTCGACCGGCTCGCCGGTCTTCACATCCAGCGCCACCACAACCTTGTCGTCGTCGCGCACACGGCTGAAGGTGTACGGCAGGTCCGCCAGCTTCCTATGCTCGCCGGCGCCGACCGATTGGTGCGCCTGGCGGAATTTACCCAGCTTCGCCCAGTGCGTACGGATCTTCGCGTTTGCCTTAAGGTCGCCCCAGTTCATGAAGGAGCGCAGCTTTGCATCGCCCTTCGCTTCCGCCACGTCGAGCCGGCGCGAGATCTCGTCGCCGTAGTAGATCTGCGCAGCGCCTGGCGCCAGCAGCAACTTGTTCGCAGTCTCGAAAGGCTTCTGGCGCGATGGATCGAAGGGATTGCCATCATCGTGCGAGTCCATGTAGTTCATGACCGAATGGCCTTTCAGCGGACCCGCGAGCTGCGTCGCATACTTGCTGAACAAAGATTCGTAATCGCCCTTCGCGTCGTGCACCATGCCGAAGTTGATCAGGCCATCGAAACCGTTGGCGAAGTAATTGGCTTTCTCGCCGCCGCCCATGTCGAAGGCCTGGCCGTGCGCGATGTTGTAGTTGTACACCTCGGCCAGCATGTAAAAGCGGCCGTCACCCAGCACCTTCCTGGGATTCAGGCTTTTCCATTCGTCGTGCGCCGCCAGCGCGACCTTGCGCAGCTCGGCCCATACCGCAGGTTCAACATGCTTGGCTGTGTCGGCGCGGAAGCCGTCGACACCGTACTTGCGCACCCAGTCCGCGTGCCACTTCATCAGGTAGTAGCGCGGTGCGCGCGGATAGCCGGTACGGGCAAAGAAGTCGTCCAGCTCTTTCACTTCGCGCTCATAGCGGCCTTCGGCTTTCCACTTTACTGCCAACGCTGGAGGCAATTCCACCGGCGTATCGCTCTCCGTGCGGAAGTCTGGCAAGTTCTTTACCAGCGTGCAGCTCACGGTGGACGGCAGGTCCTTGTATTGGCACTGCGGTTCTGTGCGCACCCAGCCTTCCGGCCAGACAGGATCGGCTTCTGTCACCGGACCGGTATGGTTCATCACTACATCCAGCAGCACGCGGATGCCGCGTGCATGGGCGGCTTCAACGAAATCGCGGAAGTCTTTTTCGGTCCCGAGATTGGCATCCACCGCCGTGAAGTCGCGCGCCCAGTAACCGTGGAAGCCGTAGGATTTGCCGGTACCTTCATCCGTGCCGGCGTGCACTTGTTCGACCGGCGGCGTGGTCCAGATCACGTCCACGCCCAGGTCGTCGAAATAGCCGGACTTGATCTTTGCCGTCAGTCCCTTGAAATCGCCGCCCATGAATCCCCGCAGCGGCGCGGCATCGGCCTTGCGGCCATAGGCCAGGTCGTTGCTCTTGTCGCCGTTGGCGAAACGGTCGGTGACCAGGAAGTAGACGGTCGCATTCTCCCAAAGGAATGGCTTGGGCGCCGCCGCGACTGCGCTGTGCGCGCTGGTGGCAAGCAATAGGGACAATGCGAGGGACGAAAGTTTCATTCGGCTTTTCCTATGTAATGACTGTTGGATTGCTGCGGCCTGTATGCAAGGCGATGCTGGCCACGCTGTCTGCAATTGCAATCAGGCCGGCCAGGGCTTGCTGAGTTGGGATATGGTGCTGCTCCGGGTCCGCCTCATAGCGTTCAAGGTAGACGCGCAAGGTGGCGCCCTCGGTGCCGGTGCCGGACAGGCGGTAAACGATGCGAGAACCGTCCGTCATCATGATGCGGACGCCCTGCTGGCTGGCGTGCGAACCATCGACCGGATCGGTATATTCGAAATCGTCCGCGGCCTGCACTTCGTAATGATTCAACTTCTGGCCTGGCAGGTTTGGCAGCTTGATGCGCAAGTCCTGCATCAGCAGCTGCGCCGCGCCGGTTGCGATGGCCTCGTAATCATGGCGCGAGTAGTAGTGGCGGCCAAAGCGCTGCCAATGGGCGGTGACGATCTCCTGCACCGAGCCGCCGCGCTCGGCGAGCAGGTTGAGCCAGAACAGCACGGCCCACAAGCCATCCTTTTCCCGGATGTGGCGCGAGCCTGTGCCGTAACTCTCTTCCCCGCACAAGGTGGCCTTACCTGCATCGAGCAGCGTGCCGAAGTACTTCCAGCCGGTGGGCGTCTCATAGCAAGGAACGCGGAGTTCTGCCGCTACCTTATCTGCGGCGCGTGAGGTGGGCATCGAGCGCGCAATGCCCGCGATACCGTCGGCGTAGCCTGGCGCCACCGTGGCATTGGCGGCCAGCACCGCCAGGCTGTCGGATGGCGTGACAACAAAGTCGCGGCCGACGATCATATTGCGGTCGGCATCGCCGTCGGAGGCAGCGCCAAAATCCGGTGCGGCGTCGGCGCACATGATATCGACCAGTTCTTCTGCATTGACCGGATTCGGGTCTGGATGCAGGCCACCGAAGTCTTCCAGCGGTGTGCCGTTGATCACGGTGCCCTCCGGTGCGCCAAGCATGCCTTCAAGTATGGCGTGTGCATAGGGGCCGGAAACGGCGTTCATGGCGTCAAAGCGCATGGTGAAGCCGCTGGAAAACAAGCGGCGAATGGCCTCGAAGTCGAACAGTTGCGCCATCAGTTCCGCGTAGTCGACAACGGGGTCGATGACTTCCACCGTCATACCGTCAATTGTCGTGCGCGCGCCAGGCTTGTCGATGTCGATATCAGGCATATCGCTGATGCGGAATTGCGCCAGCGCCAGCGTGCGCTCATAGATTGCTTCAGTCAGCGCTTCCGGCGCAGGACCGCCGTTGGAGGCGTTGTACTTGATGCCGAAATCACCGTCCGGGCCGCCCGGATTATGGCTGGCCGAGAGGATGATGCCACCCAACGCGCCATGCTTGCGGATCACGCAGCTTGCGGCTGGTGTAGACAGGATGCCGCCCTGCCCCAGCAAGACGCGCGCGAACCCATGGGCGGCGGCCATCTTCAGGATGTCCTGGATTGCATTGCGGTTGTGGAAGCGGCCATCGCCGCCCAGCACCAGCGTCTTGCCCGCGGCGTCGCCGAGCGTATCAAACACGCCCTGCACGAAATTTTCGAGATAATGAGGCTGCTGGAAGACCGCGACTTTCTTGCGCAGTCCTGAAGTCCCCGGACGCTGTCCAGGGATGGGCGAAGTTGCTACCGTTTGAATTGCCATATTCGCTCCATAAAAGGGGTACGTCCCCTTTATTTTCCTGCGAATGGCGCGATCGGTGCGCGCCGCTGGATGGCTTAGGATTCTTTCTTGGCGGAGTCGCTGACGATCAGGGTAACAATGCCACCGATGACCATCGAGACGCCTCCCAGCACCAGCACGTTGACCGAGTGGCCGTTGAACAGGTGTTTGATGACCGGACCGAGCACCAAGTTGGCGACGATTTGCGGCAGCACCACAAAGTAATTGAACACGCCCATGAAGTAACCCATGCGCTTGGCCGGCAACGCACCTGCCAGGATCGCGTACGGCATGGTCAGGATACTGGCCCATGCGATACCGACACCGATCATTGGCAGCATCAGCATGTTCTTGTCGTGGATGAAGGCAATGCTGATCAGGCTCAGGCCACCAATCACCAGGCAAAGCATGTGCACCAATTTGCGGCTGGTGATGTGCGCCAGTTTAGGCAGCAGGAATGCGACCAGCGCTGAGACACCGCCGTAAATTGCGAACAGGTTGCCGACCCAGTTGCCCGCCTCCTGGAAAATGGCCGACTTGCCGTCGGTGGTGCCGAACACGTTTTCGGCTACTGCTGGCGTGGTAAACACCCACATGCCCATCAGCGCGAACCAGGCAAAGAACTGCACCAAGGCCAGTTGCACCATGGTTTTCGGCATGTGCACGAAGCCGCCAAATACCTCTTTCAGCGAAAACAGGAAGCCGCGCCGCTGTGCTTTCTCCATGCGGAATTTCTCGACGTCTTCCGGCGGCAATTCGTCGGCGGTCAGCACGGTCCACAGTACGGACAGGAAGTAAGCGGCGCCGCCAGCGTAGAAGGAGTAGCGCACGGAGTCGGGGATCGCACCGTTGACGACTTCATTGCTGACGTGAAGGAAATTGGTAAAGAACATCGGCAGCAGCGAGGCAATTACGCCACCCAGGCCAATGAAGAAAGTCTGCATCGCAAAGCCTGCAGTCTGCTGCGATTCATCCAGCTTGTCGCCAACGAAGGCGCGGAACGGTTCCATCGAAATATTGATCGATGCATCCATCAGCCACAGCACAAGGATAGCCATCCACAGGGCGCTCGAATTGGGCATCAGGAACAGGGCAATGCTCGCCAGCAGCGCGCCGATGAAGAAGAACGGGCGGCGACGGCCCCATTTAGCGTGCCAGGTGTTGTCGCTAAGGTAGCCAATGATCGGCTGCACCAGCAGGCCGGTCACCGGGGCGGCAAGCCAGAACAGGGGCAGTTCATCCGGTGTTGCGCCAAGGGTCGAGAATATGCGGCTGGTGTTGGTGTTCTGCAGCGCGAAACCAAACTGGATGCCGAAGAAGCCGAAGCTCATGTTCCACAACTGCCAGAAGGTCAGCCGTGGTTTGCTGATGATGGAATGCATTTGCATCACTGTCCCCGAATAATTTGTAGCAAAATAACATGGCGATTTCGGGCTGTCAATCAGAAGACAGCCCGTAAATTCGCGGTTTTAAGGCATATTTGTAGTAATGCTACAAAATTACAGCCAACTTTGCCTTCATTACACTACGTGCAGGCAAAGTCAGCTCCAGGGTACGGTTGCGGGCATCCCAGCGTGACGCGACAGCCTTGCCATCCAGCTTCACGCTGCGCGGGCGGCTAGCCACATTGTGCACTTTGAGCGCATATGTGCGTGCCACTGGCTGCCAGGCCTTACCGACTTCGGTTTCGATTCCGATTTCGACACCGGTTGCCGATGCAACGCCCGCAAAATGGGCGATCTCGTATTGACCCTGCTCGTAAGCATTGGCAGTGGCGCCGTCGTCGTCATACAGCTTGCCGCTGGTCGCGCCAGCGCTGGCGTCGTAGTAGTAATTCAGCTCGACCTGCCTGGTGCTGTAATCGCGCGTGGTTTGCACGACTTTCGCGAGCGGCACGAAAGCACCGGCGCGAACAAAGACAGGAATATGCTCGGCGGCGACCGGCACTACTTCATTGATGCCGCCTTTGTGCGCAGCGCCACTGTAAAAATCGAACCACACCTTGGCCGACGCAGGGAAGTTCACTTCCTTGCGCTGCGCCCCCGGTTCGGTGACCGGCGCCACCAGGAAGTCCTTGCCCCACAGGTAGGTCGATGCCACGCCGTTGTCGCCACCCTCGAACATGATTGGGCGCATCAGAGGCAAGCCGGTCTGGCTATTGTCGAAGGCTGCGCTGTAGTTATATGGCAGCATGGCGTAGCGCAGGCGGATGGCTTCGCGCGCCAGGGACTTGGTGCGTTCGGCGCGGAATACCGGTTCGGCCGGCACCTCTTCTTGCGCATGCGGGCGGAACACCGGCTGGAACACGCCATACTGCAGCCAACGCACGTACAGTTCGTCATCCTGCATCGGCGAAGCGAAGCCGCCAAGGTCGGAGTGCATATAGGCCAAGCCCTGCATGCCCATCTGCAGCGCAATTTCCATCTGCGACTGCAGGCCGCCCCAGGTACGCTGCACGTCGCCGGACCACGGGATCATGCCGAAGCGCTGCGACCCGGAGTAACCGGCGCGCATCAGGATAAATGGCCGCTCGTTCGGGAAGTCCTTCTTGTAGCCTTCCGCGATCAGGCGCGCCCAATCGTGGCCGTAGATATTGTGGACCTGGTCGGCGCCGAGCTGGCCATTGCTGCCATGGCGCAGTGCAGATGGATGCACTTCCGGTTCGCCGAGGTCGCCCCACCAGCCGGCCACACCGCCCTCCTTCAGCTCCTTGTAGATATTCCAGAACCAGTCGCGTCCCTCCGGGCGGTACAGGTCGACCAGGCCGGTGTTACCGAAGTAGAAGTCATATTTGAATGGCTCGCCGGCGGTATCGGTCGCCAGCACTTTCTTATCAACTGCTTCCTGCCAGCGGCTGGAGGTGGTCAGCACGAACGGCTCGGTGATGACCACGGTCTTCACGCCCTTCGCAGCCAGGTCGGCCATCATGCCTTTCGGGTTGGGGAAGCTTTCCTGGTCCCAGGCCAGGTTGCCCATCGTGCCTTTGACGGTCTTGCCGAACCAGTACAGGTCCAGCACCACGGCGTCGACCGGGATCTTGTCAGCGATGAACCTGTCGACTACGGCGCGGGTTTCCGCCTCCGTATGGTAGCCGAAGCGGCTCGCGAAATTACCAAAGGCCCAGCGCGGCGGCAGCGGCTGGCGGCCGGTCAGGCTGGTGTAGTTGGCGACAACGTCTTCCCACTGTTCGCCGGCGATCACCTGGTAAGTCTTGCGGCCGCCAACCATTTCATACGACAACGTGCCGTCCTTCTTGCTGTCGAAATCGAGGTAGCCGGTCTGCGGGTTGTCGAAGTGGATGGCGTATTTCTTCGACGACAGCGCCATCGGGATGGTGAAATTCAGGAGCTGCGAGCGTGCCTCGTAGCCGTAATGAGCGCGGTTGTACAGCTGGAAGCGGTTGCCGCGGCGGTTCATGCCGGTTGCGCGGGCGCCGGCGCCGTACAGCGCCTCATCGCCATCCAGCGCGAACTCGATCGCTTCCATGCTGCCGTCCCTGCGATAGCCGCGCTTTTCCGCGACCAGGGGCTGGCCTTTGTATAAGTAGCTGATACGGAAAGGCTGCTTCTCGACGCGTACGGTAATGCCAGCCGTGGCAAATTCCAGCGTCCCACCCTCTTCACGCAGCGTGCTGGGCACGATAGCCGGCGGCAGCACCACCGCATGCGACACTGCATCAGCCACTTCACCTTTCGGAATGAAGGTGGTTTCCATTACCGCAGCGGAGTATGGCTTGATGATGTAGGTGCCGTCATTTGTGCCGATTTCCAGGGCGCTACCGTTTTTCGCGGCAGATAAGAAATGGCGATCAGCGTTCTGCGCCATGGCGGCTTGGCTAATCAGGGCCAATATTGCAAATTTAATTAGTTTCATAGGGTGATATATTAGCGGGCAGTTTTATCTGAGAGGAGAGCGAATTGAATAAAACGATTATTAAAAAACCGATGGTCCTGGCCCTGGGCCTGGCACTGGCAGCGGGTGTCGCCCACGCCGCACCAGCCCCGAAAAAAGGTAAAGGCACCCCTGTCGAAGCGAAGAAATTCATCGCGCAGACTGAGGAAAAATTCGACAAACTGGGCAACGACGCCAACAAGGCAGCCTGGGTTGCGCAGAACTTCATTACCGACGACACCGAAGCGCTGACCGCCTACTTTGGCGAACAGCAACTGGACGCGTCCGGCCAGGCCGCGCTGGAATCCCGCCGCTTTAACGGCGTGAAGCTGGCCGACGACGAAGCGCGCAAGATCAAGCTGCTGCAACTGACGCTGATGCTGCCGGATCCGAAAGAGCGCCAGGCATACGCCGACGCCAACGCCAAGCTGAATGGCGCCTACGGCAAGGCCAAGTACTGCCCGACCCCGGACAATTGCAAAGCGCTGGGCGAACTGGAAAAGACCCTGGCCACCAGCCGCGATCCTAAAGTCCTGCTGGACGCCTGGAACGGCTGGCACATGCAGTCGCCGTCTTACAAGAAGCTTTACACCGACTACGTGGAGCTGTCCAACAAGGGCGCGCGCGAAATGGGCTATGCCGACACCGGCGCCCTGTGGCGTTCCGGCTACGACATGAAGCCGGAAGAATTCTCGGCCGAGATGGAACGCATCTGGCAGCAAGTGAAGCCGCTGTACGATTCGCTGCATACCTACGCCCGCTACAAGCTGCGCGAGACCTACGGCCCGGACCAGGTTCCGATGACCGGCCCGATCCCGGCCCACCTGTTCGGCAATATGTGGAGCCAGAGCTGGGAGAACATCTACCCGCTGCTGATGCCGGCCACTGGCGCTTCCAAGTTCGACCTGACCAATGTGCTGGAAGAGAAAAAGACCAGCGCCAAGGAAATGGTGCAATACGGCGAGCGTTTCTACACCTCGCTGGGCATGCCTAAGCTGCCGGAATCCTTCTACCAGCGCTCGCTGCTGGAAAAACCGCGCGACCGCGACGTCGTTTGCCACGCCTCCGCTTGGCAGCTGGACGGCAAGGACGACGTGCGCATTAAGATGTGCATCCGCCCGACCGAAGAAGAATTCGCCGTCATCCACCATGAGCTGGGACATATCTATTACGACCTGGCTTACAAGAACCAATCCAACCTGTTCCGCACCGGCGCCAACGACGGCTTCCACGAAGCGATCGGCGACACCATTGCGCTGTCCATCACCCCGAGCTACCTGAAGAAGGTCGGCCTGATGAACGAGAACCCGGACCCGAACGCCGACATCGGCGTGCTGTTGAAGCGCGCCCTGGCCAAGGTTGCCTTCCTGCCGTTCGGCTACTCGGTCGACAAATGGCGCTGGGACGTCTACAGCGGCAAAACCAAGCCAGCCGACTACGACAAGAGCTGGTGGCAGCTGCGCGAGCAGTACATGGGCGTGAAGCGCCCGCTGCCGATGCTGGCTGACGGCTTCGACGCCGGCGCCAAGTACCACGTTGCAGCCGACGTGCCTTACGCCCGCTACTTCCTGGCCCACCTGCTGCAATTCCAGTTCCATCGTGCCCTGTGCAAGGAAGCAGGTTACACCGGTCCGCTGCACCAGTGCTCGATCTACGGCAGCGAAAAAGCCGGCAAGAAGCTGTGGACCATGCTGGAAATGGGTACATCCAAGCCATGGCCGGAAGCGCTGAAAGTCGCCACCGGCGAGGACCGCATCGACGGCCAGGCCCTGCTCGACTACTTCGCCCCGCTGAAAGTCTGGCTGGACGAACAAAACAAGCAACTGGCCGCGAAGGCCAAGTAAATACAAAAATCGGGGGCCGCGGCCCCCGATTTTTTTCACCTGTCGGCTTAGAACTTGTAGTTCGCGCCCAGCAGGAAGGTGCGGCCATACTTCTGGTATTCCAGTTGCTGGTTGCGGTTGCCGTTGTAGGTCTCGTAAGCCGCGTCACGCAGGTTGTTCACCTGCAGTACCAGGCCTACGCCCTTGAGCATGCCTTCGTTGAAGCTGTAGCCAACCTGGAAGTCCAGGATGTTCTCGCCTACCACGTAACGCAGCGAACGCTCGCCGGCGAAGTTGCCGATCTCACCCACGAAGTCCGAACGCTTGCGCTGGCTCAGGCGGGTTTCGAAGCCGGCTTTTTCGTAGTACATGGTCAGGTTGCTGGTGTGCTTCGACAGGCCTGGCAGCATGATGGTCTGGCCCAGGTTGGCGCTCGGTTCCTTGATGGTGATGGCGCTGTCGTTGTACGAATAGCTGCCGCTCACGCCGAAGCCGTCCAGTACCGGGGTCACCATGTTCAACGGCAGGGATGCGGTGAGCTCCAGGCCTTTCATGTTGCCGCCCTTGCCGTTGTAAGGAGCGGTGTAATTGCCAAACGGGGTAATCGCATTGGTGCCAGGGATCTGCGCGGAGAAGTCGCGGGTGCGGGTCTCGGTGAAGATGTAGGTATCCAGCTTCTTGTAGTAGAAGGCCAGTGCAGCGTAAGCTTTCTTGCCGAAGTATTTTTCATACGACAGGTCGAATGCCTTGGCGCGCCACGGGTCCAGCTGCGCGTTGCCGCCTTTGCCACTTGGCTTAAAGTCGTTGGTGCCGACGCTAAAGTCCAGTGCGGAGCTCAACTGGTCAACACGAGGACGGGCAATCTGCTTGGCCAGGGCCATGCGCACGGTGTGGTCGTTCGGCAGCTGGAACGCCAGGTTCATGCTTGGCAGTACGTCGGTGTAGGTCTTGCCATCGTGGACTGGCTTGACTTCCTGGCCGGCTGCGGCAGTGCCGTCCCAGTATTTGGCGTCCGAAGACTGGTCGGTGCGCTGTACTTGCACGCCGAAATTGCCGCGCAGGCTGACATCACCCAGTTCGTGTTCGATATTGGCCTTGGCGAAGGTCGTCGTGATCTTCTCATTAACGGTCCAGGCCTTGGCGATCAGGTAGCTCTTGTCAGAAGTCGGAGCGAAAGTCATGTACTTGGCAACGACGCCCGGCACGTTCCACGAAGGAATAGTGCCTACGCCCGCAAAGCCCAGGTCGACCGGTGCATACAACAGGTCCGGAGAAATGGTCGAAGCAGCGCCGGCCAGTTTGATGTCGCCTTCAGGCTGTTGCTTGTCCTTGCTGCGGTCGGAGTAGTGAACGCCGATATCGAAGCTTGAGAACCACTTCTCCAGTGCGCCGGACGATTGGATATTGGCAGCCAGCTTGAATCCATTCAGCTTGTCTTCCACTCGCGGAGTCTTGCCGTAGCCGGAACCGTAGATGGTGTTACGTACGAACAGGCTGGCTGGGTTACTGTAGTCGCGCCCCGGGTTCATGGTCGGGAAGCCGCCGGTGCCCAAGGCCAGCGCAACGGAGTCCAGGTATGGATTGCCGGCTGCGTCGCTGATCTGCAGGTTGTTTTCCAGGTTCACTTCGTCGCGTTTGGCCTGTGAGTGGCTCAGGTCAGCCACCAGGGACCAGCCATCCAGCTTCCATTCGTTGTTCCAGCCGATAGCGCGGATATCATCCTTGCGCTTGTCGTACATGCCGCGCACCAGCGGATACACGCCGGTTGCGGTGCCGGTGGCGAACGAACCGTTGTTGGTGGTGACATTCTCGAAGTTCAGGCCAGGCGTGTTGTTGCCGTTGTAGCCGCCGACGTGCACTTCGAACTGGTTCGCGGTGTCTTCATGCTTGAAGCGGGATGCGTAGACGTCGACCATCGAGGTGAAGTTCTTGCTTGGGCGGTATTGCAGCACGCCCATCAGGCCGTCGCGCTTGTTGTAGCCGCTGCGTGCCAGGGACTTGATGCCGTCGGTGACCATGGTACCGGCAGGCACGCCTGGGCGGGACTCATTCTTCCATGGCTCATACAGGCCGGTTTCGCGGGCCAGTACCGGGGAATCCAGGTGGGCAAAGCCGATCGCCACGCCGATGGTGCGGTTGGCAAACTGGTCGATGTAGGTCGCGCTGAAACGGCCGCCGCGCGAATCGGTGTCAGCGATGCTGCCCAGCGAGTTCTTTTCCATGCGGGCGTTCAGCGACACGGTACGGCCACCGAAAGCCAGCGGCCGCACGGTCTGCAGGTCCAGGGTACCGGACAGGCCCTGGCCGACCATGCCGGCGTCAGGGGTCTTGTAAATGGTGACCGCGCCGATCAGTTCGGACGGGTACTGGTCGAATTCCACGCTGCGGTTGTCGCCGGTGGAGACTTGCTCGCGGCCGTTCAGCAGGGTGGTGGCGAAGTCCGGCGACAGGCCGCGCACCGAAATGTTTTGCGCACGGCCGGCAACGCGTTGTGCGGCCAGGCCTGGCAAGCGGGCGATGGACTCGGCGATCGAGGTATCCGGCAGCTTGCCGATGTCTTCCGCGGAGATAGCCTCGACGATGGAAGTGGCGTTTTTCTTGACGGAGATCGCGTCTTCAATACCGCGGCGGATGCCGGACACGGTCACAGTTTGCATCGGCGCGTCAGCTGCCTGGCCGGTGGTCGTAGTCTGCGCGTACGCAGAGCCCGCGAAGGCGGATACAAATACAGCACACCCAGCCGCAACCGGACTCAGTCGGAAAGCGGTATTGCCTCGCTTGTTGGCGAAGATAGTCATCAAAGTCCCCTCACTTATTAAACATTCTTTCCCGCAACCTACACAGACCGGTTTATTTCAACTACACGGGAATCCTTGGAAAGCGAACGCTCTTACGGACGCTCTGAGGCGGATTCTGTACTAAAACTAGATTTGGTGTCAATGAATGACCATCATCATTACTATGTATTTCTGCCCTTCCCTACGGCCTCGCCCTGGGATTTCCGACCGCCACGTTGTATTTCGGCTACAAATTCAGGCGAAAGGAGGTGTAGTAGAACTACAAGCAATTTAGGTGTATTGTCGGGCCCATAAGACCTTCCACCGGAGAACTGATGAAGAAGACCGCTGTCACCGCCCTGCTTGGCCTGAGCCTGCTGCAAGGCGCATACGCCGCCCCGCCGACAGTCCAGCATTTGGAACCGCCTTTCTGGTGGGCTGGGATGCAGAGCCCCAAGTTGCAACTGATGGTGAATGCGTCCAAGGTGGCTGACCTGGAACCGTCCATCGACTATCCGGGCGTGCGGATAGCCAGCGTGAGTCGGGTCGCCAACCGCAATTACCTGTTCATCGACCTGGTGCTGGCACCGGACGTGGCGCCCGGCCGCTTCGACATCCGTTTCACCGCGCCCGGCAAGCAAGGCCTTTCTTATAGCTACCAGTTGCTGGCACGCGCGCCTGGTTCTGCGCAACGCCAGGGCTTTGATACTTCCGATGCGATTTACCAGGTCATGCCGGACCGCTTCGCCAACGGCAGCCCGGCCAACGACAACGTGCCCGGCATGCCGGACAAGGCCAACCGCTCCGAGGGCAACGGCCGCCACGGAGGCGACCTTGCCGGCATGACGGCGCACCTCGACTATATAAAGGACATGGGTTTCACGCAGGTCTGGCCAACGCCGCTGGTGGAAAACAACCAGGATATCCACTCCTACCACGGCTACGCGGCAACCGACCATTACAAGATCGACGCGCGCTATGGCAGCAACGAAGATTTCCGCACTTTTGTGGCGCAAGCGCGTTCGCGCGGCATCGGCGTGATCCAGGACGTGGTGTTGAGCCACATTGGCAGCCGCCACTGGTGGATGAAGGACATGCCAATGCAGGACTGGCTTAGCTACGACGGCAAGTTCACGCCGACCGCCCACCACCGCGTCGCCAACATCGATCCGTACGGCAGCAAGGAAGATGCGCGCAACTTCACCCAGGGCTGGTTCGGGCAGCACATGCCGGATATGAACCAGACCAACCCCTATGTCGCGAAATATCTTATCCAGAACAATATCTGGTGGATCGAGTATGCCGGCCTTTCGGGCCTGCGCGTGGATACCTACGGCTATTCCGATACCGCCTTCCTGACCGAATGGTCGAAACGGTTGCTGGCGGAATACCCCAAGCTGAATATGGTGGGCGAGGAGTGGAGCACGCGGATTCCTATCGTGGCGCGCTGGCAGGCGCTGAACGCGCCAAGCATGATGGACTTCCCTCTCAACGACGTGCTGCGCAAGGCGCTGGGCGATACCGACGGCACCTACCGCCTGTACGATGTCTATGAAACGCTGGCGCAGGATTATCTCTACCCCAACCCATCCAATCTGGTGCTGTTCGAAGGGAATCACGATCTGTCGCGCAGCTTCAGCATGGTGAACAGCGACCCGGCCCTGCTTCGGATGGCGCTGGCCTTCACCTTGACCGTGCCGCGCATTCCGCAGTTCTATTACGGTACCGAGATCCTGATGCCGAGCACCGTGAAAGGCCGCGACGATCCATCCTACCGTCACGACATGCCGGGCGGCTGGGCAGGTGATAAAGTAAATGCCTTCACCGGCGAAGGCCTGGGCGCCGAGCAGCGCGACATGCAGGCCTTCGTGAAGAAACTGGCCAACTGGCGCAAAACCTCCAGTGCGGTCCAGCACGGGAAGATGATGCAGTTCGGGCCTGAACAGGATACTTATGTGTACTTCCGTTATGACGGCAAACAGAAGGTCATGGTTGCGCTGAACAAGAACGCCAAGGACATCACGCTCGACGCCGACCGCTTCCGTGAAATGCTGGCCGGCGTGCGCAGCGGCACGGACGTGATTTCGGGCCGCAGCATTCCGCTCTCGGGTAGGTTCACGCTCCCTGCCCGTTCGGTGCTCGTGTTGGAGCTCCAGTAATGGCGCGCCGCGCGCTGCTCTCGGCAGCCATCGCGGCCGCATTCGCCGGCGCCGGCGCGCTGGCGAGCGGCCCGGCGCTGGCGAATACCAGCGTGGAGCTCCCCTTCGGCTCCCACAAGGCAATCTTTGCAACTCCGGATGCGCAAGCGACGCTGCGCAGCTATACGCAGGCTACCACCATGCCCTTGCGCGACAACGCGCCGCAGTCGATCACCTTCAACGAACAAGCCGGCCTGCCCAAAGTTCGCAGCGGCAGCCTGGCCTTCGACGCCCTGTTCGCACTGGCAATGACGGAAATGAAGCAGGATTCGGTGCAGGCCATCCGTGACGGCAGCTACAAGGGCGGCCAGCCAATTGCATGCGAGTGCTTCGAAACCGGCGAAAAATGGCACTACGTGTGGACACGCGACCTTTCCTACGCCGCCAACCTGGGTCTGGCGATGCTCGATCCGCAACGCACGCGCAACTCGCTGCTGTTCAAGTTATCCGGCTACCGCGGCGGCAAGCCGCCACTTGCAGCAGGCAGTGAAGACGGCTTGCAAATCGTGCAGGACACCGGCAGCGGAGGCAGCTGGCCAGTCAGCACCGATCGCGTAAGCTGGGCCTTCGGCGCAGAACAGGCACTCAAGTCGCTGCCTGCGGAAGAACGCACGCAGTTCGCCGCGACTGCCCTGCAAGCACTGCGCAACACTGTCGAAAACGACCGCCTCGCCGCTTACGATCCCGCCACCGGCTTGTATAACGGCGAGCAATCATTCCTCGACTGGCGCGAACAGTCTTACGCGGCCTGGATTCCCAGCGATCTGTCCAGCATGGCAACGTCCAAATCGTTGTCCACCAACGTCGCCCACTACAAAGCGCTGACGCTGACGGCCGAACTCGCGCAGCAGGCTGGCGACAGCGAGGATGCGCAGCGTTACATGCGCTGGGCGACCGCCCTGAAAGTCGCGATCAATGATCGCCTGTGGCTCAAGGATGCCGGCATGTACAGCAGCCTGGCCGCGGGCCACTTCGACGGCGCCGCCATGCACAAGTTTGACTGGCTCGGCCAGTCGCTCGCCATCATCACCGGCGTGGCCGACGCCGAGCAGGCGCAATCGATCCTGGCCCACTATCCGCATGGACCGTTGGGCGCCCCGGTGATCTGGCCGCAGCAGCCGGGCGTGCCCGTGTATCACAACCGCGCCTTGTGGCCATTCGTTACGGCCTACGGCCTGCGGGCCGCGGCGCAGTACGGCAACGTGGCGGTGGCCGATGCCGCCTATGCCAGCTTGCTGCAGAGGGCTGCCCTCAACCTGTCGAATATGGAGAATATGGAGTGGCAAGTCGGCGATCCTGCCGCACCGGCCATCAATTCGCGCCGCCAGCTTTGGTCTGTCGGCGGCTTCCTGGGGATGGTAGTGCAGCAGGTATTTGGCATCGGTGTTGATACCGAGCGGCTACACGTCAATCCGTTCATTACTTCCCGGCTGCGGCGCGAGTGGTTTGCGGGCAGCGATGTGATCGAGCTTTCCGGCCTGGTCTTGCACGGCAAACGCCTGCACATCAAGATCAAGATGCCGCCGGCGGTTGCCCTTGATGGTTATTACATGCCGGTTGGCGGCAAAGTAAATGGCAAGGATGCGCGCAGCCCGGTTGCGTGGAGCGAGCTGGCGGACGACAACCTGATTGAAGTGGAAATGGGAACGCTGGTGCCTGGCCGGAAGCAGATCACCGTTGCGGGCAACGAAGCTGCATCCACCGCGCCGCCGGAACCAGTCATCCAGCGCGCGCCATCGGCCGGAGCCGCCGTTCTTCGCATCGCGCCGGGCGCAGGAACGCAGGAAGGCACCCGCTTCAATGTGTACCGCGACGGACAGCTCGCTGCCGCCAACGTCGCCGCCGGCAATTGGCCAAGCGCTGGCAGAGCAGGAGCAGGAGGAGCGGATGCGACGGCATCGTGCTACGCCGTAGAGGCGATCTCCCCGGCCACCAGTTTGCGCAGCCATCACTCCCGCCCGCTCTGCCTCGCCGCAACAGGCAGCCCTGCCGGCGAAGGCATCGATGTCATCGGCGCGGCCGACAGCGTGACCGTCACAAAAGACGGCCGATACAACATCCAGCTCCGTTACGACAACCACGCCCACCAGGTCAAACTCGGCATCACCAACGCGGTACAGCGCCTGCAATTACGCGACAAGCACGGTGCGGTAGCAGCGGAGGGCATCATCCAGATGCCGCACAACGCCGCCGCCAATGGTCCTGCGTGGTCGACTCCCCTGCCCGCCGCGCTCAAGCAAGGCAGCTACCGGCTCGAGCTGCAGCCTTTCTACAATATGAGCAGCCTGCAAGCCAATGCGAGCTATGCGGATGCAGGCGGCAGCAGCGGTGCCCGCAACCACGCCGACGTGCAGGCAGCGCGCATCCTGCCGGCGCCTGCGCCAAGCCGCCCGCCCCAGCATGGCACCTTGCAGCTGGTCGAAAAATTCAAATCGCCCCAACTCGGCAATGAACGCACGCTGCGCATCTACCTGCCGCCAAGCTACGGCAGCGACAACAAGCGCCGCTATCCCGTGCTCTATATGCACGACGGCCAGAACCTGTTCGACGCCAGTACTGCCAGTTACGGCACCGAATGGAATATCGACGAAGTGGCAGACCGCCTGGTACGCCAGGGTGAAATGGAAGAAGTGATTGTCGTCGGGATCGACAACACCACCGATCGCATCGCCGAATACACCCCCTGCTGCGATCCCAAGCACGGTGGAGGAAAGCTGAACGCCTACGCCGACTTCGTCGCAAAGACGGTCAAGCCATGGGTGGACAAACAATACCGCACCAAGCCAGGCCGCCTGCATACGGCGGTGATGGGCTCATCGCTGGGCGGCCTGGCGTCGATCGGCATTGCCCAGCGCTACCCGCAAACATTCTCGATGGCCGGCGGCGTCTCCAGCTCCTTCTGGTGGAACAACCAGGAAGAAGTGAAGCATCCACCGAAACGAATGCCGGTCAGGTTCTATATCGATGTGGGAACGGTATATGACGGCCAGGAGGACAGCGAAGCGTTCCGTCAGGCCCTGGTGAAGAAAGGCTACCGGGAGGGCCGCGACCTGCTATTCCTCGTCGACCAAGGCGGGCGCCATAACGAGCAATCGTGGGCTGGCCGCGTGCACGTAGCGCTGGCCTGGTTCTTCGGCAAACCAGGCCCCGCCGCGCAACGGAAAGTGCCTTAAGCCGGCAAGGCCCGCAAGCTGCGGCTTGCCGACAGTTTCATGTGCGAGCCGCCGCCAGCCGACTCGCGCACTTTAAACACCGACACTGCTTCCTCCAGGCTTGCCGCCTGCTGCTGCAAGGCCTCGGCGGCGGCCGCCGCCTCTTCCACCAGCGCCGCATTCTGCTGCGTCACGGTGTCCATCTGGGTAATCGCATCGCTGATCTGCTCGATGCCGTCACGCTGCTCGCCGGTAGCAATCGCAATCTCGCCGATGATCGATGTGACACGGCGCACGCTGTTGACCACTTCTTCCATGGTCACACCGGCTTCGCCCACCAGGCGGCTGCCCTCTTCCACCCGCTCGACGGAATTGCCGATCAGTTCCTTGATTTCCTTTGCCGCCGCAGCCGAGCGATGCGCCAGGTTGCGCACCTCTCCCGCCACCACCGCAAAGCCTCGTCCCTGTTCCCCGGCACGCGCCGCTTCCACCGCCGCATTCAGTGCCAGGATATTGGTCTGGAACGCAATGCCATCGATCACGCCGATGATATCGACAATCTTGCGGGACGACTCGTTGATCGCACCCATGGTCTGCACCACTTCCGACACAGTGGCGCCGCCGCGCACGGCGACATTGGACGCTTCGTCGGCCAGCTTGCGCGCCTGGGTCGCATTCTCGTTGTTCTGCCGCACAGTGCTGGTCAGTTCAGTCATCGACGAGGCAGTCTCCTCCAGCGAGCTGGCTTGCTGCTCGGTGCGGGTCGACAAGTCCATGCTGCCGGTCGCTACCTCGCTCGACGCACTGGCAATGGTCTGGGTGCCAGTGCGTACGCGGCTCACGATGTCGGACAGGTTGCCGCTCATTTGCTTGAGCGCCGCCAGCAGTTCGCCCACTTCATCCTTGGTTCGCACATCCACGTCGACGCTCAGGTCGCCCGCCGCCACATTCTTCGCGATGTCAATCGCCTGGTCCAGTGGCCGCGTAATGCCTTTTACGATCCACCACACGATCGCCGCACCGATCAAAGTCGTCACCACCAGCACCACCAGCAGCGTGATGGTGGCGGAGCGGTTGGCCGCTTCCGCGGTCGCCACCGCTTCGGCTGCATTTTTCTTGGACTGGGAATCGATGAACTCAACGATTTCGTCGATCTTCTTGGTCGGCGGGCGGTCCATGCCGGCAACGGCCTTATCGAGAATCTTGTAGCTTTCCGGATTGGCCGAATCAAACTGCTTGAGCGCTGCCATATAGTTCTTGCCCAGCTCTTCGTGCATCTTGATCGCTTCATCATCCAGCGTAGTCTGCAGGTTCAGCTTGTTCAGCATACCCGACAGCTTCTGCAGCTCGGCATTGGTGGCCTGGGCGCTTTTGACGAAAGCCGCGGAATATTTTTCCAGCTGCGCTGGATCATGGCCGCGCACCAGGATGTTTTTCCACTCCTGCACCTGGATCTTGAACTCAACCTGCGCGCCGCGCGCAGTATCGACAGCCTGTGTCAAATCGACCGAGCGCTGCATGCTTTGCGCATTGCTGGATTTGATAAAACTGATTGCGCTCCAGCCCTGGTAACCGACCGTCAATAGAGCCAGCATGAAGAAAGCGCCCAACAAGCCTAAGCGCACTCCGATCTTTAGATTGCCGAAGTTCATGATGTGTTTCCCCCAGGTAAAAATGGCAGCGTTATGCCTTCAGGACTGCAATCTTCATCATGCGCCCTAAAGTACTAAAAGCCAAGAAACCTGTTTTCGCTACAACCTAGTTGTGGCGCGGGGGAAACTCCATGCGGTAAAGATCCGTTTTCCCCGTATCCAAGCGCTCAACGAAATGCATGCCGAGTTTTTTCAGCAGACCTGACGAAGCGGTATTACCGGGCGAAACGATGCCAAGCAAGCGCGGCAAACCAACGATATCTCGGCCATAAGCCATCGCAGACGACGCCGCTTCCCAGGCATACCCCTGGCCCCAGAAGTCCGGCAGGTAGGCATAGCCTATATCGGTATCGGGCAAGGTGTCGCGCTTGATCAAGCCGCACATGCCGATGGTCGCGCCATCTTCCTTGCGGACCACCATCCACAGCGAATAGCCCAGCTGGGCCTGCATGGCGATCGGACCGGCCAGCAAGGCAGCGCGCGCACCATCCAGGTCGCGCACGCCCTTGTCGCCAATATTTTCGAGGAAAGAAGGCTCGTTCACCAGGCGCAGATAGAACGAAGCATCATCAACAGTTGCGGGACGCAGGGTCAGTCGTTTGGTATCGATCATTACTCCGGCCAATCGTTAGGGTCGGCCAGGAACTTGTACATCACATACACGTCAACAAAACCGAGCTGTTTGTGCTGATAGGCGCGCGGCAGCGTGCCTATCACGGAAAAACCGAGCCGCTTCCACAGCAGCACGGCAGAAACATTGGTACTTACAACGTAATTGAACTGCATGGCGAGGAAACCGTCGCGCCGCGCCTGTTCCAGGCAATGGCGTCCCAGCATCTTGCCGATGCCCACGCCTTGCGCGGCGGGGCTGACCATGAAGGAAGCGTTGGCAACGTGCGAGCCGCGGTCGAGCTGGTTGGGCAGCAGTCGATACATGCCCAGCAGCCGGCCAGTATTCAGCACCGCCACCCAGGTCTTGATGCTGCGCCCGAACCAGAAAGCATGGCAATCTTCGCGGCTGGTCTCCGCCGCGAAGTAATAGGTGTCACCGCTGGCGATCAACTCCTGGAAGATTGTCCACATGGAGTCGAAATCGGCCTCAGTAACCGGGCGGATGACGATGTCTTTCAAAGCTGCTCCCAACGGCAGGAATGATGCTGAATTTTCATGCATTTTTCATTGCAAGTCCAGCACGCCGGGACAGGCGGAAATCGACTTGCTGCGGCCGGCCCGGCAAGACCAGGCGCGCCGCTGCACGCGGCGATTCCGCCACCACCTGTCCGCGCCGCAGCACCAGCGTTCGTGCCGCCCGCAGCCGGATGGCCTCCACAGGATCGCCAGCACCCAGCAGTACCAAATCGGCGTGACAGCCGGGCTGCAAGCCGTAGCCATCGAGGCCGAGGATTTTCGCCGGTGTTTCCGTCACAGCCTTGAAGCAGGCGCGCATGGCGTCCTGCCCGGTCATTTGCGCCACATGCAAGCCCATATGGGCTACTTCCAGCATATCGCCCGATCCCAGGCTGTACCACGGATCCATCACGCAATCGTGGCCGAAAGCGACGTCGATGCCATGCGCCAGCATTTCCGGCACGCGCGTCATGCCGCGGCGCTTGGGATAGGTATCGTGCCGGCCCTGCAAAGTGATGTTGATCAGCGGATTGGCGATGGCGGCAACGCCAGCTTCACGGATCAGCGGCAGCAGCTTGCTGACGTAATAGTTGTCCATCGAATGCATCGATGTCAGGTGCGAGCCGGCCACGCGGCCTTGCAATCCAAGGCGCTGCGTATGGTAAGCCAGTGTCTCGATATGGCGCGACAGGGGATCGTCCGACTCATCGCAATGCATATCGACGCGCAAGCCCTTCTCGGCCGCGAACTCGCACAGCACGCGCACCGACTCGGCGCCATCGGCCATGGTGCGTTCGAAATGCGGGATGCCGCCGACCACGTCGACACCCATTGCGATCGCGCGTTTCAGGTTGGTCAGCGCAGTCGGGCTGCGCAGCACGCCATCCTGCGGGAAAGCCACCAGCTGCAGGTCAAGGTAAGGTGCCACGCGGCGCTTTACATCAAGCAGCGCCTCCACTGCCAGCAAGCGGTCGTCGCACACATCCACGTGACTGCGAATCGCGAGCAAGCCGCGCGCCACGGCCCAATCGCAATACTGCAGCGCGCGTTCCACCAGGGCCTCCTGCGTCAGCTGCGGCTTTAGCTCACCCCACAAGGCAATACCTTCCAGCAGCGTGCCGGACTGGTTCACACGCGGCAGGCCGTAACTGAGCGTGGCATCCATATGGAAATGCGCATCGACGAAAGGCGGCGCGACCAGGTCGCCTTCGGCATCGATCTCACGCGCGCCCTTGGCTTGCAAAGCAGGAGCGACTTCGGCGATGCGGCCGTTGTTGATGGCGATATCGATGCCATGGCGGCCATCGGGCAAGCTGGCATTGCGGATTACAAGATCCATCGCATAGCTCCACAGGTTGGGGATGGCCGATTGTAGGCAGGCCGCGCAGGCCACGCAATGTTGCAGCGCATAACTTTTGCTTTAATAGTCGGCAAAAATGTCTTTCCATTACCATATTTCGTCGCTAGAATGGGTTTATTGCAGCGCACCATTTCCCATCGATCCAGGAGAAAATATGTTTTCGATTCCCGAGCAATTTTCCGCAGCCACCAAGTCGCAGCTGGAAGCGCAGCTGAAAATCCTCAACAACCTCGCCACCACTGCCTTCGAAGGCGCGCAAAAGGTGATTGCTCTCAACCTGAGCACCACCAAAGCCTCCGTCGAAAAGAGTTCCGCCGCCGCGCGTGAACTGCTGGAGGCGAAAGATCCGCAAGAATTCTTCGCCAAGAGCAGCGCCCGCGTGCCCAACTTCGACGGCCTGTTCGCCTACAACCGCGAACTGTTCAGCATTGCCAGCAAGACCCAGGCGGAATTGTTCCAGGCAGCGCAAGAGCAATTGAAAGAAGCCGGCACGCAAGCCGTAAACCTGCCGAAACTGTCCGCACCGATTGCCGCGCCAGCGCCGGCGCCGGTAGCAGCCCCTGCTCCAGCCCCTGCTCCAGTCCCGGCACCTGCACCGAAGGCCGCCAAAGCCGAGCCCAAGCCGGCACCAAAAGCCGAAGCCAAAGTCGAAGCAAAGCCCGATGTAGTGGAAAGCAAGCCGGAAGTCAAAGCCGAAGCAAAAGCCGACGCCAAGCCAGTCAAAGCAGCCGCCAGCTTCCCCGATCCAAAAGCCGCCAACGCCAACGCCAACGGCAACAAAGCTCACAAGTAATTTAAAAGTCGGGGTCAGGTCCGGCAATCGGACAAATCGCATAGCGATTTGTCCGATTGCCGGACCTGACCCCGACTTTCATCGCAGAGGCGCGCTCGGCGAGAAATTCTGCGCTGAGGTATGCTTGCAGGCTCTTGGCAGCATTTTCCTTCTGAGCATATGAGTTTATCGCGCCTGATCGGTGGCTTCGTCCGTAGCCATTGGCGTCCTTACGCAGCCGCCGGCGCCATGCTGGCCGGGGTTGCCATCATCGGTATCAGTATCCCGCGCCAGATCGGCTTGATGGTCGATGGACTGGCGGCGGGCAAGCTTGGCCGCGAAGCTTTGTGGCAGGCCATCGGCTTGCTCCTCATCCTGGGTGTGGCGAACTATGGCTTGCGCGTTGCGTGGCGCATGAAGCTGTTCTCGGCCGCTTATCAACTGGGCGTTGAGCTGCGCACACGTTTCTATCGCCGCCTGTCGCTGCAAGGTCCGCAGTTCTTCCAGAAGCAGCGCACCGGCGACTTGATGGCCTTGGCCACTAATGACATTGATGCCATCGAGATGGCGGCGGGCGAGGCGATGCTGGCTGGCTTCGATGGTTCGCTTACCCTGCTGCTGGTGCTGGGCATGATGCTGGTCGGCGTCGACTGGCGCCTGGCCTTGTTTGCGCTGATCCCTTTCCCCCTGATGGCCTGGGCCTTCTGGCGCATTTCGTCGCACATCCATACCGCTTCTGCCGATTCGCTGAAGCGGTTCAGCGCTTTGAACGACCACGTTCAGGAGACGCTGTCCGGCGTGCGCACCTTGCGTGCGCTTGGACTGGAACAGCGCAGCAGCACGCGTTTCGAAGAACTGGCCGGCGCCGCTGCCGATGCCAGCCTGACCGCGCAGCGCTGGGAGGCGGCTTATGAGCCGGCAGTCGGTCTTACGCTGACAGCAGCTACCGGCCTGTCGCTGGGCCTCGGCGGTTTCCTCGTGTGGCGCGGCGAACTGACAATTGGCGAACTGACTTCCTTCAGCATGTACCTTGGCCAATTGATCTGGCCGATGTTTGCCGCGGGCTGGGTGCTGTCGCTGATCGAACGCGGCCGCGCCGCCTATGCGCGCCTGCAGCCGATGCTGGATGCTCCGCTGACCATTGAGGACCACGGCAGCTTGCCCCGCGTCGCTCCCGGCAACCTGGAATTGCACGGCGTGGGCTTCGCCTATCCCGGCCAGCACGAACCGGCTCTGTCGGACATTTCGCTGACGCTGAAGCCAGGCCAGACCCTGGGCCTTGTCGGGCCGACCGGCTCCGGCAAATCGACGCTGCTGCGCGTCCTGCTGCGCCAGGTGACGCCTACCCAGGGTAGCGCCACCTGGAGTGGCCACGCGCTGGACCGGTACACGCTGCAGGCACTGCGCGCGGCAATCAGCTGGGTGCCGCAGGAGTCCTTCCTGTTCTCGGCTTCGATTGCGGACAATATCGCACTGGCCAAGCCCGGCGCCACCCGCGCGGAAGTCGAGCGTGCGGCCGACCTGGCGGCCATCCACGACGACATCCTGCTGTTCCCGCACAAGTATGAAACCGAAGTGGGCGAGAAAGGCATTACCCTGTCCGGCGGCCAGCGCCAGCGCGTCGCAATCGCGCGCGCCCTGCTGTCGGACAACGACTTGCTGCTGCTGGACGACGCCCTGTCGGCGGTCGACACCGGCACCGAAACCGCCATCCTGCAACACCTGGAAGAACTGCGCCGCGCCCACGCCACCCGCAGCGCCATTATCGCCAGCCATCGCCTGAGCGCCGTAGTGGATGCGGACCAGATCGTGGTGCTGCAGCGCGGCCGCATCACAGAGTCGGGCTCGCACGAGGAACTGCTTGCGCTGAACGGCTGGTATGCCAGCCAGTGGCGCTACCAACAACTGGAGGCCAGCCTTGACGCAGCCTGATAAACAAAGCGCTCCCGAACAGACGCGCCAGGCTGTCGGCCTGCTGAAGGAAGCCTCCGCTGCGGACCTGCACCACCTGGGCTGGGCCATGCTATGGCTGGTCTTCGCCGCCGGCATGGAGGTGCTCGGCCCCCTGCTGGGCAAGCGCCTGATCGACGAGCACCTCCTTCCCAAGCACCTGGATTGGGCCCGCATGGCCCTGCTCCTGGGCGGCGTGCTGCTGACCGGCTGGATCGCCACCTGGGTGCGTTACCGCCAGTTGGTGCGGCTGTCCGGCGTGGCCATGCGTTCAGTGCAGCGCCTGCGCGAACGGGTCTACAGCCACGTGCTGCGCTTGCCCATGGCGTTCTTCGACCGCGCCATCACAGGCCAACTGGTTTCGCGCGTTACCAACGACACCGAAGCCGTGAAGGGCCTGTACATCCAGGTCCTGTTCGTGATCCTGGACAGCACCATCGTCCTGCTCGGCACCGTCGCCGCGATGGCTTGGCTGGATTGGCGCCTGATGACCATCGTGGTCGCGCTGCTGCCTTTCGTGCTGGTGATCGTCTGGGCCTACCAGCGCCTGAGCGCACCGGCCGTGACGCGCGCCCGCCAGCTGCGCAGCGACATCAACGCGCAGATCGCCGAATCCATCGGCGGCATGACAGTGCTGCAGGCGAACAACGCGGAGCTGCGCTTCGGTGAGCGCTTCGCCGGCACCAACGCGGAGCACTACACCCAGCGCCTGGCCGAAATTCGCGCCAACGCCTGGCTGCTGCGTCCCGCCCTGGACATGCTGAATGTCCTGTTGCTGGCGTCGGTGATCTATATGTTCGGCCAGCGCGACATGAGCGCGGCGGAAGTCGGCGTGCTGTATGCATTCATCAACTACATCGCGCGCGTGATCGAACCGCTGATCCAGATCACCATGCAGTTCAGCCAATTGCAGCAGTCGGTGGTGGCGACATCGCGCGTGGCGATCCTGCTTGCGGAGCAGATTGCACCGGAGCACCGCAGCGGCGCCAGCGCCCACACGCGCCATGCCGCCAACGATGACGGCGCCCCTGCCATCGATATCCGCGCCCTGGATTTCGAATACATCGAAGGCCAGCGCGTACTGCACCAGTTGTCGCTGGCGATCCCGCAGGGCTCCTTCTTCGGCATCGTCGGCCATACGGGAAGCGGCAAGTCGACCTTGTTGTCGCTGCTGCTGCGCTACTACCCCGCCCCGCACGGCAGCATCCGCATGAACGGCATGCTGCTGGATGAAATCGATAACGAGCAGTTCCGCGCCGACGTCGGCCTGGTGCCGCAAGACCCCTTCCTGCTTGCCGCTTCCGCGCGCGAGAACATCGACATGGGCCGCGGCCTGTCGCAGCAGGAAATCGAAACAGCGGCGCGGGCGGCGCATTGCCACGACTTCATCATGGCGACGGAAGATGGCTACGATACCGTGCTGGGCGAAGGCGGCTCGCGCCTGTCTTCCGGCCAGAAGCAGCTGGTCGCCATTGCGCGCGCGCTGGCGGGTAAGCCGCGCATCCTGCTGCTCGATGAAGCTACTTCGCGCATCGACTCGCATACGGAGCAGATCGTGCAGGTGGCATTGAACGAGTTGCGCGGCCAGGTCACCATCATCGCCATCGCGCACCGCCTGTCCACGATCCGCGAGGCGGACCGCATTGTCGTGCTGAACCATGGACGCATTGTGGAACAGGGGCCACACGAAGAACTGATGCAAATTGATAATGGCCTGTACCAGCGCCTGTATCTCCTGCAACAGCTTGCCGCCTGACTTCCTGTTTCCGCACGAAAAGTATTACTAGTCGATTGGTAGTAGAGGTATGCTGTCCTCCAGAGGGGGGCAGCGCCATGCAAAAGAACCTATCCATCAAACGTATCTTCATTGCGTTTTTCGCCATCACGGTCGTGCTGGCAACGCTGACAATGCTGGCACTGCTGCGGGTCTCCAGCAAGGAGGCCGAAGCCAAGCAGGCCGCCGATTCGCGCTACCAATCCTACCTGCTGGCCGACGAGCTGCGGCAAAGCTCGGACGACCTTACGCGCCTCGCGCGCACCTACGTGGTGTCGGGCGAAGCCGCCTACGAGCAGCAATACATGGACATCCTGGCCATCCGCAACGGCCAGAAGCCGCGCCCTGAAAACTATGAGCGCATCTACTGGGACTTCGTCGCTGCCGGTGCGCCCGTGCCGCCCTCCTCGGGACAGACCATCGCCCTGTCGGAGCTGATGAAACGCGCCGGCTTCACGGGCCAGGAATTCGCCAAGCTGAAGGAAGCGGAGGCCAATTCAAACGAACTGGTTCGCACCGAAGTGATCGCGATGAACGCGGTCAAAGGAAAGTTCGATGACGGCAAGGGTGGCTTCACCCGCGACGGCCCGCCTGACCCCGAGATGGCGCGCCGCATCATGCACGACAAGGCCTACCACCAGAACAAAGCCAAGATCATGCAGCCGGTGAACGAATTCCTGGCGCTGCTCGACGAGCGCACCAGCGCCGAGGTGGCGGCTGCCAGCGCTGCGTTCGACAAGGCGCAGTTGCTGGCGCAAGCGTTGCAAGCCATGTCGGTGATCGCCGCAGTTGCTTGCCTGCTGTTCGCCTACCGCTATATCCGCTCCGGCCTGCAGCAGGCGATCGATACCGCCGAATGCATCGCGGGCGGTGACCTGAGCCGCGATATCGCCTCCAGCCGCAGTGATGAGATCGGACAGTTGCTGCAGGCGATGGAGCACATCAACAAGGGACTTGCCGAGATGATCGGCAATATCCGCAGCAGCACCGACCAGATGACGGTGGCCACCAGCGAGATCGCCACCGGCAATGCCGACCTGTCCGCCCGCACCGAAACCCAGGCCTCCTCGCTGGAGGAAACGGCTAGCGCGATGGAGAACCTGACCGATACCGTACAGCAGAACGCCAGCAATGCGCAGCAGGCCAACCAGCTGGCGGCCGATGCTGCCCATGTGGCGGAACAAGGCGGCGAGGTGGTGTCGCAGGTGGTCGTCACCATGGGCGCGATCAAGGATAGTTCAGCGCGCATCAGCGACATCATCGGCGTGATCGATGGCATTGCGTTCCAGACCAATATCCTGGCGCTCAATGCGGCGGTGGAGGCGGCGCGCGCCGGCGAACAAGGACGCGGCTTTGCCGTCGTTGCGTCGGAAGTGCGCAACCTGGCGCAGCGCAGCGCGGCGGCGGCCAAGGAAATCAAGGAGTTGATCGGCGCCTCGGTTTCGCGTGTCGAAGAAGGCGGGCGGCTGGTCGATGCGGCTGGCGATACCATGCAGCGCATCGTCGCTTCGGTTCACAAGGTGGCCGGCATCATGGGGGAAATCACCAGCGCCAGCCAGCAACAAGGCAGCGGCATCGGTGAGGTGAACCAGGCGATCGGGCAGATGGATACCATGACGCAGCAGAATGCCGCGCTGGTCGAACAGGCGGCAGCTGCGGCAGAAAGCTTGCAGGAACAGGCCCAGTCACTGGCGCAGGCAGTCAGCATCTTCCGCCTGAAGGGCGGCAGCAGCGCCACCGCAATCGCCAGGACGGCCGCCGCTGCGCGCGCCGAACCTGCCGCCGCAGCCGCGACGGCAACGCGCCTGCCGGCGCCGCGCCCCCGCGCAACCCCTGCCGGCAGCAAGCCCCGCGCTGCGGTGCGCCCGAAGCCGGACACGCAAGCCGCGACCCGTACCCCCGCCCCTGCAGGCGACGACTGGGAGGAGTTCTAAGCCTGGCGCCAGCGGCTGTGGGCGAAAGCCGCCGCCCACGCCAGGCAGCCTGCCAGCGCCCATGCAACCGCAGTGCCCGCGCTGGCCGAGCCATTAAAGCCAACCAGGTCCAGCGCCGCTTCCTTGGGAGAGTTGAGCGCGATATACCAGGTGAACAGGAACAGCGCGAGGAACAGCCGCGCCCCCCGCGTCAGGCCGCCCAGCAGGCTGGCTGCCGAGGCCAGTGCCAGCACCCCGGCAATCGCCGCTGACGCCCGTACCGGCGCATCCAGCGACCAGCGCAAGGCAATAATGGCCAGCGGGAGGGCGAGCACCAGGCTGGCCGCCCACTGCCGCAGGAAGCGCCGCACGACACCGCCCGGCAGCGCGCCGGTCATGGCATCGGCCCCGTTCTGCCAATCGCGCGGCACGATGCCGCATACAATCACGCCCCAGCAAGCAACCCCGCCCATCATGACGCCAGTCAGCGCCCCGGGCGCCACCACCGATGCGGCGACCGTACCCGCGGCCAGCGCCAGCGCCGCCGAAGGCGACATTGACAGCACCAGCGCCACCTCCGCCAGCACCTCGCCCGCAAAGCCCGGCACGCGCATTGCCAGGCCAGGCAATGGCCGCACCGCCCACGCCACCGGACGCAGCGCACGGTCGACCAGCGCCAGCAGCCGGTTGCCGCGCGTCGAACGTGGCCGCACGCGGTCCGGTGAATAACGGTGGAAGAACAGCGTTGCCGGAGTTAACAGCAGCAGCGACAACAGCAAGGTAGCCACCCTGAACCCCCACGCTTTCAGCGTCCACAAGGAATCCGGGATGACCAGCACCGCTCCAGCCGGATCGAAAGCAGTGCGTCCCAGGACAAAGTTAGTGGTCTCGAAGTGCTCGCGCAGGGTCGTCACTGCCACCAACAATCCGGAAAAATCGATGAACATCGGCCATAACGCTCCCGGACTCTCGGTCACGCCAATGAGGGCGCCGAACTGCAGGCACCAGAGGAAGAAGAACAGCACGTCGCCGCGCTTGCCAACCAGCGCTCCGACATTGTCGAACAGGACCGCGCACGCAGCCGCGTAGCTGATAATCGGCAGCAGCATCAGCACATAGGTCTGCAGGTAGACCAGCAACTGGATCGGCCCCTCGCCGCGCAAAGCGTGCAGCGCCAGCGTGGAACCGAGGTACGCGAGCACGAACAGCATCAGGTACGCCATCCCGCCCAGCCAGCGTCCGACGGCCAGCAAGGCGTTGCTGGCGCCAGTGGCGGCGATCACCGCTCCCATGCCGCTTTGCAGGTCGTCGGCCACGCGGCCGCGCACCAGGTAGAAGCCCGCCAGCCCCAGCAGCATGCCGGCGATATGCGCGCTGCCAAAGGCCAGCGCCTGGCTGGTGTACAGCACGCGCCTGCCATCAATCACCATCATCGTGACGCCGTCGGCCGGATCGGCAATCGCAAGCCAGCACAAGGCCATCACCGCCAGCAGCGCCGCCAGCGTGGACAAGCGGCGCAGCCGCAAGCGCACTTCGTTGAGCGCGATGACGCGCAAGGCCTGGGCAATCATGCGGCCTCCGCCGTTGGTTCCGTCAACGCGTAGCGCTGCGCCATCAGCGCCTCTTCCAGGCTAGGCTCGACCGCCTGCGCACCAGCCACAGGCTGTCCCGGATGCGCCACGCGCAACTGCACCTGCGCGCCCTGGCGCTGCGCCTGCAGTACATGAAAGCGGCTGCGCAACGCATCGTAGTCGGCCGCATCGACGCTGGCCTGCCACACCTGGCCGCGCGCCCGCTGCAGTATGGCGTCCGGGGTTTCCAGCGCCAGCAAGCGGCCCCTGCGCATGATGGCCAACTGGCCGGCGATGCTCTCCACGTCCGGCACGATATGGGTCGAGACGATCACCAGCTTGCCGAAGCCCAGCTCGGACAACAGGCGGCGGAAGCGCAAGCGCTCCTCCGGGTCCAGGCCAGCAGTCGGCTCATCCACGATCAGGATATCGGGATCGTTCAGCAGCGCCTGCGCGATTCCCAGCCGGCGCCGCATGCCGCCGGAGAACGAAGCTGCCGGGCGCCGCGCGTGTTCCGACAGGTTCACCAGTTCCAGCAGGTGACGGATGCGGGCCGGATCGCGCACGCCCTTCAACGCCGCGAAATACTGCATGCACTCCAGCGCCGTCAGGTTCGGATACACGCCAAACTCCTGCGGCAGGAAACCAAGGCGGCGCCGCATGGCATCAGGATTCCGCACAATATCTTTGCCGTCGAACAGGATGCTGCCGGCAGTCGGCCGCGACAGCGTAGCGACCAGCTGCATCAAGGTCGTCTTGCCGGCGCCATTGTGACCGACAAGTCCAACAACGCCGCTACCAAGTTTCAGGGAAACGTCGTCTACCGCTTTCAGGTCGCGGAAAGCTTTGCTGACATTGCGCAGTTCGAGCATATTGTTTTCGCCTCAAGAGTGTTAGTGAGGCGGAATGTATCGGGTGCCCAAGCGCTGCGCGCGGCGCGTGCGACGAACGGTTGAATTCGAGGTCCAGGCGGAAATTTCTCTTAAGTAGTTACCCAAGTAGAAATTCCACTTGTATTTTCCCCACAGTTAAGGCGTCTATCATGAAAATAGTGAGTCATATTGCGGATTTCCTGCTTGCAACAGGCATATAATGAACCGCACACGCTGCTCATGCGACCCCAAGGACACAAGTTGCCAGGCTTTCCGGTTTTGACGATTTCCAAGCGCCTCCGCACGCTGGTCGGCGCCTGCCTGCTTGCGCCGCTCCTTGCGTTTGCCCAGTCGCCACTCGACAGCGAAATTGCCCAGATCCGCGAATTGGTGCGCTTCGTCCCCGAAAAAGCGCTGGTCCAGTTACAGCAGATGGAGCCGGTGGCACGCTCCGCCCCGCCCCTGACCCGCGCCGAATTCCTCGCCCAGCTCAGCCTGACCCACCGCAGCCTTGGCAAGCTCGACGTCGCGCTCGCCCTGGCCGAAGAACTGCACGACTTCGGGCGCGCACAGGACGACAGGATCATCATCGCCAAAGGCTTGCTGACCAAGGCCTATGTCCGCTCCGCGATGAACGAACGCCAGGTGTCGCACGAAATGGCCTTCGAGGCGGAAAAGCTGGCCAGCGCCACCAGCGACATGGTGCTGCGCGTGCAGTCGACCATCACCGCCGGCCAAAGCTACGCCGAACAGGGCAACTATCCCGTGGCCCTGATCCGCCTGCAGTCGGCAGTGGAATTGGCGCAGAAGGTCGAGCATGACAAGGTGCCGCTGGCCAGCGCGCTGAATGCCCTCACCCTGTTCTACACGCAGGTGCGCGAGTACGACAAGGCGTGGGAAACGCTGGGCGAAACCTTCGAAGTGTCGGAATCCCTGGAATCGCCGGGCCGCATGGCAATCGCCAACAACACCGAATATGGCCTGGCAGTCGATACGCAGCAATACAAGCGCGGCATGCGCGCCCTGCTGGCCAACCTGGAGCTGACACGCAAGCTCGGCGCCAAGCGCATGATCGCCACCACGCTGGTGAACCTGTCCGATATCAACCTCAAGCTGCATGACTTCCCTGCTGCACTGCGCTTTGCCAACGAAGCGTCGGCGGCGGCACGCGAAGCCAAGGACGATGCCAACGAAGCCACAGCGCGCATCAATGCCGGGCAAGCCTACATGGGAACCAATAAGGTTGCCGAAGGCAAGAAGTCCTTTGCGCTCGGCATGGCCTACTTTGAGAAAACCGGCGACAAGCCGGAGCTGCAAGCCCTGTTGACCGAGTACGGCGAAGCGCTGGAGCGGGTGGGCGACTACCAGGGTGCGGTGGAAGCCTACCACCGCGAACGCCAGATTTCGAACGAACTGTTCGAGTCGCAGCGCAAGAAGACCATGTGGGAGCTGCAGGAAAAGTACGACACCGAAAAGAAGAAGCGCCAGATCGAACAGCTGTCGCATGAAAACCAGGCCAAGGGTGCGGAGCTGACCGCGCGCCGCCTGCAGCAGCGCATCTGGTGGCTGCTGGCGGTGGTGTTCGCGCTGGCTGCCGTGATCGTCGGCCTGCTGTATCGCAAGGTGCGCCAGGCCAATGCCCAGCTTGAAGTGAAGAACCTGGAGTTGAAGGCGCAAAGCTCGCTCGATCCGCTTACGGCGCTGTACAACCGCCGCCACTTCCAGGACTACATGCGCACCCACAACCAGGTGGAGCGGCGCGGCGCAAACGGCGAAGATATCGTGGGCGCCCTGTTCCTGCTGGACGTCGACCATTTCAAGCACGTCAACGACACCTACGGCCACGCGGCCGGCGACGCGGTACTGAAGATGATTGCCGAAAGCCTTCGCATTGCGCTGCGCGAGACCGATATGATCGTGCGTTGGGGCGGTGAGGAATTCCTGGCCTTCCTGCCGGCCATCCCGCGCAACGGCGTGGACGAGATTGCGCGCCGCATCCTGAACTGCATATCGTCGCAACCGGTGCCGTTCCAGGACCACATGATCCACGTCAACGTCTCGGTCGGCTTTGCGCCGTTCCCGCTGGCGCCGGGCGGCTTGCCGCTGCCTTGGGAGCGCGCGGTCAACCTGGTGGACATGGCGCTGTACCTGGCCAAGGCCCATGGCCGCAACCGCGCCTACGGCGTACGCGGCTTCAGCAACTTCGAGCAGACCTCGATGGAAGCCATCGAACAGAACCTGGAACAGGCCTGGCGCGCCGGCTTTGTCGACCTGACGCTGGTGTTGGGCGGCATGCCCGACGAGCCGCCGCCTTCCAACGTGGTGGCGCTGAAAAGCAAGTCGGGAAACTAGTTCTTTTCCTTGCGCGCGTCGCGGGCCGACTCCTGCATCTCCTTGCCAGCCTGCTCGACTTTTTCACCGATCTTCTCAGTCGCCTTGTTCAGCTTTTCGCCAGCCTGCTGGGCCGCCTGGTCCAGTTTCTCGCCGGCCTGGCCCAGTTTTTCTTCAGCCTTGCTGGCGGCCTGGTCCAGCTTCTCGCCCGCCACGCTGGCGGCTTTGTCGATCTCGCGGCCGGCCTGCTCCGCCGGGCCAATGCGCTTGTCTTCCGGTTTCTGGCAACCGCCCAGGGCCAGTACAAGCGTGGCAAACAGCACGGCAATCATGCTTTTCATGGTGTCTCCTTTCCTTCCTGCATATTGAAAATGTTACGCTAGAATACTCCAATGGACGCGCACATTCCCATCCTTAAGCGGGCGGGCATGGTGCTGGTGGTGCTGGGCACCTGCGACTTGCTGGCCATACGGTCCGGCCTTTTCCTGCTCGGCGCAGCAGCCGGTATCGGCTTGCTGTTCGGCAGCCTGCATATGGCTTCCCTGGTACGCTGGATTGCCGCCTTCGGCCTGTGTGCGCTTGGCGTGATGATGCTGGCCTGGCCCCTGATGCAGCCGGTCGACCTGACCCTGGCCCAACTCAAGCTGCAGCCGCGCGTTCTCCCCTCCCTGCTCACCAGCGCAACCTGGCTGCTGCTGCTGCACTGGCTGTACCGCACCCTTGGCGCGCCAGCCGTGCTGGCTGCGCGCCGCGCTGCCGGCCACAAACCGCGCCATATGGGACTGGCAGCTGGCAGCGGCGCCGCCCTGTCGACCATGCTGTGCGCCGCGCTGGCGCTACTGCTGCACGGCGACGATGCGGAACGCGCACGCCGCGCCGCCCAACGCCAGTTCGGGCCGGATTACCGCTATCACGTGGCAGCGCTGAAGGTCGAAGGTAAACGTGTTGAAGGGCTGGTCACTGCGTGGAACGGCAACGAGATACGCAACATCCCGGTGGCGTGGCAAGAAGATGCTAGCGGCGACCGATGACAAAGGCGCCAACCAGCGCGGCCACGCCGAACACCAGCAAGGTGCTGCAAAAAGCCAGGTTGAGGAATTTCGAGAGGTTCAGCACCCCGAGCACGGCGGCGGCCAGGAAAGCCAGTCCGATGAACAGCAGCCAGCCGGCCGTATCGGCAGCCGACAAATCGGTTCCGCGCGCTTGCACATGGCGCATGAAGGCACGCCGCATGGCGTTGGATGCCAGCAACACCAACAGGAACGCACCGCCCGCCGCTAAAAGGCTTACCTGCATCTGCCCTCCACTATTTGGCTGTGGGCAGATGGTAGCACCGAGTCTTAATCGGCGACGATCTTTTTGGGCGGCGGCGGCGGGGCAAAGGCGACGTTATCGCCATCCGGTGCGGAATCCTGGGCATCCGACTCTTCAAGCCAGCGATCCAGGCTGGCACGGCGGCGGATGGTGATGCCTTTGTTACTGATGTAGCCGATCTGCTCGAAGTTATCCAGCTTGCACACCATCTTGGACGTGGTCGGCAGGTTGTCGCGCAGGCGGTCGTAAGCCTTGCGCGCCTTCTGCTCCCACTTGGCCAGGGTCGGCTCGTTGAAGCGGTTACTTTCGTAATAGATGGTCAAAGTGTGGTCGTGATTGCCGTAGCCGACTACCGCCGCCCCCTTGCGGATGGCAGTCAGGATATCTTCCTTGATGTTGGAAGTCGGGACGAAGATGGCCGCCCGGCTATCCGCTTCATCGGGCCGCTGCAGCGGTAGGTCCTGGCCAAACTGTACACCCATCAATGTTTCTCCCCGGCTATATTCACCCGATTCTACCTCGCGCCCCTTCCCGGTTCAAGCAGCGTCACGCCGTATAATGCGCATGCCTCATCCTCTTTATAGCCTGATAATGACAGCTTTTCCACCTGCCGCCCATGATTCGGCAGCCCGCAATGTGCGCGACCTGCTCGCCCACGCCATCGAATACGCCGCGCCACAGCAGGCTTTGGTGGTGTTCGACCGGCGCAGTCCACTGTCCCAAGTGCTGGCCGACGCCTACCGCGCAGCCCTGCCCGAAGGCCGTTTCATCGATTTCGACACGGTACAGCCGGATGACGTGCTTGCGGCTTTCGAGCAACTACAGCCCGGCGACCTGGTGGTGCTGGTACAGACCACCAGCTTCCGCCTCAACGAATACCGCATCCGCATGGAGCTGTTCAAACGCGGCCTGAAGGTGATGGAGCATATGCATTTGTCACGCATGCCGGGCGAGCAAGGTCTTGTCTATATTGATGCATTGGCTTATGACCCGGCGTATTACCGCGGCGTCGGCCACGCGTTGAAGGCGCGTATCGAACGCGCGCAGTCGGGCGTGGTGGAAAGCGGCGGCGAAAGGCTGGTGTTCGCTTCCCCGTTTGAAGAGGCCAAGCTGAATATCGGCGACTACAGCGCGATGAAGAATGCCGGCGGCCTGTTCCCGATCGGCGAAGTGTTCACCGAGGCGCAAGACCTGGAAGCGGTCAACGGCCGCGCCAAGGTGTTTGTATTCGGCGACACCACCTTCCACGTCAACCGCCCAGCCACTCCAATCACCATGATCGTCGAAAAAGGCCGCGTGGTCGGCGCCGAGAACAGCACGCCGGAATTCGACAATATGCTGGCCATCATCCGCGCACACGAAGGCGACGTGTGGGTGCGCGAACTCGGCTTCGGCATGAACCGCGCCTTCTCGCGCGAACGCACGGTGGACGATATCGGCACTTATGAACGCATGTGCGGCATCCACCTTTCGCTGGGCGCCAAGCACGGCCAGTACCAGAAGCCCCAGTTCAAACGCAAGGATGCCCGCTTCCACGTTGACGTCTTCGTCCAGACCGACGCGGTCTACCTCGACGACGACCAGGTCTACCGCGACGGCGGCTGGGCTCCTGCTTCCTGAGGCGCCCACTGCCAGTTGGTAATGGCGCGCAAGAGCCATTCTGCCGGGCCGTAGGCGTGGTGCCTGAGCCACCGGGCGCTGAGGGCCATTTGCGTGAAGTAGATTGCCGGTACCAGCGCGAGCACGGCGATTGGCGGAAGTTCGTCACACAAGCGCATGCCGTAGCCGGTGAACAGCAAGGCCATGGCCAGCGACTGCATCAGGTAATTGCTTAACGCCAGCTTGCCCATCGGCGCCAGTGCCGCGATCACGCGCGCGCCGTAGCGGCTTTCGAACAACAGCATCAGGGCCACGACATACGCCGCCGTCAGGATCGGCGCAGTCAGGTAGCTGAGCGCGGTGGCGAAAATCATCAGCACCCCGCCCGGCGCGAACTCGGCTGCGGCCGCATACAGCAGTGCGCCGCCCAGCCCGAACGAGGCGCCAAGGCGCAAGATGGGCCGTACCAGCTGCTCGAACGAATCGACACCATCGAGCAAATGCGCACGCCCCGCACCAAGTCCGAGCAGGAACATCGCCAGCGCGCTTGGCCCCTGGCCAAACATCAGGAACGCGACAGTCGATGGAAACTCGTCCATGATGAATGCCTGCGTGCTGCCCGCATTCGCATGGAAAGCGGCCACCTTGGCAAATACCGCCTTCAGTTCCGGCGGTCCCGCTTCCGGGGAGAGCATGAGCACCACGCCCAGCACCACCAGCATGCACGCCGCCAGCATCAGCAATAGTGCAGCACTTTCGGCAGTTCGCCACTGGCGGCCATACCAGAACAGCAGCAGTAAGCTCAGCAAGCCGTACAAGTGCAGGATATCGCCATAAAACAGGAAGCAGCCATGCAGCACGCCCAGTGCTACCAGCCCCGCAGCCCGGCGCAGCATGCGCGGGCGGAATGCGGCGCCGGCGCGGTCGGCCGCCGCCAGCTGTAAAGTAAAACTGTAGCCAAACAGGAAGGAAAACAGCAGGTAGAACTTGGCTTCGAACAGCAGCGCAACGATGAAACGCACTGCCACGTCGAGCCCGCCCGCATAGCGCGGGTTGTTCACGCCGGAGGCGAAATAGGGGTCGGCGAACGACCAGATATTGACGGCCAGGATGCCGAGCAGCGCAAAGCCGCGCAAGGCGTCGACCTGCAGGAGGCGGTGTTGGTTCATCCCGTGATTATATATTTAGCAACCCCGCGTCTGCCAAGGCCTTGTCCCAAGGAGGCACGGGCTGGTATTCCGCCACCAGGAAATCGATCAGCGCCCTCACCTTCGGCGATAGCTGGCGCGTGGCCGGGTACAGGGCGCTCAAATGGTTCAGGGGCAGCTCCCAGTCGGACAGCACCGGCACCAGCCGTCCCTCGATAATGTCGCGCCATGCCAGGAAGGTTGTCGTGTAGACGATGCCGAGCCCGCGCAGGGCGGCATGCTGCAGCACCATCCCGTTATTGGCAGTGAAGGCGGGCGTCACCCGCACCGTAGCCTGCTCCTCGCCGCGCGCGAAATGCCAGGCGATGCCGCCGGTCAGGTGGCTGAAATGCAGGCACTGGTGGCGATGCAGGTCGTCCGGCACCTCCGGCCGCCCGGCCCGCGCCAGGTAGGCCGGCGAGGCGCACAGCACGCCGCGGCAAGGCGCCAGGGGTCGTATCGCCAGCGCACGGCTATCCGGAATCCCGCCCACACGGATGGTCAGGTCGAAGCCATGCTCGATCGGGTCGAGCAGCGCATCATCCACATGCAGCAAAGGCGACAACTGCGGATGCGGCAGGCTGAATCGCGCCACCGCATCGGCCAGCCATTCGCTGCCGAAGCTGGACGGCGCCTGTATCCGCAGCGGCCCCGCCAGCTCGATGCCGGCATGCGTCACCACCCGAGCTGCTTCCTGCGCCTGCAGCACCGCCAGGGCGCAAGGTTCAAGGTAGGCCTGCCCGGCATCGGTCAGGCTCACGTCGCGCGTGGAGCGATGCAGCAGGCGCGCATTGAGCCGTTCTTCCAGCGCGATCACATGCTTGCTCACCATGGCGCGGCTCATGCCAAGCCGGCGCGCCGCGCCGCTGAAGCTGCGCTGGCGCGCCACCTCCACGAAGATTCCCATCGCCTTGAGCTGGTCCATGGCAGCAATTGTCTCCATTTTGAAGACAATGTGTCAACCGTTTGCGCATTGTTCGCACCCAATGGCTTCCCTACAATGACCTGCATTAAGAAAAGGAGCACAGCATGCTGACCGACGCCCAGAAAGCCCAATACGCCAAGGATGGCTTCATCGTCATCCCCGGCTTCAAGACCGCAGGCGAAATCGCCGCCCTGCGCGCCCGCGCCGCGCAAGTCGTCAACGACTTCGACCCGGCCGTTGCGCAAGGCATCTTCACCACCAAGGAGCAGGAGAAGAAAGCCGACGATTACTTCCTGGCCTCGGACAACACCATGCGCTGCTTCTTTGAAGAAGAAGCTTTCGGCCCGGACGGGCAACTGAAACAGGCCAAGGAACTGTCGATCAACAAAATCGGCCACGCCATGCACGACCTGGACCCGGCCTTCCGCGCCTTCACCGCCGATGCGCGCCTGGAGCAGATCGCCCGCGACATCGGCCTGGCCGAACCGCAAGTCTGGCAATCGATGTACATCTTCAAGCAGCCCGGCATCGGCGGCGAGGTGCGCTGGCACCAGGATGCCACCTACTTCGACACCACCCCGATCAGCGTCACCACCTTCTGGTTCGCACTGGAAGACGCCACGCTGGAAAACGGCTGCATGTGGGCTGAACCTGGCGGCCATCGCTCTCCGCTGCGCGAACGATTCATCCGCGAGGGCGACCAGGTGCGCGTGGAAAAACTGGACGACATGCCGTGGCCAACCGACGCCACCGCCGTGCCGCTCGAATGCAAGGCCGGCTCTCTGGTCTGCTTCCACGGCCTGCTGCCACACTACAGCGCCCCGAACCGTTCGCCCGTTTCGCGCCACGCCTATACGCTGCACGTGACCGATGGCCGCACTGAATACTCCAAGCGCAACTGGATCCAGCGTGACGCATCCTTCCCTGTGCGAGGCTTCCTGTGAACATCAGTATCTTCGCGCCGCACTGGGGCAGCAATGAGTTGCCGCCGGACGTCTTCATCGCCAAGGTAAAAGAGGCCGGCTTCGACGGCATCGAAATGTCGCTGCCGCTGGACCGCGCCCAGCGCGACAACTGGGTCTATAAGGTCGCCAACGCAGGACTGGATCTGATTGTCGCCCAATGGGAGACAGTGTTTCACAGCGACTTCGAAGCGCATAAACAGGCACTCGGCGAACTGCTGCGCAACGCCTGCGAGGTGCAGCCTGTGCTGGTCAACTCGCACACCGGCAAGGATTGGTATACGCCGCAGCAAAACGAAGAGCTGATCGCACTCGCCGCCGACATCTCCACAGAATACGGCGTGCCGGTGGTGCACGAAATCCATCGCAGCCGCTTCAGCGGCCACCCGATGCTGCTGCTGCCTTACCTCGATCGCCTGCCGCAACTGCACCTGAACGCCGACCTCTCGCACTGGTGCGTGGCTTGCGAATCGCTGCTGGAAGACCAGGAACTGACGCTGGCCAAGGTGCTGCCGCGCGTGCGCCACATCCACGCCCGCATCGGCCACCAGCAAGGCCCGCAGGTGGCCGACTTCCGCGCACCGGAAAACGCCGATGCGTTGAAGGCCCACCTGTCCTGGTGGGACCGCATCATTGAACTGCGCCGCAACGACGGCGCCGAACGCATGACGCTCACGCCGGAATTCGGCCCGGCGCCTTATACCTTCACCTTGCCCTACACCGGCCAGCCGGTCAGCAATGCATGGGACCAGAACGTGGCGATGCTGGACCTGCTGCGCAAACGCTACTGCATGTAATTCAAATCCGCTTCGTGAGCAAAGGGCATGATGATTCATGCCCTTTTTCTTTTCCCCGTTCAATGTCATACTGCTAATTGTATATTCGCAATATTTCTTTTGACGCAAACGGAATCACCATGGATAAAGCAGGCTTTTGGAGCATCATCGACAAATCGCGCAATGCTGCCGGCGGCGATCCGTATGAGCAACTCGGGACTCTTGGTGAACTCCTGCGTGAGCTTTCGCCGGACGAAATCGTCTCCTTCGACTACCACTTGAGCGCATACCATGCGCGTGCCTATCACTGGGATCTCTGGGGCGCCGCCTACATCATTGGCGGCGGCTGCTCGGACGATGGCTTCATGGACTTCCGCGGCTGGCTGATTTCGCGCGGCGAGAAAGTATACGAATCAGCAATGGCCAATGCCGATTCGCTCGCCGAATTCGTGGAAGAGCATGACGACGATTGCCAGGTTGAGGGCTACCAGTACCTTGCATCCGAGGCCTGGGAAGAGAAGACCGGCAAACCTTCCGAAGACTTCCCCGAACACGACCTCCCCAATGGGCGAGAGGTTGAAGGCACCCGATGGGAAGAGGAAGATACTTGCGCATGCGCGCATGCGCAAGGCAAAGCGTTTTCCCCCGCTCGATACACGACCCTTGGCCTCCGGGCCAACAGCCCGCTCGGCGTTTCGGCACGCTAAAGTAAAGATACCAGGAGTGATTTCAAATGGAATGCTTTGAACATTCAGGTTCCAATTCGGTCGGCGTCTGCAAGGCCTGCGGCAAAGCGGTCTGTCGGACCTGCGTGGTTGATGCAGGAGTCGCTATCGCTTGTTCCGACCGTTGTGCCAAAGAAGCGGCCGACGTGCACGAAATGAACCAGCGAGGAAAAAAACTATACGGCATCGGGACGGATCGAAAAAATCTGCCTAGCGGCGTCGTGATGTGGCTTCTGTTTGGAGCGCTTTTCAGCGGATATGGGATCTACGCGTCGCTGCGTTCCCGCGAACCCGAATGGTTCCTCTTGCTCTTCAGCGCGGTATCATTTTTCATCGCATGGCTTGCCTACCACAGGGCAAAAGACGTCGGCATCCAGTGTTAGGAGTTAAATTGAGATCCTCGACACTTTTCTGTGAAGACCTGGCAGCGATCCTGGCTAGGGAACTCGCCAGCGGCAACTCCTTGACCGAAAAACCGGCTGTTACGGATTGGCCTGACAAAGGTTCTGTTTTCGGACATTTGACCAAAGACCTTACGACGCCAACGAGCGCTCTACCCGATACTATTGAAGCTTCGATCTGCAACGACCCGCATTACGGCTGGTATCAGGAACTTTTCTGCCGCAAGCATCGGCATCTTCTGGTAGCAGGCGTTCCAAAACCAGGTCTGCCAATGTGGACCGATTAGTCAGGGAACATGGAAAACACGAAACTGAAGGTGGGACTTATAGTCGTCATCGGCGTCTTGTCCGGTCTGGCGTGGTTGTTCGGCTCTGGACTGATGTCCGTCTATCTCGACATTGCCCTCAGTACAGGCAACGGTTCGATGCTGAAATTAGGATTATCAATCCTGCTGTGTTCCTTCCTCTTCGGCGTTGCCGGTGCTTTGCTGACGATGTGGGCTGGCGAGCGCCTGCCTGAAGCACCCTATATTCACCTGCTGGCGAACGTAGTTTGCGTCTTGTTCACCGCAGCCTTCATAGATGGACCAGTTGCGCTTGTCCTGATATTGTTTGAACAAAAGCTCTGGGCATTCTTGTCCGGTGGGGCGATTGTGTTCTTTATCGCTCGCCGAAAGCGAGTCTTTCAACCAGCCATTGCACCTGCACCTAACCGATGAAATACCCCGACGTCCTTGATCCGCTAAAAGTCGGCGAGTACCCGGCCTCCGCGAAGTCTGGCGGCGGCTACGTGTGGGACGCTGTCCTCGAATACCGCGTATGGTGTCATCCGGTGCGCGGTGCGCCTGACGAAGATGACGGAAGCGATTACTACTACGCCTTCGAAACGTTCGAAGAGGCGAAGGAGTTTGCCGACCAAAATCCCGGGACAGAAGCCCCCCTTGCCTTGGTCCTCCAGCGCGAGTACATCGACGAACCCGAGCCGGGCGAGTATGTCCATTGCCGCGAAGAGCGAGTTACGGAGTGGCCTGTCACTTTCCTGACCAGGCCCGCACGCGACGAATTTACTATTCCCGACTTCCTCGCGCCTGACGCTCCATCGAACCGGCTCGAAATCCTGCGCGGGCACGCGCCACGGGCCAGGAAATGCTGACCATCGCCGCAATTCTGCTTTTCATCACCGGCGTCGCCCACTCGTATCTCGGCGAGCGCTACATCCTCATTCGCCTCTTCAAACGCGATAACCTGCCCACGCTTTTCGGTGGAACCGACTTCACAACGGGAACGTTGAGATTTGTCTGGCACCTCCTCACCTTGGTCTGGTGGGGTATCGCCGCCCTTGTCATGCTTGCATCCGGTGATCAGCTGCAGGCCGGAACGGTACTGCGTGTCTTCAGTATCGTTGCTCTGCTATCTGGCCTGTTCCCGCTCTGCTTCACCCGCGGCAGGCACCTGTCCTGGATAGTTTTCTTCGCCGTCGCAGCCCTTCTCTGGTTAGGATCGCCATGATTGCAGCTTTCAAACTGGCTAAGGAATAGCCTATGTACCACGCTATCGTACGCCGCAAAATCACGCAGGTATTTGCTGGGCTCAGCGCAGGACGCATCGAGGCCGTAACCGATGAACTGGCTCCGCACGCCACGCACTATTTTGTCGGCACACATGCATTATCAGGAACACGCAGGACTCCCGAAGCGATTCTCGCCTGGTACGAGCGGCTGCTTCGCCTGCTGCAGGGGATCAACTTCACGCTTCACGAGGTGAGGGTTTCGGGTTGGCCATGGCACACGCAGGTCGAGGCGATTTGGACCGAAACAAACAACGGCACCGACGGCGTCAAAACCACTGCGGAAGGCGTGAACCTGATCGAAATCCGCTGGGGTCGAGTAACCAGCGTCCGCATTTATCCCGATACTGCAGCGTTGGAACGAACCCTGAACCGCATTGCCGCCAAGGGCACGGCGGAGGCGATGGCAACTCCTATCATTTCATAAGCTTCGTATTGGTTCCCGCGCAATGCCGATTACCCCATTTCACTTTGGCCCAGGGGCCGCAATTCACGCAATCGCACCCAAGCGAATCAGCTTCATTGCGTTTTGCGCCGCGAACGTCCTGATCGACATCGAGCCGTTCTATTACATGCGTACCGGGCAGTTTCCGCTCCATCGCTTCTTTCATACCTATATCGGGGCGACGCTCATCATTTTCCTGGCCATTGCGCTATTTATCGCAGTGCGCGCCGGCGCCAACCGACTACGGCTGCCGAATCTGTTTGGCTGGCGCGATTTGAGCACTGCCAGCGTAGCAACGGGTGCCGCATTCGGCAGCTACACTCACGTCGTATTCGACAGCATCATGCATTCGGATATCCGGCCTTTTGCACCGCTCAGCGATTCCAATCCACTCCTGAGGGCGATCCCTCTCGACACCTTGCACTGGTCATGCGTTCTAGCTGGGGCGATCGGCATAGCGATCCTGCTCATGCGAAAGCTGCGCGGCGCAAACGATTAAATTCAACCATAAAGGGGCCCCATGATCACCTGCTACCTCCGCTACATCATCGACCCGTACAAGCTCAAGGAATTTGAGCGTTACGGTAAAGTCTGGATTCCGCTAGTAGAGAAATTTGGCGGCACCCACCACGGCTACTTCCTGCCGTCGGAAGGCACGAACAATGTCGCCCTGGCGATGTTCTCTTTCCCGAGCCTGGCGAAGTATGAGGAATACAGGATCAAGTCTCTGGCGGACCCGGAGTGCCAGGCCGCTTTCAAATATGCCGAAGATACCCGTTGTATCGTCAGCTATGAACGAAGCTTCTTCCGTCCGGTGTTCGCTTAGGCAGTATCCCGCCTGGTCAAGTCGGCGTAATTTAACCTTGACTCGACTCAGCTCCGCGTCTAAACCGTATAGTCTGACACCTTTTAAAAGCTAGCCTATGAGCGAGCTCGATCAATTGGAGGCCATGTTTCGCGCCCGGCCAGCGAACCTCAGCATTGAGCAGCGCCGGGTAGCGTGCGATGAGCTGGCCGAGCGCTATCCGACAGCGCCAGACGTTCAGGTAACGCCCGTCATCGCCAATGGCGTTCCGGCCGAATGGACTTCCACCCCTGCCGCGCGTGATGATGGCGTCATTCTCTACCTGCATGGAGGCGGTTTCGTTTCGGGTTCCCTGGCAAGCCATCGCCATTTCGTAAGCGAGTTGGGGCGCGCCGCGGAAATGAAAACACTCGCCCTCGAATACCGGCTCGCCCCCGAATTCCCCTTCCCTCATGCCCTGGAAGATGCAATCAACGGGTATAAGTATCTGCTGGATTGCAGCCGCCAGGTTACAGTCGCAGGAGATAGTGCGGGTGCTGGCCTGGCGGCTGCCATGCTGGTGCGCTTGCGGGAACTTGGCTTGCCCCAGCCGAAAGGCGTTGTCCTTTTCTCGCCTTGGGCCGACATGAGCATTTCGGCCGACAGCTACACCCGTAACGCAGAACGCGACCCGGTGCTGAACCGGGAGCTCATGCAGTTCCTGGCCGCACAGTACCTTGCCGGCCAGCCGAGGAATACTCCCCTGGCCTCTCCCGCTTTCGCGGACCTGCGCGGCATCGCACCGCTCACCATTTTCGTTGGCGCGACCGAAACGCTATTGGATGACGCGATCGCCCTCGCCCGATCAGCAACCCTGGCGGACGTCCAGGTGCGGCTGGAGATATGGCCGAAGATGTTCCACTTCTGGCCGAACTACTACCCGCAACTGGCAGAAGGCAAAAATGCCTTGGACATGGCCGGGACAATATTGAGACAGGCCGTTTCAACGAAACTGATCAGCCGTCCGCACGCCTTAGCATAAACTGGCGGAACTTCGATTTCACCTGCCCGATCAATTCGCCGTCCAGCCCGCCCTCGCCGGAGGAATTCACCAAGCCCTGGACTCGGCATCCCGCAGAGCGAAAATCCTGCAGCACATAAGTCTCGCATCCCATGTCCGAGACCTGTTGCGTCAGTGTGGCAATATGCTGGCGTGTGGTCAACTTGGGATGCACCGTGGTCCTGAATTCGTATGGCACGCCGCTTTCAATCACCAGGCGTGCCGCTGCATGGGCTGCTTGCGCACTGCCGCTGGCGCCAGTCAGTTCGTCGTAGGCATCGAATGCGGTCTTGATATCCAACCCCACCCAGTCCACCAGAGGCAGTACCTGTTTCAAACGCTCTGGGTAGATGCCTGCCGTGTGCAGGCCGATCTTAAAGCCAAGACCTTTCACGCTGCGCATGGCGTTTTCCAGCGCAGGATCGAGGGTCGGCTCGCCGCCGGAGAAAACTACGGCATCCAGCATCCCTGCCCTGCCTGCGAGGAAGGCAAGTAAATCACGCCATGCAATTGCCGGCTCAGCGTCGCGAGGCTGCAGGTGCGGGTTATGGCAGTAGCCGCAGCGCCAGGGACAGCCCTGGACAAACACCACGGCCGCCAGCTCTCCAGGATAGTCGGTCGACGTGAACTTTGCGTAGCCGCCAACCTTGAGCTCCCTGTCAGCCATTATTCTTGCGCTCGACGAAATAAGTGCGCTCGTTGAATTCGCCCTTCTTGCCGACGTTGAAGGACGAGTATGGACGGTGGTAGCCCATCACGCGCGTCCAGATTTCGCAAGGTTGGCGTTCGGCGTTGGTGAGCGTGATCTCCCGGGCTGGTTGGTTAGCGGTCATGCATATCTCCTCAGTTAAGTGAAAGTTCGCGCGATTTGCGCGCAATGATGTCCTCATCGCATTTCGGACAGAATTCGTGCTTGCCGCTCAAGTAGCCGTGTCTTGGGCAGATCGAGAATGTCGGCGTAATGGTGATATAGGGCATGCGGAAGCGCGTCAGTGCGCGCTGCACCAGGCGGCGGCAAGCATCGACGCTGGATACCTGCTCGGTCATGTACAGGTGCAGCACCGTGCCGCCGGTGTACTTCCTTTGCAGTTCGTCCTGCCGTTCCAGCGCCTCGAATGGATCGTCGGTAAAGCCAACGGGGAGCTGCGAAGAGTTGGTGTAGTACGGCATTTCCTTCGTGCCGGCCTGGAGGATCGCCGGCATGCGGGTTCGGTCTTCCTTGGCAAAGCGGTAGGTTGTGCCTTCGGCCGGAGTCGCCTCCAGGTTGTACATATGGCCGGTCACTTCCTGGAACTCCAGCATGCGGGCGCGGATATGATCCAGCAGGCGGATGGCCAGCGCAGCGCCGGCTTCGGTGGTGATGTCTTCCCTGTCGTTGGTGAAATTGCGGATCATTTCATTGATACCGTTCACGCCGAGCGTGGAGAAGTGGTTGCGCAGCGTGCCGAGATAGCGTTTGGTATAGGGGAACAGGCCACCGTCCATCAGGCGCTGGATCACCTGGCGCTTGATTTCCAGGCTGGTCTTGCCCAGCGCGAGAAGTTCGTCCACGCGGCCAAGCAGCGCCGCCTCATCACCCGCATAAAGGTAGCCAAGGCGCGCGCAATTCAATGTGACCACGCCAAGCGAGCCGGTTTGCTCCGCCGAACCAAACAAGCCGTTGCCGCGCTTGAGCAGTTCGCGCAGGTCGAGCTGCAGGCGGCAGCACATGGAGCGGATCATGTTCGGCTTGAGTTCCGAATTCACGAAGTTCTGGAAATAAGGCAGGCCGTAGCGCGCCGTCATCTCGAACAGCATTTCCGCGTTAGGGCTGTGCCAGTCGAAGTCCGGTGTGATGTTGTACGTCGGGATCGGGAAAGTGAAGGCGCGCCCTTTGGCATCGCCGCGCATCATGACTTCGATATAGGCGCGGTTGATCATGTCCATCTCGGCTTGCAGCTCGCCGTAGGTGAAGGGCATTTCTTCGCCGGCGATCACGGGCACCTGTTCCCGCAGGTCTTCCGGACAGGTCCAGTCGAAGGTCAGGTTGGTGAACGGCGTTTGCGTACCCCAGCGCGACGGGACATTCAGGTTGTAGATCAGCTCCTGGATGGTTTGCAGTACCTGCTCGTATCCCAGCTTATCCTTGCGCACATAAGGCGCCATATAGGTGTCGAAAGAACTGAATGCCTGCGCACCGGCCCATTCGTTCTGCAGTGTACCGAGGAAGTTGACGATCTGGCCGGCGGCGCTGGACAAGTGCTTCGGCGGCGCCGATTCCACTTTCCCCGGCACGCCATTCAGGCCTTCGCTCAGCAAAGTACGCAGCGACCAGCCGGCGCAGTAGCCGGCCAGCATGTCGAGGTCGTGGATGTGGATATCGGCATTGCGGTGCGCCTCGCCGACTTCACGCGGGTAGACGTGATCGAGCCAGTAATTGGCGACCATCTTGCCCGAGATATTGAGGATCATGCCGCCCAGGGAATAGCCCTGGTTGGCGTTGGCATTCACCCGCCAGTCAAGCTGCTGGAGGTATTCATCGATCGAGGATTGCACATCCACGGTTGTCTTGCGAATCGGCGTCATCGTTTTTAATAACTATATGTTGTGTTTTTATGGATATTACACACTAAATGTAGTTAAAGACCAATGTGAACCGCCGTTTTTTGATTTCCTTGACCTGGTTTAAATTTGATAAGATTCCTGCAAAATTCCCGGAGACCAGCCATGTCCTTCATTCGCGCGCTTTGTCTTTTAGCTGCCCTTGCCTTTCATTCAGCGATGGCGGCGCCCACGCCGGAGCAGGAAGTGATGGCCCTCACGCAAGCGGCGTGTGAAGCATTTCGATTACGGGATATTCCAGCACTGGAGCGCTTGCTGGCTCCCGAGTTCAATCTCGTGAGTTCGAACTCCGAAGTCCAGAGCCGTGCGCAAGCGATCCAGGAAGTTCGCGACGGCGATCCGCAATACGATCGCTTTGAGAATCACAGCATGACGGCACGCGTATATGGCGATGCGGCCGTTGTCCAGGGCATCACCTCACTCAAAGGACGCTCCGGCGGCAAGCCGTTTGCGCTGGATGTCCGATTCACTGATACGCTAGTGCGTGTTAAAGGAAATTGGACGATCGTAGTAAGCCACGTAACAAGGATTCAATGAAACGAGCACTTTTCATCTGCACACAAAACCGCTTGCGCAGCCCGACGGCGGAGCATGTATTCGCAAGCTGGCCTGACGTGGAAACCGATTCGGCCGGCCTGGGCAATGATGCCGACGTGTCGCTGTCGACCGAGCAGATAGCGTGGGCAAACATTATCTTCGTGATGGAGAAGGCCCATCGCAACCGCCTTTCCAGGAACTTCCGGGCGCACCTGAACGGAAAGCGTGTGATCTGCCTCGACATTCCAGACGATTACGAATACATGCAAGCGGAGTTGGTGCGGCTTCTGGAACTCAAAGCCGGCAAGGTCCTGCGCTAATACTGCTCACATATGCAAAGCGGAGAATGGGGATGCCCACCAAAAGCGTTGACGGTTACGAGATCGAGTTCACAGGCGAACTGCTGGAAGGCACGAAGCAATGGGGCGCCTACGTTTCCATCTTCGCACCATCTGCGAACCCGATGCATATGACCCACATCTATCCAAAACGGCGCGTGTCGGCGGACCTTACCTTATTGGACCAGCATGCCGCCGAGGCCGAGGCGGAGCGCGCCGCATTGAAGATCGTGGAAGACCTGCTCCCCTGAGCAAACCCGATCTGATCTTTCAGAATATTTGAGTGAACATGAACCTGGTCAGTCTAATCACAGGCATTGAAGATGCGTTTGATGGCACCGCACGTGCAGAGACGTCATTGCGGCAGTTTCAATTAACCGATAAGTATGGAATGTCGCGGGAAATTACTGCGGATGAGTGGACGGGGGCTGGCAAGAAACGGGTAGATAGAACTTGGCAAGAAATTCCCGATGAAGAGATCGAAGAATGCGACTGCTTACTTGCTCACATGGGAGCCGAAGAATTTCTCTATTATTTGCCCGCATACATGCGTTACAGTTTAAAGAACCACCATAGGTCAATCTGGGAAACTGATGTGCTTGGAATGACCATTTCTTCGCTCTTACCATCGACTAAGAATGAGGATTTACGTGCATACGCCATCGCACAGTATTCGGCTCTGAATGAGATCCAAAGGCAAATCGTCATTCATTTCCTTAAATTTACTGCGAGCTTGGAAGATGACGTAAGGCATTCAGACGCCCTTAAAGCGCTCGCCAGTTATTGGCAAAACGCAGTTTGATGTGCGCTAAGATGGCGGCCCCGCTTCAAGCCGGCCTCAAAGACTTTATAGGGCGTCCGCAATGGGGAAGCTGCCCCCATCTGACACTAGATGTCAGACTCTGTCTCGATTCTCAAGTGTTGCGCTCAGACTTGTAGCTAGGCAGGCACCACAGGCGGGTTCCGCCCATTGCGGACATTGAATTGTCGAGACTCAGACGCAGTAATTCCTTGAATTTTTTGCGTCGGGATTCATCAAGGTAACGCCGAAATCTTCGGTGCGATTGAATTCTTCTNCATTGAATTGTCGAGACTCAGACGCAGTAATTCCTTGAATTTTTTGCGTCGGGATTCATCAAGGTAACGCCGAAATCTTCGGTGCGATTGAATTCTTCTAACTGAGCCAGGACAAGTTGAGAGTTCATCGCCGCACCAAAAAGCTCAAAGAAATCGTTAGCGGCCACGCCCCTTTTCCAACAAGCTTCCATTCGAGCGCAAACGTCAGCAGCTTCAGGCCATCCTCCTTCTTGCACAGCAGAAAAGTTGTAATGGGGCCAGCCAGCGATATCCTCAAGCTGGCAAGCGTCGCCGACGCACAGTGCTGATAATTCGATAGTCCCATGCCAAGGGAATATGCCGATATCGAGCCGCCGAATTGATTTCCCTGCAAAGGCAACTTTCGCCGCCTTCAATTTCGCTACAAACGCGATTTCAATTTCCGTCAAAGTTATATCGTTCGGCAATTTATCACCMTATTCAAAGACGGCTACGCTTTCAATGAGAAACTTAGCGTGCAGTTTGAAGCGATCAAGTCGCCTGTGCTCAGCCAGGCGAAGCGGATGTATTCATGGCCGGCCAGCTGGGCCGATATCCTCAAGCTGGCAAGCGTCGCCGACGCACAGTGCTGATAATTCGATAGTCCCATGCCAAGGGAATATGCCGATATCGAGCCGYCGAATTGATTTCCCTGCAAAGGCAACTTTCGCCGCCTTCAATTTCGCTACAAACGCGATTTCAATTTCCGTCAAAGTTATATCGTTCGGCAATTTATCACCCTATTCAAAGAATGACCGGCGGCTTCTGGCCGGCTACTTCCGGCCTCACGATTGTCGAAGTCGCCCACATGCAGTCGGTCAACAGAAGGGGGCGACTGTACTTATTGCGCATTTGCTTTCTTTTCGATGCATGTTCCGAAACCAGACTTGAATGTTTCTACTGGCTGAACATTGATTACTCCATCATCGTCGATCAAACCAACAATCAAGGAGCAAGCAGACGCTTCAGTGTTCTTATAATAGACAAGCCTTCCAGCCTTCTGGGCTGGCCACCTCCTCCCAAGAATATGAGCGCCAAAGTCCGTTCGAATCGCGGAAAGTGGGTAATCCACTTTCCGCGCTAGTGCCAGAACCGGTAAAGACCACTACCTTATTAGGGACGACATCTGGCTTCATATTAGGCGGATTGGATATAAAAGTTCTTCAAATTCTAATCGATGGGGCCAATGGTTGAAGGTCCGTTATTGGCCGTTTTCAATCGCCATGTCGGAAACACGTTACCACTGGTTCGGGATCCTAAATATACAACTTCAAGTTTGAGCTAATACAACTTCATCAACTACTGCGCGTGCAGCAGGTCGGTTTCCGTCAGATCGTCTTTGGCGGGAACTTTGCGCGGCAGGATGATGATCGCGGTAGTGCCTTTGCCAACCTCGGATTCAACCTGGATGGTGCCGCGCAAAACGCCGGTGACAAGGTTGTAGACGATATTCATGCCCAGCCCGGAACCGCCCTGCCCCATCTTGGTGGTGAAGAAGGGATCGTACACCTGGCGCAGCGTGCGAGCGCTCATGCCATTGCCATCGTCGGCGAAGCGCAGTTCGACGTTGTCATCGTCCATTTCAACGGCGCTGATGGTGATGTGCCCCGATTCGCGTCCCTCGAATGCATGCATGATAGCGTTCTGAATAAGGTTGCTTAGAACCTGCCCAATGCTGCCCGGGTAGGACATGAAGGTGAGCGTCTCCGGCATCCACACCTTCACTTCGCAGTTGGCGCGGCGCAGTTGGGCCGAATACGTGGCAAGCGTGTCGTGCACTACGCCATGCAGGTTGAACGAACGCCGTTTATCGGAAGTCTGGTCCACTGCCACCTGCTTGAAGGAGTGGATCAGGTCAGCCGCGCGCGTCAGGGAATTGGTGATGATGGAGCACGCCATGCGGGCATCCTTCAGGTGCGTATCGAGCGTGGAGCGCTTGATGCCGCCATCGGCGAGCTGGCGCTCGAATTCCTTGCACATATCGCTCAAGGCCGTCGCAGTCAGCAGGCTGTTGCCGATCGGCGTGTTCAGCTCATGCGCAATGCCGGCCACCAGGGCTCCCAGCGACGCCATTTTTTCCGACGTGATCAGGTTGGCCTGCGCCTGCTTCAGTGTCAACAGCACGGCCGACAAATCCTTGTGCGCCATTTCCACATTGGACTTTTGCAGCGCCAGCTCGCTCAGGCTGCGTTCCAGCCCATGCTTGGTGTCGACCAGCGCTGCCTCGGTCTGTTTGCGCTCCGTGATATCGATAATCACCCACACGCAGCCCTTGCGCGGCTCCTTCTCGTCCAGCATGCGCCCATTCACCATGCACCACAGGCGCCGGCCATTGGCGCTGGCCAGCTCCAGTTCGAAATGCATCGAAGTGCTGTCGGTCACGCAGGCGAACGGATCACTCAGCCCGCCTGTCAGCATATTGCAGGAACGTCCGGCCAGTTGCCCCGCCTGGTAGCCCATCATCTCCTCCAGCCCGCGGTTGCAGCGCACGATCACGCCGTTGACAAACAGGCCGATGCCGACAATGGCGCTATCCTGCAGCGCGCGCAATTCGTCAGCCGTAATGCGCAGCTTTTGCGCCAGGGCGCGGCGCCGTTGCAGCGTCATGATCTGCGCGCCGATCAGGGCACTGATAACAAAGCCGGCGAAGCCGATAACGGAAATCAGCCTCATGTCACGGCTGTAGCGCTCGCCCGCATGGCCCTCAAAAGCCATCACCCAACGCCGCTCTCCGACATCGAGCGGGATCTTGCCGGACAGGCCGGGCAGCGCCGGCAAGCGCGCGCCCGAACCAAGTTTTCCGAAGCTGTTGAACATCAGGTTATCGACCGTGGGCGGCATGTTGCCGCCATCACTGAGATAGCCCGCATCGTTGATGCTGACGTAGAGATGCTGCAGCATCGGGCTATCGATTGTTTCCGACATCAGGTCGTTGACGCGGAAAACAATGGCGACGAAGCCCGTCAGTGCCGCATCGCGTTCCTGTTCCGTCAACAGCGATGCGCCGCGGCGGTAGATCGGGGCGCGCGCCACGAAGCCTGGCTGGCCGCTGGCGTCCTGCACCAGCGTGATGCGTTCTGTGGCCACCACGCGGCCGCTCGCCTTGCCCAGTTGCAGGGCCTTGTAATGCGGAGGCAACGCGGCAAGATCAAGGCCGAAGGCGTTTTCATTGCCCCGCATCGGCTCGTTGTATTCAATCAGGAAGTGCTCCGGCCGCACCGATGCCGGGTGCACCTTGTAGTCGGGGTAGCCGCCGCTTTGCAGGCTGTCGTCGGCGCGGATCTTTGTCGCATAAACATCCAGTTGGCTGGATGGCACGCGCCGCACGAACTGGATGGCCTGGAAGCCGGGATAGCGGCGCTTGAGGTCCAGCTCACGCACGTAGCGGCTGAACTCCACGCGCGAGACATCGCCCTTGACCGCAAACACCCCCTTAATGCTAAGCAGCATGTCGAAATAGGTTTGCAGGCGAAGCTGGGTGTCGCGCGCAATCTTTTGCGTATCGCGCTGGAAGGCTTCATTGGTCTGGCGGTCCTGCACATTCACCACGAACATGCAGACCCACACGGTAACGCAAATACCGACAATAAAGGCCAGGTATCCGTGTATGCGCATGCTTGCTCCGACGGGACTTTGGAGACGACTATAGCATAGGGAAATCCACAATACGCCGGGGAAACGTTCAGCCGTTGTTACTCTGTCGCATCATGGTATCGAAGCGCGATTTCCTTGACGTTTTCCTCGGCGGCCAGCAAGGCGTCAACCACATCCGGGTCGAATTGCTCGCCGCTGCCCTGGCGGATCAGCTCGATGGCGGTCTCATGCGTGAAGGCCGGGCGGTACACGCGCCTGGACACCAGCGCATCATAAACATCAGCCACCGCAACCAGGCGCGCCGATACCGGAATGGCATCGCCGGCCAGGCCTTGCGGATAGCCGGAGCCGTCGTATCGCTCCTGGTGGCTAAAGGTGATTTCGCGCGCAAAGCGCAGGAAGGCATTGGAGAAGCCCAGTTCGCGCTCCACCCCGGCGATGGCATCCCGGCCATGCACGGTGTGCTGCTTCATGACCTCGAATTCTTCCGGCGTCAGGCGGCCCGGCTTGAGCAGGATCGCATCCGGAATACGCACCTTGCCGATATCGTGCAGCGGCGCCGCCTTGAACAGCAGGGGAATATGGGCTTCAACCAGTTCATCGGCGAAGCGGGGATTGCCCTGCAACTGGCGCGCCAGCGCCAGCACAATGTGCTGGATGCGGCGCAGGTGCGATGGATCTTCCTCGTCGCGCCATTCGGCCAGGCTGGCGATGGCCCAGGCCGCGGCATCGGCGATCTGGCCCAGTTCATTGAGCTGGCTGCGCTGGCGTTGCACCTTGGCGCGCGCCTCCCGCAGCTGCAGCTGGGTGGCAATGCGCGCGTGCAGCAATTCCGGCACCAGCGGGCGCGCCACCACGTCCGAAGCCCCTTCCGCAAGGGCGCTTTGCTCCTGCTCCGGCTGGCCGCGTTCGATCATGGCGATCATGGGAATGCTGGCGGTGTCCGGGTTGCCGCGCAGGCGCCGGCAAACGGCAAAGCCATCGCGCACCACATCGACCAGGATCAGCTCCGGCCGCGGCAGCTGCCCTGCCGCCGCCAGCGCGGCGTCGCCATCGTCGACCGCGCGCACGGCGTACTTGTCTTCCAGCAGGTGGCTGAGCTGTTGCAGGTGGTCGGCCGATCCATCAACGATCAGCAACAGCGGCTTGGTCTTTGGGCTCTTCATTGCGGCATGATACCGCACGGGAACTTCGCGTAGGGATGTTCAGTCGGCAAGCGCCGGCGAACCATCCGGCAGGAAAGCGCCAAAACAACGGGTGCATTCGATACAGAACAAGTGTGCCACCCGCACGTTCTTCTGGCGCAGGACCAGTTGCAGATGGCCTTCTTCGCAAACCGGGCAGGTTTCGCGCATGGTGCCGCAGGCAAGCACATCATCCGCCAGGTAGTTTTCGTCGTAGCGCACGCCATCAACGACACGCTGCGGGTCCAGTTCGACCAGGAAAAGCGCGGGCTCCAGGCCTCGCTGGTCGGGCACTGGGTAGGCGCCTGAATGATAGTGATTCATTTGATTCATTGTCATCCCCTTTGCGCAGCGCAGGTTCCGGGCACTTTAACGATAGTCAAAGATTCCTCATCAGGCAAGGTCAAGGGAAAAATTTGCTTGCAATTAGATCGTGCACTATCTATACTCCGATCCATGGATACGAAAACATTTGACCTGGAACAGGTTCCCAAGCTCGACCAGCAACTGTGCTTCGCTTTGTACTCGACCTCCCTGGCGATGAACAAGTTGTACCGCAAGCTGCTGCGCAAGCTGGGCCTGACCTACTCGCAATACCTGGTGATGATGGTGTTGTGGGAACAGGACGAGCAGACGGTTTCCGCCCTGGGCGACCGCCTTTTCCTCGACTCGGCCACGCTGACGCCGCTGCTGAAGCGGATGGAGCAGGCTGAACTGGTCACCCGCACCCGCTGTCCGCAAGACGAGCGCCAGGTGATCATCGCCCTCACCGCGCACGGCAGCGAATTGCGGAATGAAGGCGCCAAGCTGCCGGCCTGCGTGCTCGGCGCCAGCGGATGCGACCTGGAACAAGTGATCCGCCTGCAACGCGAACTGTCCGTGTTGCGCACCAGCCTGATGAATAACTCGTAAGAAGTAACGCGTAAGAACGAATGTCCACCTTTGTTCCTGACCCCAAGGTGGACATTTTTTAAAACCAATTAAGTAGTACGCTATTTAATCGTTAACTAAAGGAGCTTGACCATGAAAACCGTTATCGCCGCATCTGCCCTTACCCTCTTCGCCGGTTCCGCTTTCGCCGCCAGCCTGCCGGGCGTCGAACCGCATACCGCGCAATTCCTGAAAGCCATCGAAGGCGGCGCGCCGCTCGAGTCGCTGAGCCCTGCCGATGCCCGCCAGGTCCTGGTGGGCGCGCAGAAAGGCGCCAAGCTGCCGGCCGCCGACGTCTCCGAAAAGGTAATCGAAGTCGACGGCGAAAAGATCAAGCTGCACGTGGTGCGTCCCGCCGGCGCCAAAGGCGCGCTGCCGGTCTTCATGTTCTTCCACGGCGGCGGCTGGGTTTTGGGCGATTTTCCCACCCATGAACGCCTGGTGCGCGACCTGGTGGTGAATTCCGGCGCCGCTGCAGTGTTTGTTGATTACACCCCTTCACCGGAAGCCGGCTATGGCGTGGCAATCAAGCAAGCCTATGGCGCAAGCAAATGGGTCGCCAGGAATGGCAAGGAAATAAATGTCGACGGCTCCCGCCTCGCAGTGGCCGGCAATAGCGTCGGCGGCAATATGGCAGCGGTCGTGGCGCTGATGGCGAAAGACCAGGGCCAGCCCAAGCTGCGCGCCCAGGTCCTGTTATGGCCGGTCACCGACGCCAATTTCGACAACGCGTCGTACCAGCAATACGCCGATGGCCACTTCCTGACCCGTAATGCCATGAAATGGTTCTGGGACAATTACACGACCGACCTGGCGCAACGCAAGGAGATCTACGCATCGCCTTTGCAGGCTTCGAGCGAGCAGTTGAAAGGCTTGCCGCCCACCCTGATCCAGACCGCCGAATTCGACGTGTTGCGCGACGAAGGCGAAGCTTATGGCAAAAAACTCGATGCCGCCGGTGTCGAAACCACCACCATCCGCTACAACGGCATGATCCACGATTTCGGCCTGCTGAACGTGCTGAGCAACGTACCCGGCACCAAGACCGCCATGCGCCAGGCTGGTGAAGAGCTGAAATACCGCCTGAAGTGAAAGATGAAAGTCGGGGTCAGCTCCGGCAATCGGACATTCGCTGCGCGAATGTCCGATTGCCGGAGCTGACCCCGACTTTCACAACGGATGTTTCAGGTTTTTTACAAATAAACGAAATGTCGTAGGGAAAAGCTCTCTAGAATAGCCCAGCATTTATTACAACAAGCCTGGGGATTCGATGAAACGCTTTCAATTCGGTGTTGCCGCACTCTGCCTGACGGCGACGGCTTTCGCTGCCGATCCATTCGATGACAAATTCCGCCAGCTCGAGGAGCTGCTGCCTGCCGCCAATCAGTACCGTACCGCCTCCGGGGCTCCGGGCCATGCCTATTGGCAGCAGCGTGCGGACTACACGATCCGCGCCACGCTGGATGAGGCCAACCGCGCCATTTCGGGCAGCGGCCAGGTCACTTACCACAATAACTCGCCGGACACCCTGCATTACCTGTGGCTGCAGCTCGACCAGAACATCTACAAATCGGATTCCGATGCCCGCATGACCATGACCGCGCCTTCGCGCGAAGCCTGGGGCCGTGCCAAGAGCGATGAAGAAGGCATGAAGTACGATGGCCTGCGCAACATCCTGGCCGGCCGCGACTTCGACGGCGGCTTCAAGATCGCTTCCGTCAAGGGTCCCGGCGGCGCGCCGCTGAAGACCACGATCAACCGCACCATGATGCGCATCGAGCTGCAGCAGCCGCTGAAGCCGGGCGAGAAGTTCAACTTCTCCATCGACTGGACCTACAAGATCAATGAGCAGAAAGTACTTGGCGGCCGGTCCGGCTACGAATACTTCGCCGAAGACAAGAACGCGCTGTTCGAAATCGCCCAGTGGTTCCCGCGCATGGCGGCCTACTACGACGTGTACGGCTGGCAGCACAAGCAGTTCCTGGGTTCCGGCGAGTTCACGCTGGAATTCGGCGACTACGACGTACAAATCACCGTGCCGGCCGACCACATCGTGGCCTCCACCGGCGAGCTGCAAAATCCGAACGAGGTGCTGAGCGCAAGCCAGCGCGACCGCCTGGCCAAGGCCCGCACCAGCAAGACGCCGGTTGTCATCGTGACTCAGGCCGAAGCCGAGCAAGCCGAGAAGAACCAGGCCAAGGGCAGCAAGACCTGGCACTTCAAGGCCAAAAACGTGCGCGACTTCGCCTGGGCCTCCTCGCGCAAATTCATCTGGGATGCACAGGGCTACAAGAAGGACGGCAGCAACCTGATGGCCATGTCCTACTATCCGAAGGAAGGCAATCCGCTGTGGGAGAAGTATTCGACCGCAGCCATCATCCACACCATCGAGCAGTACAACAAGTACAGCCTGGATTACCCATACCCGACCGCGATTTCCGTCAACGGCCCGGTGGGCGGCATGGAGTACCCGATGATCTCCTTCAACGGCCCGCGCCCTGTGAAGGACAAGAAGACCGGCGAAATCACCTACACCAAGCGCGCCAAATATGGCCTGATCGGCGTGGTCATCCACGAGGTCGGCCACAACTACTTCCCGATGATCGTCAACAGCGACGAGCGCCAGTGGACCTGGATGGATGAAGGCCTGAACACCTTCGTGCAGTCGCTGGCGCAGGAGGCCTGGGAAGACAACTACCCGGCCGGCCGCGGCGATCCGCGCTTCATCGTCGACTATATGCGTTCCAAGAACCAGGTGCCGATCATGACCAACTCGGAGTCGCTGCTCCAGTTCGGGAATAACGCCTACGCCAAGCCTGCCGCGGCGCTGAACATCCTGCGCGAAACAGTGCTGGGCCGTGAGCTGTTCGACTACGCCTTCCGCGAATATGCGCGCCGCTGGAAATTCAAGCGCCCTACCCCGGCCGACTTCTTCCGCACCATGGAAGACGCTTCGGGTACCGACCTTGACTGGTTCTGGCGCGGCTGGTTCTACACCACCGATGCGGTGGACGTGTCGATCGATGGCATCAGCGAATACGGCGTCAGCACCAAAAATCCTGAAACGGAAAAAGCCTGGAAGAAGGCGCAGCGTGATGCGGAGCCGGTCTCCATCATCGACCAGCGCAACAAAGGCATGGTGCACAAGGTGGACGAGCAGCCTGCCCTGAAGGACTTCTACAACGAACACGACGAGTTCACCGTCACCAACGCCGACCGCAACAAGTTTTCCGAGTCGACCAACGACCTGGAACAGTGGGAAAAGGACTTGCTGGCACAGGGCAAGCACCTGTACCTGGTGGACTTCTCGAACCTGGGCGGCCTGGTGACCCCGCTGGTCCTGCAGCTCGAGCTGAAGTCGGGCAAAAAGTACATCGAGCGCGTTCCTGCCGAAGTGTGGCGCTACTCGCCGAAGAAGATCACCAAGGTCATCGTGACCGACGAGCCGCTGGTGTCGCTGGTACATGACCCGTACTGGGAAACCGCCGACATCGACCAGTCGAACAACGCCTGGCCGCGCAAGATAACGCCTTCGCGCCTGGAGCTGTTCAAGTCGCACCAGCCGGATAACATGATGAAGGACTTCAACACTCCGCTGAAGAAGAAGCAGGACGCGGAAACTGAAGCCAAGTGATGATCCGCTTTAAAGCAGTCCTGGCGGCTGCGCTGCTCTGGTGCAGCGCAGCCGCGCAAGCCCATAATTTTCACGTCGGCTTGACGGAGATCAGCTTCAACCAACGCACGGGCAGCACGGAGGTGGTGCATACCTACACGGCGCATGACGTGGAAGCGCTGCTGATGAACCTGTACCAGCGCCAGTTCGACCTTGGGTTGGAGGAGGATCAGGCCGTGTTCCGTCGCTACCTCGAAAAGCAGTTCCGCATCAGCGTCAACGGCAAGCCTGTGGCGCTGCACTGGGTCGGCATGCAAGCCAATGTCGACAGCATCACCGTGTTCCAGGAGATCGAAAAAACCGCACTGCCGCCGGGTGCCGTGCTGCTGGATGGCATGCTGACTGACTTCCTGCCGCAACAAGTCAACAACGTCAACGTCAGCGCTCCGGGCCGCCCGCCGGCTTCCATCGTTTTCAACCGCGATTGCCGTGAACAGCCGCTCCCCTAAGCGGCGAACAGCACTGGCATGTGCATGCCTGCTTGCGCCCGCCGCGGCTTATGCCGATGATCCTTTCACGCAGCGCGTGCTGGTCGAAGGCGCGCGCGCCAGCCAGGTTGGCGTAGCCGATTCCGCCGGCATGGGCAGCGTGACGCAGCGCCAGCTCGAGGCGCGCACCATTTACCGTCCGGGCGAATTGCTGGAAGCAACGCCCGGACTGGTCGCCAGCCAGCATAGCGGCGAAGGAAAGGCCAACCAGTTCTACCTGCGCGGTTTCAACCTCGATCACGGCACCGACCTGCGCACCACGGTGGACGGCATGCCGGTCAACCAGCGCAGCCATGCACACGGCCAGGGCTGGACCGACCTGAATTTCATCATCCCTGAACTGGTGGCGCGGCTCGATTACAGCAAGGGGCCGTACAACGCCGGCAGCGGCGATTTTTCCTCAGCCGGCGCCACTGCAATCCATTATTCCAGCCGTTTGCCACAGGACCAGGCCAGCACCACGGCGGGGCAGAACGGCTATGGCCGCGCCCTGCTGGCCGGCTCGCGCGAATCCGGCGCCAGTGGAGCGTGGCTGTATGCGCTGGAGACCGTGCACAGCGACGGCCCGTATACACGCGGCGACAATTATCGCAAGCTGAACGCGGTGCTGCGCTACAGCGAGGGCTTCGCCAACAACGGCTACGCCATCACCGCCATGGCGTATCGCGGCGCATGGAATGCGACCGACCAGATCCCGCAACGCGCAGTGGACAGCGGCCTGCTGGGCCGCTTTGACGGCATCGACCCGACCGATGGCGGCCTGGCGCGCCGTTTCAGCCTGTCCGCCGGCTGGGCCCGCAGCGACGACAAGCAGACCAGCCGTGCCAACGCCTACATCATCAACAACCGGCTCGAGCTGTTCTCCAACTTCACCTATTTCCTCGACGACCCGGTGCATGGCGACCAGTTCGCCCAGCCCGACCGCCGCGTCACCAGCGGCTTCGACCTAAGCCATAGCTGGCATGACCATATGGACGACATGGCCTGGAGCACCACGCTGGGCCTGCAGGCGCAGAACGACAATATCTTCAACGCCTTGCAGCGCACGGAAGCGCGGCAAGTGCTGGCGACCGTCCGCGCCGACCATATCGTCGAAACCAGCGCCGCCCTCTACCTGCAGCAGCGCCTGCGCGTGACTTCGTGGCTGCGCGGCGAGGCCGGCGTGCGGCTGGACCGCTACCGCTTTGCAGTTGGCGATGCGCGCGCCGACAAAACCCTGGCCAGCCCGAGCATCAGCCTGGCCTTCGGCCCCTGGTCGCGTTCCGAGTTCTACCTGAACGCCGGCCGCGGCTTCCACAGCAACGATGCGCGCGGCGTGACGCAGGCGCAGGATCCGGCCACGCCCCTGGCCCGCTCGCGCGGCCTCGAATTGGGCTTGCGTAGCGAAGCAGTCAAAGGCCTGCAGACGGTCCTGGCCCTGTACCGCCTGGACTTCGATTCGGAACTGGTCTACCTGGGCGACGCCGGCAGCACCGAAGCGGGCCGCCCGAGCCGCCGCTACGGCATCGAGTTTTCCAACTACTACAAGCCGTTCAAATGGCTGTCGCTGGATGCCGACCTGGCCTTTGCGCGCGGCCGCTTGCAACATGCGGCGCCCGAAGGCGACCGCATCCCGGGTGCGGTCGAAGGCGTGGCCCAACTGGCCGCCACCTTTACCCCGGCCGGCCCCTGGTCGGGCGCCCTGCGCCTGCGCTGGTTCGGCCCGCGCCCGCTGGTGGAGGATAATTCGGTGCGCTCGAAAGCCAGCGCCATCGTCAACAGCCGGCTGGCCTACAAGCTGGCCGCCCGCACCACGCTGGAGCTGGAAGCCTTCAACCTGGCCAACCGCCGGGTATCGGCCATCGACTACTTCTACGAGTCGCGCCTGAAGGGCGAATCCGGGCCCAGTGCCGGCATCCATTTCCACCCGGTCGAGGCCAGGTCTTTCCGCCTCAGCCTGAATTGCATATTCTAAGTACAATAAAGGGCATGATGACGCCCTTGCCCCAATTGATCCACACCCTGCGCAGCGCCGGCTACGCCCTGCTCAAGCCGGCCGACGTGGCCAGCCTGGCTGGCTGCACCCTGGATGAACTGAATTCCCTGGTCCCAAGCTGGGACGACCTGGCCACGGACAACTACCTGAAAGACGGCGGCCGCTATCGCCGCCGCCGCCATTCCTGCTTCGTGCAGGACGGCCTGGCGCTGGACCAGACCGAACACCGCGCCCATTGGCAGCCGGTCGAATACAACGCCCTGCACGGCGGCATGCGCCGGCTGTTCGAACCTGTGGCAGCGGAGACCGTCGCCAACCCGGCCTGGAGCAAGCTGCTCGCCGCCATCGGCCAGTCCTGCGCCCAGGTGCGCGGCCAGCATCCCTGGTACGTCGAAGCCCACCAGTTCCGCATCGACACCACCGATGGCATCGGCCGTCCCACCCCGGAGGGCGCCCACCGCGACGGCGTCGACTTCGTGGCAGTGCTGCTGGTTGGACGCCACGGCATCAAGGGCGGCGAGACCCGCGTGTTCGAGGCCGATGGCCCGAACGGCAAACGCTTCACCATGACCGAGCCATGGACCATGCTGCTGCTGGACGACGCGGCTGTCATTCATGAATCGACCCCGATCCAGCCCGTGGCCGATCATGGCCACCGCGACACACTGGTCATCACCTATCGTGACGGCGGTTTCCAAGGCGGGTGAAAAAACGGTATAGTCTGATCACCCAACCATTTTGGAGGTGACTTGGACTCCAGCTACGATATCGCGCCCGATGAGCTGGAAATACTCATCGTGGAGGACAGTCCGACCCAGGCCGAGCGCCTGCGGCGGCTGATCAGGTCCTCGGGCTACCACGCCCGGGTGGCCGCCAACGGTAAACTGGCCCTGGGCGAGATCCACGAACACAAGCCGCATCTGGTCCTGTCCGACATCGTCATGCCCGAGATGAACGGCTATGAACTGTGCCGCGCCATCAAGGCCGACCCTGCCCTGCGCGACATCCCGGTCATCCTGGTCACCTCGCTGACCGATCCCAAGGACATCATCCGCGGCATCGAATGCGGCGCCGATAACTTCATCCGCAAGCCCTACGCCGAAGACTACCTGCTGAACCGCATCGGCCAGATGCTGGTCAACCAGAAGCTGCGCAAGAATTCCAGCATGGAGGTCGGCATCGCCCTCTACCTGGGCGACCAGAAGCACTTCATCAACGCTGAACGCCAGCAGATCCTCGACCTGCTGATTTCGACTTACGAGCAGGCGGTGCAGGTCAACAGCGAGCTGCAGGCGCGCGAACGGCAGGTGATCGAACTGAATATGCGCCTGGCCCACCATGCGGGCGAACTGGAAACCATCAACCGCGAAATCGCGCTGAAGAACCTGGAGCTGGCCGAAGCGAGCCGCATGAAGTCGGCCTTCATTGCCAATATGTCGCACGAGCTGCGCACGCCGCTGAACGCCATCATCGGCTTTACCGGCGCGCTGCTGATGAAGCTCCCCGGCCCGCTGACCGATGAACAGGATCGCCAGCTCAACACCATCCGCAACAGCGCGCGCCACCTGCTGTCCCTGATCAACGACATCCTCGATGTGGCCAAGATCGAAGCGGGCAAAGTTACGCTGACGGTGGAGCCGGTGCAATGCCAGCAGCTGATGGGCGAAGTGGCCGATACCCTGCGCCCGCTAGCCGGACAGAAGGGCCTGGAGGTCCTCATTGAAATGCCGCAGCAGCCGATCACCCTGCAAACCGACCGCCGCGCACTGGCGCAGATCTTGATCAACCTGGCCAACAACGCCATCAAGTTCACCGAGAAAGGCATGGTCAAACTGGCGCTCAGGCAGCGCACCGACGACGAGCAGGCGGTGATCACGGAGTTCAGCGTGACCGACAGCGGCAGCGGCATCAAGCAAGAAGACCAGGCCAAGCTGTTCCTGGCGTTCTCGCAACTGGATAGCACCTCGACCCGGCATGCGGAAGGCGCTGGCCTTGGCCTTTACCTGAGCCAGAACCTGGCCAACCTCCTCGGCGGTTCGCTGTTCTTCAGCAGCGACTTTGGCAAAGGCAGCACCTTCACGCTCGCACTCAAATGTCGGCACGCATCCTGATCATCGAAGACAACCAGGCCAATATGGACCTGATGACGTACTTGCTGCAGGCTTTCGGCCATCGCCCCTTGTGCGCCACCGACGGTGAAACGGGTGTGGCGATGGCCATCAGCGAGAAACCCGACCTGATCCTGAGCGACCTGCACCTGCCCAAGCTGGATGGCCTGGGCGTGGTGGCGCGGCTGCGCGCCGAGCCGGCCACGCAAGCAATCCCGGTCCTGGCTGCCAGCGCCCTGCCCGTCACCGACGGTTGCGCGGCCTTGCGCCGCGCCGGTTTTTCCGGCTGCCTGCCAAAATCGCTGGAGCCGGACGTCCTGATTCCGGCACTGGAGTCCTTCCTGCCTGCGCACCTGCGTTCCGGCAGCGCGCCGCCTGCACCCGCGCCTGCTGCCGCGCAGCCCGACGCCGCGCCGCCTATGGCGCCGGCCGCGCGAGCCCACGTGCTGCTGCTCGACGCCGCACCCGAGAATGCCGGCCTGGTCGCTGCCATCCTGGCGCATAGCGGCTACACGGTCAGCACGGTATCCAATCCGATGGATGCCGGCGCCCTGATGGGCGGCCACTCCTACCACCTGGTGCTGTGCGAACTGGGAATGCTGGAGGCTGGCCGACTGTCCTTCCTGAGGGATGCACTGGAAATGGCTCCCGGCCTGCCAGTGCTGGTGATTCGTCCCGACGACGAGGATGACCTGGGTGGCTTGGGAGCGGGCCGCCGCCGCAGCTTGCTATCACACCCGCTCGACCCGCAGCAACTGGTCGCCGCAATCGAGGCGCTGCTGCACGATTAAGGGTTTCCCTCACTTGAAATGATAATGATTCGCATTTATGATTGCGCATTTTTCAACTTTATCAAACCAGTTCAATGCGCAATCATGTCTTTTTGGCTGCCGGCCTGCTGGCTGCCGCCTTGCCCGCTGTAGCGGATGAAAACCTGTTCGGCTATGTCCGCGGCTCCGAAGTCCTGCCAAAAGGCAGCGGCGAGTTTTACCAGTGGGTCACCCAGCGCAACAACAAGGGCACTGGCCATTACCGTGCGCTCGACACCAAGACCGAAGTCGAATACGGCGTAACTGACCGCTTCCAGGTATCGGCTGAAGTGAACGGCCTGGCCGTCAAGAGCCAGGGCCTGCTGATCAACGGCTACCTGCCGAAAGACATCGACTCCAACCTGCGCCTGCAGGGCTTTGAAGTCGCCGCCAAATACAACTTCCTCAGCCCGGCCAAGGACGATTTCGGCCTGTCCGCCTACACCTCCGTCGAATATGGCCGCCTCGATGTGCATTCGGGGCAGCGCAAGCGCGAACTGGAATTCGAAGCGCAGCTGCAGGCACAGAAATACTTCCTGGAAGGCCAGCTGACCTGGGTTGGCAATATCGGCCTGCGCGCCGCGCACGAAAAACGCAAAGCGATTGCGGACCTGCCGGAAGATTTCGAGTGGCCTGCCGATCCTGAGATGGAAATCTCGACAAAGATCGGCACCGGCCTGTCCTACCGTTTCGCGCCAGGCTGGTATGCCGGTGTGGAAGCGCTGTTCGAAAACGAGTACGAAACCGAAGTTGGCCAGGAACGCTGGTCTGTTTTCGGCGGTCCTTCGCTGCATTACGGCGGCAAGCAATGGTGGGCGACCCTGACCGTGTTCCGCCAATTGCGCGGCGGCGGCGAGCGTTACGACGGCCAGCCGGCAAAACAGCTGCATCTGATCGAGCGCACCAAAAACGAGCTGCGCCTGAAGGTCGGCTACAACTTCTAAGGAGCCCACCATGAGTGCACATCGCTGGAATGCCTTGTTCCTTCCCGTTGCGGTGCTGGCTGGCCCTACCGCATACGCTACCGACTACCTGACGGTGGCGCAGGCGCAGGAACAGTTGTTTCCAGGCGCCCAGTTCAGCGAGCAGGCGCTGAAGTTCAGCAGCGAGCAGCGCGACCGCATCAAGGCCGCTGCCGGCGTGCGCCAGCGCAACGACGAAATGAAACTGTGGCGCGCCGAAAAGAACGGCAAGCTGCAAGGCTGGCTGATGGTCGATGAAGTGATCGGCAAGCACGAGTTCATTACCTACGCCACCGCCATCGGGGCAGACGGCAAGGTGCTCGGCATCGAGATCATGAGCTACCGGGAAACGCATGGCGGCCAGGTGCGCGAGCAATCGTGGCGCAAGCAGTTCACGGGCAAGTCAGTCTCCGATCCTTTCAAACTGGACCAGGATATCCAGAACATCAGCGGCGCTACCCTGTCGTGCCGCAATGTGACGGATGGCGTCAAGCGCCTGCTGGTGATCCAGCAGATGTTCCTCAAGGCGTGATGGGCGTCGTACGCCGCATGCGCCCTGCACTGGGCACTTTCGTCGAGGCGGGTGCCAGCGCCAGCGCGGGCCTGCCCGCCCTCGACGCGGCGTTCGACAGCCTGGCGCTGGCACAACAGCGCTGGAGCTTCCAGGACCCGTCCAGCGAGCTGTCGCGCATCAACGGCAGCAATGGCAACTGGGTGGCCGTGCATGGCCATACCGTGCGCCTGCTGCACCTTGCACGCGGTCTGATGCTGGCCAGCGGCGGCTATTTCGACTTTACCGTCGGCGGCGCGCAAGTAAGGCGCGGCAGCCTGCCCGACCATGGCGGCTTGCCGGCGCTGGAGCGCGGTTCGGCGCAGGATGTGGAGCTGCGTCCGGGCGCAGTCCGCCTGCGGCGCCCGGTGCGCCTGGTGCTGGATGGGATTGCCAAGGGTTTCGCCGTCGACCTCGCGTGCCGTGCGATGCGCGGCGCAGGCGCCCCCACCGGCTGGGTCAATGCCGGCGGAGATATCCGCGTCTTCGGCGACATCGAATTGCCGCTCGCCCTGCGTGGCGAGGATGGCGGCGTACAGCCTTGCGGCGTGCTGCGCAACGCTGCTTTCGCCAGTTCGCAGGTGGCCGCTGTGCCCAGCGATTCCTTCCCTTCAGACATTATCGGTCCCATCGGGCTGGCGCCGCAACAAGGCGTCTGGTCGGTACTGGCCCGCAGCGCGTGGCGCGCCGACGCATTGACCAAGGTGGCCGCCATCGCACCTGGCGATTCACGCAAGCAGCTGCTGGAACGCCTGCGAGGACGATTGGCATGAAAGGCTATCCGCATTGGTTCCTGCGAGCACTGATAGGCGCAATGCTCTTGATGCTGGCCACCGGCTTGCTGCTGGCGCCCGGCACCCTGGTCATGCGAGCCGAGATGGACCTGCCCTGGCGGCTGCCTGGCGGCGCACGCGTTTACACCGCCATGCTGCATGCGGCCGGCGGCTTCGGCCTGGCGGCATTTACCGGATCTTTATGGAGCCTGCATATGCGTGCAGGCTGGCGCCGCAGGAAGCATCGCGGCAGTGGCTTGTTCCTGGGTTCCTTGCTGGTGCTGCTGTGCATGAGCGCAGTAGCGGTCTACTACCTGGGCGAAGAACAAGCGGGAACGATCGCAGCGCTGCTGCACCTGTTATTGGGTGTCGTCCTGCTCGGCCCATTCGGCTGGCACTGGCTGCGCGGATACCGCAGCCGCCATCACCATGGTCCGGCGCGTTAAGCCAGCACCAGCCAACCCAGCGCAAGCAGGCTGAACACTGCGGCTGCCATGCCCAGTGTGTTCTCCGAGCGCTCATCGGCGCTGGTCAGCTTCCAAAGAAATTTCAGCATTCTTGTCCCCAACCGCGTCCCAACGCCATGCAGCCGTCAGGCCTGCCTGCAAGTAATCGAGGAAGAGGCGAACCCGAAGCGGCAAGTTGCGGCCGTGCGGCAAAATCGCCTGCAGCGGCGCGGCTGGCATGCTGTGCTGTGGCAACAGGCGCTGCAAGCGCCCGGCCAGCAGGTCATCGCCTACATCCCAGATCGATTTTACTACCAAGCCAGAACCTTGTAGCGCCAGTGCGTGCGCGGCCTGGCCGTCATTGGTGAGGAAGGTGGCCGCCACGCGCACGCTGGCCGATTCCGTGCCTTCGAAGCGCCAATCAGCCCGACTGCTGTCGCCGATCAGGATGCAGCGATGCGCGCTTAGCTCAGCAGGACGTGCCGGTGTGCCATGCTGTGCCAGGTAGGACGGTGCGGCGCACAGTACGCGAAAATTCGGGGCCAGCCTGCGCACGACGAGGTTGGGATCTGCCACGTTGCCGAAGCGAATCGCCATATCCTGGCCGGTTTCCAGCAGGTTCACCACGGTATCGGTCAATTCGAGCTGCACTTGCAGGGCGGGATGCCGGCGCTGGAAACCGGCAACAATCGGCACGATATACTGCCGCCCCAGTTCAGCGGGAGCACTCAGGCGCAGCAGGCCCTCCACCTCGCGCCGGCTATGCGTGAGCAGGGACTCCGCCTGTGCCACCTCCTCCAGGATGCGCAAGACACGCGCATGGAACATTGCGCCCTCGGATGTCAGCGTCTGGCGCCGGGTGGTGCGCTGCAAAAGCCGCAGGCCGACGTTTTTCTCCAGTTGCGCCAGGCGCTTGCTCACCACCGATAGCGGCAGCGCGAGTTCGCGTGCGGCGGCAGACATGCTGCCTGCGGCAACAATCTGCGCAAAGGCCCTTAGCGCAGGCAAGTCGTCTAGCATCGTCATTCTCCGCGAATTGGAAAATATGTATTCGTTGTCAGGCGCTATTTTAGCGATTCCCAAGCGGATAGCATGAGATCCTTTCCACAGGAGATAATATGAAACACGCTACTGCCCTGCTGTTGGCCGCGTTCGCGATGACCGCCTCGCACGCCGCGCCGGACCCGCAACTGGTCCGCCCGCGCACGCAATTCGTCGATCCCTCGCTGCCGGCAGCACTGGCTGAAGCCAGCGTACTCGCAGCCCGCCGCTATGCATCGTTCTGGAACAGCGGCGACGAGGCAATGGCGCGCGCCGCGCTGGCGCCCGGCTTCACCGACCGCACCCTGCCGCCCGGCCGCGCCCAGGGCTTGCCGGGCCCGCTGGCCGCTTCCGCCTTCGTGCGCGGCGCCGTACCCGATATGCGCGCCGACATCAAACAGTTGATCGTCAGCGGCGACCGCGCAGTCGTGCACCTGCGCTTTCGCGGCCATTTCACCGGCAGCTTCAAAGGCGTGCAAGGCAGGGGACAGGCGATCGACTTCATCGCCACCGACATCTACCGCATTGCCGGCGGCCGCATTACCGATAACTGGCACATCGAAGACAACCTCGCCTTCCTGCGCCAGCTCGGGGTGCTTGCGGACTAAGCCAGCAACTGCAAGCGCGCACCGGACGGCAGGCCGGGGAAAGTCCGCGCCAGCGCGCTATCAGGCAGGCGCAGGTGGCGCTCGGCGACATGGGCCAGCACGTGGCGGAAATCGGTGGTGACCGGCAAGTCGCGCCCTTCGTTCAACTGGGCGTCGGCCAGGCCTTTCCATTCGCCGGCCACCTTGCCGCCCTGGACTTTCCCGCCCAGCAGCCACATGGCGTTGCCATGGCCATGGTCGGTGCCGCGATTGCCGTTTTCGCGCGCGGTGCGGCCGAATTCGGACATCACCACGATCACCGTATCGTCGAACAGCGGGCCAAGGCGCTGCGCCAGGGTTGCCAGCCCTTGCCCGAGCGGCTGCAGCCGGTTGGCAAGCTGCCCGGTGCCAGCGCCCTGGTTGGCGTGGGTGTCCCAGCCGCCCAGTGCAATGAAGGCGAGCTGGATATTCTGGTTATTGCGCATCAGCGTGGCGAGCCGGCCGGCATCGTCGGGGAAGCCGTTCGGCAGCGGGGCGCCATTATCGGCGGCCTGCATTTCGGACATGATGCCGCTGTTGGCCGCGGCCATCACCTCTTCATGGGCCTGGCGGCCGGCCTGGTACACCTTGCCATAGCGCTCATTGCCGGCATACAGCGCGTCGAAGGCTTTCGCAATCTGCGGCCGGTCGAGCGGCGTGGATCGCGTGCCGGCCGCGCCGTTGGCCAGGTTGGTGGCCGGCAGCGCACCGGCAAGCACGCGCGGCATCACAGGCCCGATGCTGAGCGCCCGCGTCGGCGTGGTGTCGCCCGGCAGGGCGCCCAGCAGGCGGTTCATCCAGCCATCCTGCGTGCTCTTCACCCCCGGCGTGGCCGATTCCATATAGTCTTGCGCGTCGAAGTGGGAACGGCTGGCATCGGGCGAACCGCTGGCGTGCACGAAAGCCAGCTTCTTCTGCTCCCACAGCGGCATTAGCGGTGCCAGCGCGGGGTGCAGGCCAAAGTAGCCATCCAGGTTCAGCGCGCCGTCCTCGGCGCCCGGTTTGGCCAGCGCGATATTCGGGCGCAGGCGCGCATATTCGGGGTCGGACACCGGGGCCACCACGTGCAAACCGTCCACCGCGCCGCGCAGCATGACAACGATCAGTTTTTTCGCGGTCGGCGAGGTGCTGCCCGGCGCCATGGTGGCTGCCCAGGCATCGGGGCCGAGCGGCAGCAGCAGGCCGGCGCTGGCGGCAAAGGCATTCAGGAATTGGCGTCGTTGCATGGCGCGCTCCGTTAGCGTTGCATGAAATCGGGGCTGCCGAGCAGCATGGCGGCACGCAGGTGCTCGTTGCTGCCGGCGACGGTGGCGGCGGTCTGCCTGGATACCGACGTGCCGAGCGCCTCCTGCACCTTGTCGGCATCGGCGCCGGCAGAAAGCGCCAGCGCGTAGCTGATGCGGCGGCTAAGGCCATCCGGATTAAGCCAGGCGCCTTCGGTATTCTTGTAGCCGTCCGGCGTCTGGCAGCCGTACAGCGGCATGCCGAGGCGGTTCAGGATGCCCACCAGCGGCTTCACTTCGGGCAGCGGCATGGCGGCCGCGCGCGAGGCGGAGACCACGTACTGGTACGGCGTCTTGAACTTGGCGCCGGCGTACTGCTGGTCCATGAATTCCGGGCTGGCAAACAGGGTGCGCAGCACGGCGCGGATATCGCCCTTGCTGGCGATCCAGCCCTGCGCCATGCGCTCCACCAGGGCAGGCGGCGGCTGGTCGGCCACGAAATACTGCGCCAGCTTGCGGCTGATATTGCGCGCGGTGGCCGGATGCACCGCCAGCACGTCCAGCGCATACTCGCCTTCGGCCTCGCCGCGCGCGCTCACCGGCTTGCCCAGCCAGGTCTTGGTGCCGTTGTCGTGGCGGCGCGGATCGAACGCAAACCGGGCATCGCGCTTGGGACGGTAGGTCCAGCCGGTCAGCATGCGCGCCAGTTCGGTCACGTCCTTCTGCGTATAGCCGCCGTCCACGCCCAGCGTGTGCAGCTCCATCAGCTCGCGCGCATAGTTTTCATTCAGGCCGCCGGCCTTCGAGACCCAGTTATCCAGGTAGAACAGCATGGCCGGATGATGGGCCGTGGCGCCCAGCATCTGGCGGAAGGAGCCGAACACGTATGGACGGATCGCGTCGCGCTCATAGCTGGTGACCAGCGCGCGATCCTGCCCTTTGCCCGAAAATACGTTGAAATGGTTGTACCAGAAGTCAACCATCACTTCTTCCAGCTGGCGCGGGCTGTCGATGGCGCGCAGCAGGCGGGCTTCGGCGGCTTCAGACGCCATCTGCTGCACCACCTCGCGGCGCTCGCCTTTGTCGCCATTTCGTGCTTCCTGGAATCGTTCCAGCGCGTCGCCGGCGCTCAGTTGCAGCGTTTCCAGCTTGTCCAGCCGCTGGGCCAGCTCCACGGGCAAGGGCGGCGGCTTGAGTTGCTCATCGATATAGGCTTGCACGCCGGCCTGGCGCACCCGCTCGATGTCGCCAGGCCGCGGCCCGTATGCCAGCCGGTTCAGGACATGGATAGCAGCCTGCTCGCCAGCCAGCGGCGCCGCCCACAGGGCAGCTTGGGGTAGCGCCGCTAGCACGGCGCCGAGTATCCAGCCTCGCATGATGTCGTCCCAATACAATGATTCGCAGAGCTTTCTTTATACGCTAGGCGCCGAATTGAGGGCAAAGACTCCTTTGTATCAGGATGTTAATAGTTTGATTTGTATGCTCTAATTCACGTTGCGCAAAATGAAAGGACGGCATGAAGAGATATCAGGTCCCGCTATCGGTGGTGGCCATGCTGGCGCTAAGCGCCTGCGGCATCACCGGACCGGCGAACAAGGTCGCGGCGGATGCGCCGCAACAATGGCAGGCCCCGCTGCCGCATAACGGCAGCACCGGCGAACTGGCTGATTGGTGGCAGCGCCAGTCCGACCCGCTGCTGGTGCAATTGATTGAAGCCGCCCAGGCGGCCAGCCCCACCATTGCCAGCGCCCAGGCGCGCTTTGCCGCAGCCAGCGCCGAGCGCACCGCCGCCGGCGCCGCCCTCGCCCCTTCGCTGACCGGCGTATTGACGTCAACCCGCATGAGCCAGCAGTCCGCCAGCGCGCCAAGCAATACCACCACCCAGCTGCTGGCCCAGGCCCAGTGGGAAATCGACCTGTTCGGCGGCGGCCGGGCGCGCCGCAATGCCGCCATCGCGCGCCATGAAGGCGCCCAGGCGGGCTGGCACGAAGCCCGCGTCAGCGTGGCGGCTGAAACGGCCAACCAGTATTACAGCCTGCGCGCCTGCGAAAAGCTGTCGACCGTGGCCCGCATGGACGCAGCATCGCGCACCCATACCGCGCGCCTGACCGACATCACGACCAAGGCCGGCTTCCAGTCGACGTCGGCCAACGCCCTGGCCCGCGCCAGCGCCGCCGATGGCAATAACCGTGCAGTAGCCCAGCGCGCCGCCTGCGACAGCGAATTGAAAGTGCTGGTGGCGCTGACCGCCATCGCGGAACCGGACCTGCGCGCGCGCCTGGCCGACAGCGCGGCCAATGCCGTGCTGTCACCGGCCGCCGGCGTCGCCATCGATTCGCTGCCGGCCCGGTTGCTGGCCCAGCGCCCGGACGTGTTCAACGCCGAACGGGAAGTGGCGGCGGCCAGCTACGACGTCGCCAATGCGCGCGCCGAGCGCCTGCCGCGCCTGGGCCTGTCCGGCTCCGTCGGGCGCGGCCGCCTGCATGCCGAAGGCCAGGACATCAGCGCCAATGTCTGGACCATCGGCCCGCTGCAAATGACCCTGCCGATCATCGACTGGGGCGTGCGCCGCGCCAATGTGGATGCTTCACGCGCCCGTTACGACGCCGCCGTATCGAGCTACAAGGCCAGCGTGCGCCAGGCCGTGTCCGAAGTTGAACAGGCGCTGGTGGCGCTGCAAAGCACCCAGGAACGCGCCGGGGATGCCCAGACCGCGCTGGAAGGCTACCGCATTTTCTTCACCGCGACCGAAGAACGCTACAAGAACGGGCTGGCCAGCCTGCTCGAACTGGAAGACGCCCGCCGTACGCGGCTGGCCGCAGAAAACACAGTGGTGAACCTGGAGCGCGAACGCAGCGCCGCCTGGATCTCCCTGTACCGTGCAGCAGGCGGCGGCTGGACCGCACCCGCAGCGCAATGAGACTGGATAATCTATGAAACCACTGCACCGCACTCCCTCCGCCGTCGCCGCCATCGCCGTTGCCGCCGCCCTCGCCGCCCTGGCGCAGGCGCCTTCCGCCATGGCCGAGGACAAGAAACCGGCCACCGCCAAGCCCGCGCTGACCGTCAGCACCGTTCGCCCGCAAAAAACCAGCCTGCCGATCCGTCTTACCGCCAACGGCAACGTCGCCGCCTGGCAGGAAGCCATTATCAGCAGCGAATCGAACGGTTTGCGCCTGTCCGACGTCAAAGTCAACGTCGGCGATGCAGTCACCAAGGGCGAAGTGCTGGCCGTGTTTGCACCGGAAACCCCGCAGGCGGAAGTGGCGCAGGCCAAGGCCGCGCTGATGGAAGCGGAAGCCGCCGCGGCGGAAGCCAAGGCCAACGCCGACCGCGCCCGTTCGATTGAAGACACCGGCGCCTTGAGCGCCCAGCAAATCAGCCAGTACACCACGGCCGAAGCCACCGCCAAGGCGCGCGCCGCCTCCGCCAAGGCCATGTTGGCCTCGGCCGAACTGCGTTTGCGCTACACCAGGGTTGTCGCGCCCGATGCGGGCGTGATCTCGGCCCGCAGCGCCACCGTCGGCGCGGTCGCAGGCCCCGGCACCGAATTGTTCCGCATGATCCGCCAGGGCCGCCTGGAATGGCGCGCCGAAGTCACCGCGGCCGACCTGCGCAACGTCAAGCTCGGCGGCAGCGCCGTGGTGAAGGCCGCCAACGGCAGCGAACTGACCGGCAAGGTGCGCATGGTGGCGCCGACCATCGACCCGCAAACCCGCTCGGCCCTGGTCTACGTCGACCTGCCGCCGAACAGCGGCAAGCAGGCGCCATTCAAGGCAGGCATGTTCGCTTCCGGCCAGTTCGAGCTGGGCGCCTCCGATGCGCTGACCGTGCCGCAGCAGGCGATTACGGTGCGCGATGGCTTCAGCTACGTGTTCCGCCTGAACCAGGACCAGCGCGTGAGCCAGGTCAAGGTGCAGCCGGGCCGCCGCATCGGCGAGCGCATTGAAGTGCTGTCCGGTTTGGCGCCCGACGCACAGATTGTGGCTGCCGGCGCGGGCTTCCTGAATGACGGTGACCTGGTGCGCAATACCGGCGCGCCAGCCCAGGCCTCGACGCCGATCAAGCCGGCACGCTAAGGAGGCGCCGTGAATTTTTCAGCCCTCTCAATCAAACACCCGGTTCCGGCAATCATGCTGTTCATCCTGCTGTCGCTGGCAGGCTGGATGGCCTACCGCGCCAATCCGGTGCAGGACTTCCCGGACATCGAACTGCCGATCGTCACCGTTTCAGCGTCCCTGCCGGGGGCCGCCCCTGCCCAGCTGGAAACCGAAGTGGCGCGCAAGATCGAAGATTCGGTCGCTACGCTGCAAGGCGTGAAGAATATCTATGCCAAGGTGCTGGACGGCACCGCCACCATTACCGTCGAATTCATCCTCGAGAAGAACCTGTCCGACGCCGTCAACGAAGTGCGCGATGCGGTCACCCAGGTGCGTGCCGACATGCCCGGCGAGATGCGCGACCCGGTGGTAAGCAAGGTTTCCACCGCAGGCCGCGTGATCCTGGCTTTCAACGTCACACCGAAAGAAGGCACCAAAGTCGACGACGCGGACCTCAGCTGGTATGTGGATAATGCCGTCGCCAAGAAGCTGCTGTCGGTGCAGGGCGTTGGCGCGGTCAAGCGGGTCGGCGGCGTGAGCCGCGAAATCCGCGTCGAGCTCGATGACGAACGCATGGCAGCGCTGCGCGTATCGGCGCTGGATGTGTCGCGCATGCTGCGCCAGGTGCAAAAAGAAGCGCCGGGCGGGCGCGGCGACGTCAGCGGCGCCGAGCAATCGGTACGCACCATCGCCACCGTAAAAAGCGCGCAGGAACTGTCGCAGATGGATATTCCGCTGGGCGACGGCCGCCATATTCGCCTCGAGCAGGTGGCCAACGTGACCGATACGATTGCCGAGCCGCGCTCCGAGGCATCCCAGGACGGCAAGCAGGTCGTCGCCTTCGAAATCTTCCGCACCAAGGGCGCCAGCGAAACCCAGGTCGCCGCCGACGCGCGCGCCGCAGTGGAAGAGCTGCGCAAGGCGCATCCGACCATCGACATCACGCAATCGATCGACAACGCCGAACCGGTGGCCGAAAACTTCTCCGGCTCGATGGAACTGCTGTACGAAGGTGCCATCCTGGCCGTGCTGGTGGTGTTCTGGTTCCTGCGCGACTGGCGCGCTACGCTGGTGGCCGCGTCCGCGCTGCCGTTGTCCGTGCTGCCGGCCTTCCTCGGCATGTACTGGATGGGCTTCACGCTCAACACCGTGACCCTGCTCTCGCTGGCGCTGGTGGTCGGCGTGCTGGTGGACGACGCCATCGTGGAAATCGAGAATATCGAACGCCACCTGCACATGGGCAAGACACCGATGCAGGCAGCCATGGAAGCGGCCGACGAAATCGGCATGGCGGTGATCGCCACCACCTTCGCCCTGGTGGCCGTGTTCCTGCCGACCGCCTTCATGGGCGGCATTCCCGGCAAGTTCTTCAAGCAGTTCGGCTGGGCCGCAGTGCTGGCGGTGCTGGCTTCGCTGGTGGTGGCGCGCCTGCTGACGCCGATGATGGCGGCCCACCTGCTGAAAGCGACCGACAAGGCGCAGCAGGAAGACGGCTGGATCATGCAGCGCTACATGAAGACCATGCGCTGGTGCCTGAACAATCGCGGCAAGACCGCACTGGCGGCAGGCGCCTTCTTCATCGGCTCGATCATGCTGGTAGGCCTGCTGCCGACCGGCTTCGTGCCGCCGGCCGATCGCGGCCAGACCATGGTCAACCTGGAACTGCCGCCGGGTTCCACGCTGGCCGAGACCCGCGCCATTGCAGAACGTGCACGCCTGGCCATCATGGAAGTGAAGCCGGTGACCAATGTGTTCAGTTCCATTGGCGGCGGTTCCTCGGGCGATGCGTTCGCGCCCGGCGCCGCTGCCGAAGCGCGCCGTGCCGTGCTGACCATCACTACCAGGCACCGCAACGACCGCAAGGAATCGATGCCGCAGATCGACGATATGATCCGCGAGAAGCTGTCCGCCCTGCCCGGCGCCCGCTTCACAGTCGGTCCGCCGGATACCGGCGTGAAGATGCAGCTCGTGCTGCGCTCGGAAGACCCGGTGGCGCTGATTGATTCGGCGCGCAAGGTCGAGCGCGACCTGCGCACGCTGCACGGCATCGGCAACGTGACCTCCAGCGCCTCGCTGGTGCGTCCTGAAATCATCGTGCGTCCCGACTTTGCCAGGGCCGCCGACCTGGGCGTAACCGCCAACGCCATCGGCGAAACGGTGCGCGTGGCGACCGCCGGCGATTACGACTTCGAGCTGACCAAGATGAACCTGGCCGAGCGCCAGGTGCCGATCCGCGTCAAGCTGCCGGACAGCGTGCGCGCCGACCTCGATGCCATCGGACGCCTGACCGTTCCCGGCCGCAACGGCCCGGTCATGCTGGCCAATGTCGCATCCATCACGATGGATTCGGGACCGGCACAGATCGACCGCCTGAACCGCAGCCGCAATGTAACGCTGGACGTGGAACTGGGCAGCCGCTCGCTGGGTGAGCTGGACGAAGAAGCACGCCAGCTGCCTTCAATGAAAAACCTGCCGCCAACCGTGACCCGCGCTGAACTCGGCGACACCCAGGAGATGCAGAACCTGTTCGCCAGTTTCGGCATCGCCATGCTGATCGGCGTGCTGTGCATCTATGGCGTGCTGGTGCTGCTGTTCCACGACTTCCTGCAGCCGCTGACCATCCTGGCCGCGCTGCCGCTGTCGATCGGCGGCGCCTTCGTGGCACTGCTGGTGACGCAGAAAGCGCTGTCGATGCCGTCCATGATCGGCCTGATCATGCTGATGGGGATCGTGACCAAGAATTCGATCCTGCTGGTCGACTATGCGATCCTGGCGCGCGCCGACGGCATGAGCCGCTTCGATGCGCTGGTCGACGCCTGCCACAAGCGCAGCCGCCCGATCCTGATGACCACCATCGCCATGGGCGCCGGCATGATGCCGCTAGCCATGGGCTGGGGCGCCGACCCGAGCTTCCGCTCGCCGATGGCGATTGCGGTGATCGGCGGCCTGATTACTTCAACCCTGCTGTCGCTGCTGGTGGTGCCGGCCGTGTTCACCTATGTGGACGATGCAGAGCACCTGCTCAAGCGCATCGTCCACAAGGTACGCAAGCATCAGAAGCACGCACCGGCACCCGTTGCCGAATAAGGAGCCTGCCATGAAAGTCCGCGCCATCGAAATTGCTCCCGCCCGTGTCGCCTTCCTGCGCCACACCGGCCCCTTTGGACCGGCATTGGGCGAATTCTGGCGCGGCGTCGTGGCGCCCTGGATGCGGGACAACGGCCTGCTGGGGCGGGTCACTTATGGCGTAGCGATGGATGATCCCGGCAATACGCCGCCGGAAAAATGCCGCTACGACGCCTGCGTCGAAATCGGCCATGATGACCCGGCGCCGCCGCCGGCGGCGCTGGCCACCATTCCCGGCGGGCGCTACGCGGTGGCCGATTACTACGGCGACCCGGCCGGCATCGGCGAAGCGTGGCATGCCTTCTACAGCGAGGGCCTGCCCTCAGCGGGGCTGGCAAGCCGCCCCGGCCCCTGCTTCGAACGCTATGCCGCCGACTTCCGTGCAGATCCGGAAACAGGTGAATTTGCCTGCGAACTGTTCATCCCGGTCGACTAAGGAAAGAATGTCATGAGCGCCCAGCCAGGCCACGACGGCGACCACCTGCGCTTCCACCGCGAGCATGAACACCTGAGCAAGACGTTTGGCGCGGACACCTTCGGCCTGAAAGCGGAAGCCTTCGCCCGCTTCTTCGGTACCCCGCTATTCCTGGGGGCACAGACTATCATTGTCGCGCTGTGGATCGGCGCCAACATATGGGGCTTCGCGCATTTCGACCGCTACCCCTTCATCCTGCTGAACCTTGCATTCAGCCTGCAGGCCGCCTACGCGGCGCCGCTGATCCTGCTGGCGCAGACCCGCCAGGCCGAGCGTGACAAAGCCCATAATGATGCCGACGCCCGGCACCGGGAAGCGCTGGCGCAGCAGGCGGCGCGCCATACGGCACAGATGATGGAGCTGCTTCGCCAGAATACCGAGTTGACCGAGACCACCAAGCAGCTGGTCGAACGCATAGACAAGCTGACTGCTGAAGTGCACGGCCACCTTCTGCATTAGGCGGCGCGCAGCTTCACACGAAACACATAGTCAACGCACATTCATCAACTAGGATTGCGCTTCCCTATCCACATTGGAAGCGCAATGCCCGAACACTCCTCCGCAGAAGACCTGCCGCGCCGGCCGCGCCAGCCCCATGGCACCATCGCCTTTGTTGCGCTGTTCGGGGTGGTGCTGCCCATAGCCGCATTGCTGTTCGAATCATTCACCGGCATGTGCCGCCAGATCTTCTTCGATCCCCTGCCAACGCCGCTTCACTTCATCCTCTACGCCACGATACCGCTGGCAAATGCGCGGCTTCTGCTGGCGCTCGTGCGCGGCGAAGCCGTGCCGCCGCGCTGGGCCTTGCTGCACACCTTCTCTGCCGGCGTGGCCGTGTTTTACAGCCTGGTGTTCCTGCCGATATCCCCCATTGCAGCAATCGCGATTATCGCCTTCGGCATCGGACTGCTCGGGCTTTCGCCGATGCTTGCCCTGCTATGCGCCGTCTTTGCCCGCAAGGCTTTGAAATCTCGCAGCGGCCAGCCGCCCGGCAAGCTATGGAAAGGCATAGCGCTCGCCTTTCTTGTACTGCTGGCGATTGATGCCCCTTCCACTTTGACACGGATAGGCATGCAGATGGCCGCATCGGATTCTGCCGCGACCCGGCTGCGCGGCATCCAGCTCCTGCGCAAGGCCGGCGATGAAAAAATGATGCTGCGCCTTTGCTACCGGCAGGCGGGGCAAGCGACCGACTTGCTCGGCACCCTGTTCACCAGCCAGACGGAGAGCGACCCGGAGCAAGCAAGAACCACCTTCTATCGGGTGACGGGCACCGTGTTCAATTCCCATCCCGCCCCACTGCACCGCTCGATGCGCGATTGGGAGCGCACTTTCGACAATGACCGGGGAGGCACCAGTGTAGGCCAGCGCGTCAACGACATAGCCCTTGTGGCCTCGCGCATGGATGGCTCGATCGATGCCAATGCCGCGCTGGGCTACATGGAATGGACCATGGAGTTCCACAACAAGTCACCGGGCCAGCAGGAAGGCCGGGCCGAAATCGCCTTGCCGCCGGGCGGCGTAGTTTCGCGCGCAACGCTTTGGATTGACGGTGAGGAGCGTGAGGCTGCCTTCGGCGGCCGCGCACAAGTGCGCGAGGCCTACGCAAAAGTGGTCAGGCAGAGCCGCGATCCATTGCTGGTCACCACGGCGGGCAACGACCGGGTGCTGGTGCAGCTGTTCCCGATTCCTCCTTCGGGCAACATGAAAATCCGCCTGGGCATCACCGTTCCCATGGCTCCTCCCGCGCAAGGCGCGATGCATCTCCAGCTGCCGGCTTTCAGCGAACGCAACTTCGACCTGGCCCCGGACCTGCGCCACGCGGTTTGGTTCGAATCGACGGCCCCTTTGAAAGGCAGCCCTGGACTGAATGCACAAGCGGGTCCCCGCGACCTGTATGCCGTCCGTGGCGAGCTGGAAGAGCCGTCGCCATGGCAGCCGATGCACACGGTCTGGGCGCCCGCTAGCCGTCCGGCAGCGCTGGCCTGGAGCCCCGACCAGATAAGCAATGACGGAAAGATCGTCGTCCAGAAGTTCAGCGAAACCGCAGCCATGCCGCCCCAGCGGGTTGCCGTGGTCATTGACGGCTCCTTGTCCATGCAGCAGCGCAAACGCCAGCTGCTTGAAGGGCTGGCATCCTTGCCCGCAAACATCGAGATGGCCGTGGTATTTGCCGACGATGAAAAGCCGGCGCTGTTCCTTCATAACAGCGCCAACTCGCTCCTCACGCGCCAGTACCTCGCGCAGCTGGAATTCAAAGGCGGACGCGATAACAGCGAAGCACTGGGCGCGGCGTGGGACTGGGCTGCCATGTCGTCACGCGGCGCGATCGTATGGATACATGGCGCACAACCGCTGGCATCGCAGTCGGCTGAAGCCTTGCGGCAGCGCTTTGAACGCCGTGCAAGCCAGGTTGCCCTGTATGACCTGGCGCTGGAGCGTGGGCCCAACGAGATTGCCCAGCAACTCAAGGGAGTAAGCGCTGTACCCGGCTTCGGCAACGTGGGCGATGACCTGCGCAAGCTGTTGGCGCAGTGGCAACCGGGAGCCACGCAAACGGTCCTGTCCCGCGAGCGCCGCAGCGGCAGCGGCATGCCGCTATCCAGCCGTAGCTCCCAGCACCTGGTTCGGTTGTGGGCAGCAAACGAAGTCACTGCCATGAGCGCGGACCCGGGCCGGAGCGGCGCTGCCGTCACGCTGGCCACGCGCTACCAGCTGGTCACTGCCGTTTCCGGCGCCGTCGTGCTGGAAACACGCGAGCAATATAAGGATGCGGGCCTGGAGCCAGTGCCGCCTGGCAGCGTGCCAACCATTCCGGAACCGGAAACCTGGGCCATGATCATGGTAGCGGCCCTCATGCTGGCATGGCATCGCCGCTACCGCAGCCAATGAAGCTGCCGCCATTTTCGCTGCTGCTGGCCGCCTTATGCCTGGCGTTCTGGCCAGCCCTGCACTGGTTCGTAGCCGGAACCTTGGATGGATCGAACGACAGTGCCGGGCTGCTGGCCATTGCCGCTGCTGCCGCCAGCATCGCTTTGACGCCGAAACGCGCTGCCTTGGCCCGTCCGCTACTGCTGCCGAGCGCATGCCTGGCCGCCTACCTCGCCGCCACTGCATGCCACGTTCCTGTTCCGGCTCGCTCCCTGGTTTTTGCGCTGGCGCTCACCACGCTGGCCAGCAGCCTGCGGCTGGGCAAGCGTTTTGACATGGCCTTGTTCGCGCTGTGCATCCTGGCGCTGCCGTTTGCGGCGACCTTGCAGTTCTACCTGGGTTATCCACTGCGCGTTATCGCTGGCGACCTGTCGGTATTCCTGCTGCGCATGAACGGCATCGCGGTCGCGCGCGAGGGCGCCATGCTGGCATGGCACGGACAACTGGTTGCCATCGATGCTCCTTGCAGTGGCGTAAAAATGCTGTGGGCCGGACTGCTGCTGGCCGCCACCTTGGCTGGCGCAGTCCGGCTGTCGTCCTTGCGTACGGCCGCCGCCCTGATGCTGGCAATCGTCGCCGTCGTCGCCGCCAACGCCGTCCGCGCCACGGCACTGTTCTATATGGAGGCCGGCATCGTGCAGCTGCCCGCTACAGCCCATGGCGCCATCGGTATTGTCAGTTTTGCTGCCGCGGGTGCAGGTATCCTCTTCATGACCCGCCGCCTGGAGCCGCCCGCAGCATGAAATCGCTCGCCACCATTGCATTTGCCGGCCTATGCGCTTTAGCGTCCCTCGCGCCGCTGGCTTTCGAGAACAACGCCGGTGCCCGCGTAACCGCCGGCTTCCCGGGATGGCCCACAAGCTTCGAGGGCCGAAAGCTCACCCCGCTTCCCCTGACGCCGATCGAGACGCGCTTCCAGCAGAACTTTCCCGGCCGTGTCGGCCGTTTCAGCGATGGCGAGCGCGAAATCGTCATCCGCTGGGTGGACCAGGGCACGCGCAAGCTCCACGCAAGCAGCGACTGCTTCAAGGCGAACGGCTACGAACTTACCGTGCAGCCAGTCAAAATCGTCGGGCAAGAGCGCTGGTCCGGCTTCATTGCATCGCGGGGAACGCAAAAGCTGGAGGTTCACGAACGCATCGCCGATGCCTACGGCGGACAGTGGAGCGACGTCTCGGCATGGTATTGGGCCGCGCAACTGGGCCAAACGAAAGGCCCGTGGTGGGCCATTACCGTTGCGCAGAACGTTGGCAGCTAGTCGCCCGCCCAGCCGCCGCCCAGCGCCCGGTACAAGTCCACGCTGGCGCCCAGCAGGCGGCTGCGCAACTGGAGGCGCGTCACGTCGGCATTGAACAGGGTGCGTTGGGCATCGAGTTCTTCCAGGTAGGACGCGTAGCCATTGCGGTAGCGGTTGCGCGCAATGCGCAGCGTTTCTGCCGCCGTGGCGCGGCGGGCGTCGTTCTGCACCGTCTGCTCGCGCAGGCGCTGCAAGGCGCTCAGGCTGTTTTCAACTTCGGCAAGCGCGACGCGCACTGTTTGCTCATAGGCTACCAGCGACTGGTCGCGCTGCGCGGCGGCGGCATCGGTCTGGGCCTGTACACGGCCGCCGTCCCAGACCGGAGCCGCCAGCCCCGCGCCCACCCGCCACAGGAAGGCCGGATCATGCAGGAACTTGCTGAAATCCGTCGATTGCACGCCGCCGGTAGCGGTCAGGCGCAATGTGGGCAGTAATTGTTCGCTGGTCGCCTGCACGCCGGACTTCGCCGCGGCTACACCATGCCCGGCGCGCGCGATGTCCGGGCGTCGTTGCAGCAGGGTTGATGGCAGGCCGACCGGGATTACCGGCGGCGACAGCTCGTCCAGGGTCTTGCCGCGCGCGATCGGACCGGGGCTGCTGCCGGCCAGCAGGGACAGCGCGTTTTCCTGCTCGCTGATCTGCCGCAGCAACTGGGGCACCTGCTCTGCTGCCGCCTCGTACTCGGCCTGCGCCTGCAGCCATTCCAGGCGCGAGGTATAGCCGGTTTCAAACTGCCGCTGCGCAAGCCGGCGCGATTGCTCGCGCAAATCCAGCGTGGCGCGCGCCAGGTCAAGCTGTGCGTCAAGCCCGCGCAACTGCAGGTAGCCGTTGGCCGCCAGGGCCGCCACCGACAGTTGCGCAGCATCCGCATTGGCGCGTTCCGCGGCCAGCGATTGGGCCGCGGCTTCGCTGGCGTGAGCCAGGCGCCCCCACAAGTCGATTTCATAGGCGGCCTGGAATTCGCCTGCAAACAGGTTGGTGATGGCTGGCACGCCGTTGTAGGCCAGCGTGCGCGTGCGCACCGGAGTCAAGGTTGCACCCAGCGTCGGCGCCCGGTTCGCATCCGCTGCGGCCAGCCGGGCGCGAAACTCCGCCACCCGCAGTTGTGCCAGCCGCACATCCGTATTGTGCCGCAGTACGCGCGCCACCAGGTCCGACAGCGCCGGATCGCCATACGCCTGCCACCACTCGCGCTCCAGCGCAGCCTTTTCCATGCCGGCTGCCTGGCTACGCCATTGCGCGGGAACCGATAGCTGCGATTCAATCGGTGCGGGGATGCGCGCGGCGCAGCCAGCCAGCACCAGGGCTACCCCTGCGGCGGCAGCGCTGCGTTTCATGGCCGCGCCCCGTCCGTTTTTTCATTCAGCACCGAGGCTGTATCGATGCTGACGATCACCGACATCCCCGGGCGCAGGCGCTGTGCCAGCTTCTGGCCCTGGTCAATCTTGATGCGAACCGGAATCCGCTGCGAGATCTTGACGAAGTTGCCTGTGGCATTATCCGCCGGCAGCACGGCGAACTCGGAGCCGGTAGCGGGCGATATGCGTTCGACCTGCCCGGTCAGCGTCGCGCCGTCCAGCGCGTCGACCTTGAAGGTCGCCCCCTGCCCCACCTGCACGCCGTTCATCTGCGTTTCCTTGAGGTTGGCGATGACCCACATGTCGCGCGGCACCAGCCCCATAAGCTGGGCGCCTGAACCCACATAGGCGCCGCGCCGCACATTCACCTGCCCCAACTGTCCATCTGCCGGTGCAATGATGCGCGTGTTGTCCAGGTCCACGGTCGCGGCCTTCAGCGCCGCCTCCGCATTCGCCACCGTAGCCTCCAGCGCGCCGCGATTGACGGTGACCGACTGCGCTTGCTGCCGCGCGATATCGACATTCGCCCTGGCCTGCGCTACCGCCGCTTGCGCCTGCGCGCGGGCCGCACGCTGGGCGTCCCGCTCGCGCACCGACAGCGAGCCGTCGCCGACCAGTTGCTCCGCACGCCTGTAGTCGGCCGAGGCGCGCGCAGCTTGCGCCTGCGCGTTTGAGAGCACCGCCTCTTGCAGTGCAATGCCTGCCTTGGCGCTGGCGCGCGACTGTTCCCAGTTCGCCAGCGCTGCCTTTTGCGCAGCCAACTGGGCCTGCGCCTGCTCGAAACGCTGGCGGTAGATGCGCGAATCCAGCTCCACCAGCAAATCGCCCTTGCGAACGAACTGGAAGTCCTGCACTTTCACGTCCGCGACATAGGCCGGCAACTGCGAGCCGATCACCGTCACCTGGCCACGCACAGTGGCATTTTCGGTCGACACGATAGGGCTGGTGAAAGGCGGCAGGCGCCACGCGTACAGTACAACCAGCACACCGATCAAGGCGATCAGGGCGAAACCGACGCCCGACAGCCATTGCGCGCGCCGGTCGGGCGCAGGGGGCGCTGCGGCAGTTTCGCTTGCTGGTGGTGATGTGCTCATTGGCCCCCCGAGTTGGAAAGTGAAACCTGTGCCATGCCAGTCTGCGCATCCTGTGCCGGCGCCGCCGCCCGGGTGGCAGTGCAGACCTGCCACGCATAATGCAGGGCCATCCACGCCAGCGTGCCGCAGGCAACAAAGAAGATCATCAGGAAAACATCGTTATAGGCCAGGATATTGGCTTCCCTCGTCGCCGCCCCGCTCAGCGACGGCAGGCCGAAAGCCTGCACGCGCGCCGCCACCTGCGGGTCCTGCAGCGTCAGGTGCTCGACCAGCTGGCTCGAATGGAATTTTTCACGCACGACCTGGAAGGTGCCCACCAGCGCCGAGCCAAGCAGGCTACCCAGGTTCTGCGTCATCGAAAACATCAGCGAAAAGCTGATCAGGTTGCACGGTTGCGCAATTACGGCGCCGAAGCCCGATACGAAGATCGGCCCCAGGAAGAAAGTACCGCTGAACGCCAGCAGGAACTGGCTGAAATACATCTGCTCCGGGCGCGTCAGGCTGCTGGCCTGCGAATCGATCCACGCTCCGGCAGCCATCAGCGCCAGCGCGAACATCAGCATTGGCTGCAGCCGCTGCGGCGTGATGATCAGGGCACTGCTCAGGATGCCCAGCGCGCAACCCGCCAGGGCCACCAGCCACAAGGTTTGCATCTGGTCGTTGTTCAACCCGATCGCCTGCAGGAAGCCCACCGCACCGCCAGCTTCCGACTGCACCACGCGGATCAGCAGCACCGAGATCGCCAGGCGTGTCATGCTGGTTGTGGTCAGCCAGCGCGTGTTGAGCAGGGGCTTGCGGCGGTTATGTTCGATTGCCACCGCCGCCGTGAACAGCACGATGAAGGCCACCAGCGCCCAGCCGATCCAGCGCGCTTCGAACCACCACACCGTGCGGCCCAGCGCCAGCACCGCGCACAGGAAAGCGACTCCGGGCGCAAACAGTGCAAAAGTCACGAAGTCCATCTTCTCGAATGCTTTCACGCGGTCGCCCGGAGGAAGCTTGAGCAGCAGCACGCAGCCGAAGGACACCAAGGCCATGCCCAGTTCAAACGAGTACAAGCCGCGCCATTCGCCGATGGACAGCAGTTCGGAGGAAAAGATGCGCGCCAGCGGCAGCGATAATTGCGCAAAGCCGATGCCCAGCACCACGCCTTTCAAGCGGTGCTGCGCTGGAAAAGCCTGCAGCACGTAGTACAGCCCCAGCACCGTCAGTGCTGCGCCGCTGATGCCGTGCGCCGCGCGCACTGCAATGGCCGACGCCAGGCCGTGCACGAACAGGTGGGCCACCGTAACCACGGCATACAGCAGCAGGAACAACTCTGTGAACAGGCGCAGGCCGAACTGCTGGCGGAACTTCACCAGCAGCAGGTTCATGGAGACATTGCCCATGACGTAGGCCGCCGGCAGCCACTGGATTTCCGCGCTGGTCACGCCCAGCGATCCCTGGGCATACACCAGGTTGACCGTGACCAGCGCGTTACCAAGGCCGCCGGTCAGCGCCACCACCAGACCTACCAGCAGGAAGGCCAGCCGCTTGGGCGCCGAGTGCAGCGGCGTAGAGGGAGAGCCCGGCAACAGCGGGCGCTCGTGAGGCAGCCATTTTTGTGGGGCGTACTCATCCATTGGGCTAGTCTACACCGCCCCAGGGTGGCTGCCTATATTCATACAACCGGCGGATCGGTCTCCCTGTCGAACATGCGCGGGCCGGCCAGGGCCGCGATGAATGCCGCCAGCGCCGGCTGCAAGTCGGCCGGCGCCGTTCCCACCAGGCCCGGGTCGGGGGCGCCGCCCGGCAAGGTCGCTGGAATTCCCGCCGCCGCCAGCAGCGTTGCGCCGGCCCCGACCACCATCAAAGGCTTGCAGTGACGGTATTGCAGGGTCACGAACTCCACTGCCAGCGCATTGGCGGCCAGTGCCTCGGCTGCCGCACTCCCGTCCGGCACCACGACAGCATCGAACAGCACCGCCGGCCCGGTCTCCAGCGACATATCGGCTTCCAGGCCACCGACCAGGCCGACATGCGGCGCCACCAGGCGCGTGACAGCCCCCTGCGCTTCCAGCTCGGCCTGCAGCGCATCCACCATGGCCTCGTCGCAGCCGGCGGCAACCAGCAGCGCCACCTTGCGCCCATGGACACCGGCCTGGCCCGGCCGCGCCATCAGCGACAGCGCCGGCGACGGCTGGTAGGTGGGCAGCTCGCCCGTGGTAGCCATCGGTTGCGGATCCGGCGCCTTGGTGCCGAGGCGCAGCGCCACCATATCCGCCAGCGCCGCATCGACATTGACCAGCATGGACAGGGTGCGTTCGCGGATCGCCGGCACCTGCACCTTGCTCAATTCGAAACTGAAAGCATGGGCGATGTGCATCTGCTCGACCGGCGTCTGGCTTTGCCAGAACAGGCGCGCCTGTGAATAGTGGTCGGCGAACAGCTCCGGCTTGCCGCGCACCTTATCTTCCTGCATCGGCTCCGGGAAGGACATGAAGCCCATGCGGCCGGCCTGGAACGGGCAACCGCCGCCCAGCGAGTTCGGTTCATAGGCAACGCGGCCGCGATGGATAGCCTGCCGGTGCATGCCGTCGCGCTGGTTGTTGTGCACTTGCGCGAGCGGCGCATTGATCGGGATTTCGTGGAAGTTCGGCCCGCCCAGTCGGCTGATCTGGGTATCCACGTAGGAATGGATGCGCCCCGCCAGCAATGGATCGTTGCTGAAATCGATCCCGGGAACCACATGCGCGGCGCAGAACGCCACCTGCTCCGTCTCGGCAAAGAAATTGTCCGGGTTACGGTCCAGCACCATGCGCCCGACTACCTGCAGCGGCACCAGTTCTTCCGGTACGATCTTGGTCGGGTCCAGCACGTCGAAGGGGAATTCGGCCGCTTCTTCTTCCGTGAAGACCTGCAGCGCCAGCTCCCACTCGGGGTATTCGCCCATCTCGATCGATTCCCACAGGTCGCGCCGGTGGAAGTCGGGATCGGCGCCGGAGATGCGCACCGCCTCGTCCCACACCAGGGAATAGGTGCCCTGCCTGGGCAGCCAGTGGAATTTGACGAAGCGCGACTGTCCCGCCGCATTCACCAGGCGGAAGGTATGCACGCCAAATCCCTGCATGGTGCGGAAGCTGCGCGGGATCGCCCGGTCCGACATCACCCACATCAGCATGTGCATGGATTCCGGCATCAGGGACACGAAATCCCAGAAGGTGTCATGCGCGCTGGCCGCCTGCGGCATCGCGTTGTGCGGCTCGGGCTTTACCGCATGCACCAGGTCCGGGAATTTCATCGCGTCCTGGATGAAGAAAACCGGGATGTTATTGCCGACCAGGTCCCAGTTGCCTTCATCGGTATAGAACTTGACCGCGAAGCCGCGCACGTCGCGTGCGGTGTCGGTGGAACCGCGCTCGCCGGCGACAGTGGAAAAACGCACAAACACCGGTGTGCGCTTGCCGGCGGCCGCGAATGGCGAGGCGCGCGTCAGTTCGGACAATTCGCTGTAGCACTCGAAATACCCATGCGCAGCGGAGCCGCGTGCATGCACTACCCGTTCGGGAATCCGCTCGTGGTCGAAGTGCGTGATCTTCTCGCGCAGGATGAAGTCTTCCAGCAGCGCGGGGCCGCGCAAGCCGGCCTTCAAGGAATTCTGGTTGTCCGATACGGGCACGCCCTGGTTGGTAGTGAGCGGGCGGCCGGCGGCATCGGTACGCAGCCGGTCGAGCGGGCCGTTGCCGGGATTGACACCCTGCGGCGGCACGCCCGCGCCGGCCTTGGGCGAAGCGGCGCTTTCGCTCGCGCTGCTGGCTGTTTCCAGCGGGTCCGCAGGGCTGGTATTGGCCCCTGTGGACGGTATGCCGGCGCCGTGCTCCGCAGCCTTGTTAACGTTATAGGGAAACTGCGCGGCCAGTCCAGCGCCGCGTTTAGCCGGGTCAGGTTTGCTTGTGGGCACGGCGCGCTCCCCGGCTTAGTGCTTACGCGTACCGAGCAGCTTGGAGACAGCGTAGCCAGCGGCCAGCGCTACCAGCAACGATTTGCCGGGGCTCTGGCGCACATAATTGCGGCCGGATTCCGCAAATCGTTTATAGGCAGCGTTCAACTGGTCGCCTTTGACGCCTACCTGGTCGGTGATGCTGGTGATATTGTCGGCTACTTTATCGATGGTGCTGTGCATACCGGCGCGCAGGTCTTTGGCTGGGTTTTCGCTGCGGGTGATGTTGTTATCCATGATCGGGTTCCTCGTCGTTAGGGTTGCAGTGGAAGGGTCAAGATAAGGCTGCACGCCTGCGCCCACCGTGCGCCACCTAACGATGCGCGGCCGCGATTTCTGGCAACCTGCAATTGTCCCCGTTGAAAGGTGCCGCGTGATTCCTATCGACCCTGTCAGCAGTGCCACCACTGTCACTCCGGCAACGCTGGGCGATCGTGTGGCGCCTGCCACCGCCACCCCGCCGCCCGCCGAAACGGCACCTTCGGTGTCTTCGCTGGGCCTGTTCCTGTCCAACCTGGTGCTGGCGCAGCGGCGCTTGCGCGAGCTTGCCGCCAATGGTGGCGATGCGGCGGCGTTCGCCGCGGCGGCACGGCAGCTTGTCGATAACGCGAATGCCAATGCGCCGCCTTCGCTGGCAGCGGTCTTGACATCGCAGCAGGCGGCGCTCGGCCGGGCTGGCATCGATGTCGCCAGCGGCGGCACGCTTTCGGCGGATGAGGATTCATTGACTGCAGCATTCAATGCGGCACCGCAGCGCGCCTTGTCCGCGCTGGGCGAGGCGGCCGCAGTCGTCGGCGATGCTGCGGCCGCGCTGCAGCCCGATGCCGCCGCGCAGGAGTTGGCGACACCCTCCCCCAACCTGGCCGAACTGACTACGCAGCAGCGCGTTGCCGCCGATCAATTGTTGGAGGCGCGCCAAGTTGCGGGCGCGGCCCTGGCTGCCGATGAGCTTAACGATACGCAACAGCAGCGCCTGGCCGAGGCACAGGCCGCAACGACACGGCAACTGGAGAGTACGCGCGAGCAAGACCTGGCAGCCCAGGCCCTGGCTGATCGCCTCAATGCCGAACGCCGCGCGGCGCTGCAGGAAGCAGAGGCCGGCCAGCTGGGCCGCACCCGCGCCGAACGCGCCGCTGCCGACCGCCTCGACACCGCGCGCCGCCTGGTCGCCGAGCAGGCCGGAACACTTGAGTCGGAACAAGCCGTTGCTGCACGGCTGGCCCTGGCGCGCCAGCAAGCCGCGACCGCCAATGCCGAAGCCGGGAACGCAGCGACGAACGATGCGCGCACAGCCCTGGCGCGCCAACAGGCAGCGGCCACCAACGCCGCGGCAGAAGCCAGCGCAGCCGGCGAGGCGCGCCTTGCCCGCGATCGCCAGCAAGCCCTGGCCGCCGAAGCGCGCCTGGCCCGGACCGGCCAGCAAGGCGCTGGCGCCCCTGCCTCGACAGCCAGTGACGAAGCGACACCCGCCGCGCTGGAAGCCAGGGCTGCGGAAGCCGCGACGACTGCCGCACGCACGCGACAGGTCCGGAGCAATGCCACTGCAGCAGAGGCAAGACGTATGGAAGACGACGCCGAACGCACCCGCGCAGCCGCGGCCACCCAAGCACTGTCCCTGCAAGACCGCCTGACCGCACAGCGCCTGGAGGACGCGCGCGACGTCACCCGCGACCTCGAAATCGAACAAACCGAATTGCGCCTCGAAGCGCGCAGGCAAGCCTTGCGCGAAGCACAGGCCGCCGCCCAGGCCGCTGCAACCCTGGCAAGCAACGCTGCCATTGCGCCGCCCGGCGCGCCGCCCAACCCGGCCACCGCTGGCGCCCCGGCAGCACCAGACGGCACAGTTACGCCAGGCAACACGGCGATCCGCCCAGCGGAGGCCGCCACCAGCGCCGCCGGCCCGCAAGTCAGCGGCGCCACGGCCACCGGCATCGCGGCCGGCCCGGGTCCAGGGGCAGCGGCAGGCACCGGTATCGGTATCGGCCAGCCTACGCTCACCGCCGCGGCAACGGCGTCTGCCGCCGCTGCCGCGCAGGAAGCCAGCACCGCAGCCGAACGCGCGGCCCAGGCTGCCGAGGCGGCACGCCGCGCCGCAGCCCCGGCTTCGCTGCAAACCCAGCGCCAGCAAGCCACCGACCCGGCCATTGCGGCCGCCGTGGCAGCCTACCGTACCGGCGATATCGCGGCGGCGGCAGGTCGCCCACCTGCCACCGCACCCGCCATCGAGGCAGTTCCGGCACCGGTGGCCGTGCCCGCCACCACGCCGGTCGCCCCGGTCCAGTCCCGCCCCGTCCAGCGCGCCGGCGAAGCGGCAACCGGACGCGGTACCGGCACGGGCACGGGCGCGCAACCCGGGGGTGGACGCGCCGGCGCAGCGGCCGGCGAGACTGCCGGCGAGACTGGCGGCGGGACAACGGGCGGCGGCACGCCCGGCGAAGGTGCGTTGGCCCGCAACGGGCCAGCACCCGGCGCCGCAGCTGCAACGGGAACGGCACCCGCCCTCGGCAGCCGAATCGACAACAATGCCTGATCTGCAAGAGAAACGTTGCGCCCTCGCACTACCTGCTGCGCAATTTGCTAGCCCGCCCTGCCAGACCCCTGCATAATCAGGCGCATGATTTCCCACGCCCGGCGCCGCCTGCTGCGCACCGCCCCACTGCTCCTGGCCAGCGCCCTTGGCTTGCCTGCCAAGGCCGAGCCGCAGCCGGTCACGCTGATTGTGGGCGAATCGCTGGACGAAAGCGGCAAGGTCAAACCGCTGCGCCCATGGCAACGCGAACTGTTCGAATACCTGGAGGCCGAACTGGGCGTCAAATTCCAGGTCCGCCTGTACCCCTGGGCCCGTGCCGAACGCAATGCCCGCAACGGCGCGGGGCTGGTCTTCGGCCTGCCCAAGAACCCCGAGCGCCTGCGCGAGCTGCGCTACAGCGAAGCCGCCGTCAGCAACACGCTCTGGATCGTCACCCGCAGCGACGCCACCTTTCCGTTTGCATCGCTGGCCGACCTGAAAGGCAAGTCCGTCGGCGCCGTACGCGGCTATGGCTACGGCGCCGAGTTCGAACAATCGCGTAACAAATTGTTTCGCGTCGAAGAGGACATCCCCTCGCGCGCGACCCGCCTGCAGCGCCTTTTCCTGAAACGGGTGGACGCTGTGCTGCTTTACCAGCCAGGCTGGCAGAATGCAGCAGAAGTGGAAGCCGAACTGCGTACCTTTGCCGCCCCGCTGGCGCGCGAGCTGTCGCTGCCGCAAGGCCTGACCCTCAGCGTGCTGCCGCATCCGCTGCAGGTCGGGAACCAGCAGTTCTTCGCCATGTCGAAGGGCAAGGATGAAGGACTGATCGACCGTATCAACGCCGCCCTTGCACGGCAGCAGAAGCCCGCCTCGCTCCCGAAGACCCGTCGAGCGCCATGATGCGGTGCGGCTTGCCGCGCGGCCCGGATTGTGGATAATCACGCCATCGACAAATAAAGGGAGACCCCTCGATGAAGCTGAAGCACTCGGTAAGCGCGGTGGCGCTGCTGGCAATGGCCGCTGGCGCCTGCGCGCAGGACACGGTGGTAAAGATCGGCCATAGCGGCCCACTGTCCGGCGCACAAGCGTTTTCCGGCAAAGACAATGAAAACGGCGCCCGCCTGGCCGTCGAGGAACTGAACGCCAAACCGATCACCGTCGGCGGCAAGAAAATCAAATTCGAGCTGATGTCGGAAGACGACCAGGGCGACCCGAAAGCTGGCGTCTCGGCCGCACAGAAGCTGGCCGATGCCGGCGTCAAATACGTGGTCGGCCCATACAACTCCGGCGTCGCCATCCCGGCATCGCGCATCTACAACGAAGCGGGTACCCTGATCGCACCGGTGGCGACCAACCCGAAGTTAACGCAACAAGGTTACAAGAACATCTTTCGCATCAACGCCAGCGACACCCAGCTCGGCTCCAGGATGGCGCTCTACGCTGCCAATGAGCTGAAGGTGAAGAACGTCGCCGTGATCGACGACCGCACCGCCTTCGGCCAGGGCCTGGCGGAAGAATTCAAGAAGCAGGCGCGCGCTTCCGGTATGCAGGTCGCGGGCCACGAGTACACCACCGACAAGGCGGTCGACTTCACCGCCATCCTGACCAAGCTGAAGTCGAAGAACGTGCAGGCCGTCTTCTTCGGCGGCTACGCGCCACAAGGCGCCCCGATGGCGCGCCAGATGAAGCAACTGGGCATCCAGGCCAAACTGCTGGGCGGCGACACCATCTGCACCGCGGAGATGGGCAAGCTGGGCAGCGACGCCGTCGGCGACAACGTGCTGTGCGCCCAGGGCGGAGCGCTGCTGGAGAAGGCGGCTTCCGGCCCGGCCTTCAAGGCGAAGTTCAAGAAGCGCTTCAACGCCGAACCCGACGTCTACGCTTCGGCCTACTACGACGCCGTGCTGATGTACGCAGCGTCGATGCAGAAGGTGAATTCCATCGACCCTGTCAAGGTTGGCGCCGATATCTCGGCTGGCAGCTACAAGGGCGTTTCGGGCACCTACGCGTTTGATGCCAAGGGCGATATGAAGTCTTCGCCGGTGACCATCTTCAACTTCAAGAACGGCCAGCCGGCTGCGATTTCGAGCTACTAAGGAATTCCCATAATTCCTGCGCGACCGGTCCATGCGGCCGGTCGTTGCGGCGCGCCGCCACCAGCTCTTCCACGCTTCCCGGCAGGTACCTGCCGGCGATCGACAGCAGACTCCCCTCTTCCAGCTCGCGCTCCACCAGGAAGCGCGGCAAATGGCCCCAGGCCAGGCCTTGCAGGATGATCTCTTTCTTCATTTGCTGGTCCGGCACCGAACACTGGTGCGCGCCTTCGACCATGAAGTAGTCTTTGCCCGGCGTATGGCGCGCGGTGTCGCGGATCACGCATTGGGTGTACCCGCGCAATTGCACCGGCTTGATCGCACCGCTGGCGGGGAAGCGCAGGAAGCCCGGCGCCACCACCGGCACGAAGGGGATCCTGGACAATGGCATCCATTCGATGCGCGGATCGCCCTGGTCGACGCCGTGCACGATCAGGTCCGCATCGCCGTCGTATAACCGCTCGATCGGGCCGGTAACCGCCTCGACCTGCACGTGCAGGCGTGTTGCCGGGCGGTTGCGGAAGAATGCGGCCAGTGTCGCCAGCACTTCGCGCTGCGGGCACATATCGCCGATGACCACCCGCAGTTCATCCTCCTGGCCCATGGCCAGTTGCTGGGCATGCACCTGCAGCCCGCTCAACTCGGTCAGCGTGGCCTGCGCCTTGCGGTGGAAGGACTTGCCCGCCGCGGTCAACGTGACGCGGTAGCCGCTGCGGTCCAGCAGTTGCAGGCCGGTTTGCCGCTCCAGGCGCGTCACCGCCGCGTGCACCGCCGGATGGGAGCGATGCAGCAGCTCCGCGGCAGGCTGGAAGCCGCCGCTGCGGGCCACCGCGTCGAAACATTGCAGGTCGTGCAGGGTGAATGTGCTCAATGTCCATTTTCCTTACAAAGATATGCCGATCTTTATAATATATTTTTCCGGCAAGCGCACCTAAGATCCGGTCCATCAACTGCTTTTTGAAAGGACCTGCATCATGTACATCACCACCGGCGACAATGTGCGCATTGCTTACCGCTTCGACGGCTCGGAAAACCTGCCCGTCCTGATCCTGTCCAATTCGATCGGTACCAGCTACCACATGTGGGATGGCGAAGTGGCTGCGCTGTCGCAGCATTTCCGCGTACTGCGCTTCGACACGCGCGGCCACGGCGCATCGGATGTGCCGGCCGGCGACTATTCCCTCGACCGCCTGGGCCGCGACGTGCTCGAGATGATGGATGCCCTCGGCATCCGGCGCGCGCACTTCCTCGGTCTCTCGCTGGGCGGCTTCATCGGCCAATGGCTGGCCATCCATACCCCCGAACGGGTGGCGCGCCTGGTCTTGGCCAATACCGCCGCCAACCTGGGACCGGAAGGCTTTGACGAGCAGATCGCAAGCGTGCGCGCCGCAAGCGACATGCACGATACCGCCGAGGGCTTCCTTGCGCGCTGGTTCCCGGCGCATATGCTTGCCGCGCAACGCCCGCCGGTCGGCAAGTTCCGCGAGATGCTGCTGGCGACGACACGCCAAGGCCTTGCCGCCAGCCTGGCGGCAGTGCGCGACGCGGACCTGCGCCGTACCATCAGGCTGATTGAAGCCCCGACCCTGGTCATTGCCGGTCGCGACGACACTGTGACATCGGCCCGGCACGGCGCCGACATCGCGGCGGCCATCCCCGGCGCACGCCTGCTGACCCTGCCGACCGTCCACCTGTCGAACATTGAATTGCCGGAGCAATTCAGCGCCGCAGTACTGGACTTCCTGCGCCCAGCTGCCCTCGCTTAGGCAGCGGGCAGCGAGGGATCATTCAGCGGCACGCTGCGCAGGCGCTTGCACAGGCCCAGCATCGCCAGGCCCAGTATGCCCGCGGTGGCGCCGAGCACGAAGATGCCTGCCGTGGCCGACAGCAGCTTGCCCAGCAGCCCAATGCCGATCGTGGCCAGCGAGTCGCCGGCCGCATCCTGCGCTGCCCACAGGCCGTTGACGCGCCCCAGGTAGTGGTCCGGCGTGTGGCCCTGTACCAGTCCGTACTGCAGCAGCGATGCAATCGACACGCAATAGCCGAAGCAGGCCAGCAGCGCCAGTATCAAGGGGAATGCCGGCTGGGCGCCGAGCAGCATCAGGCAGGCGAACGCGGCAAGGCTGGCTGCAATCATGGCCTGCCCTGGACGCTGCAGGCGCTCGGTCCAGCCGCTGAGGATGGCGCCCAGCGTGGCGCCCAGCGACACCGCGGAGTACATCAGGCCCAGTTCCAGCGCCCCCGGCGCCATGGCCGGGAACAGCACCCGTACCGCCGTGGTCAGCGTCACCAGCGTGCCGACCAGCAACGTCGCCGCCAGCACCGGGCTGGTTGACAGGAAACGTACGCCGTCTGCCAGCGCGCGCAAGGGATGCTCGTCACTGGCATGCTGCGGCAGCATCGCGGGCAGGCGCAGCAAGGGCAGCAGCGTCAGCCCGGTGCCGATGGCGGCAATGGCGTAGGCCCAACCCACATCGGTGGCGGCAATCAGCGTGCCGCCGATGGCGGGCGAGATCACCGTCGCCAGCCGCATCGAGACCATGCTCACCGCGCGCGCCTGCATCAGGTTTTCGCGGCCGACGATGGCCGGCATGCAGGCCAGCAGCGCTGTCACGCCAAGGGCGCCGAAGAAGCCATCCCAGGCCGACAGCAGGCAGACCGCCCATAACGAGGGCGCCGGCAGCCAGGCATTGGCTGCCAGGCCGACAAAACCCAAACCGCAGATGGCGCGCGCCAGCAATATCAGCTTGCGGCGGTCGTAGCGGTCGGCCAGCACGCCGCCCAGCAGCAGGCCGGCAAACATGCCGCCCCCTTCCAGCGCCAGCGCCAGCCCCACCTGCAGGCTGTCGCCGGTCAGCGCAAACACCTGCATCGGCACCGCCACCGACAGCATGCCAAGTCCCAGCAGCGAAATGGTGCGGGCGATGAAGACGCTGCGGAAATCGCGGTTGCGCCGCAGCAGGCCAAGGTCGACAAACATTTTCATACTCATTTTCTTTCTATTCCTTTCATGCGCGGCGTTGCTGGCGCAGCCGGAGCCGCTGCCCGGCACCGTCGATAGCCCGGTCCAGCAACGGGCCCAGCGTCTCCAGCGATTGCGGCGACAGGATGTTTTCATGCGAACAGTGCGCCAGGTGGTGCACTTCCAGGTCGGCTACGTGCTTGCGCCATGCTTCGACCGGGCGGATGTAGCCAGGCAGGGACTGGCCCGCGATGAACAGCGTGACCGGGCCGTCGTAAGCCGGCGTCCGCGCCTGCGCCAGCAGGCGTACCGCATCGCGGTAGTTGGCAAAAACCTGTTCCAGCATCGCCGCCTTTTCCTGCTGCAGCACATCGTCCGTTTCTCCCTCATAAGCATCGCCCAGCAGGCGTTCCTGCTCCCGTTGCGCGCCCAGCGCCGCTTCAGCCCCTTGCGGATCGCTCCAGTCATGCACCTCGGCCGGATAGGTGTCGAGCAGCCCAAGGAAGCTGACTTCTTGACCCTGCGCCCGCAGGCGCTCGGCCACGCCATAGGCAACGGTGCCGCCCAGCGAGTAGCCAAGCAGGTAGTACGGTCCTTGCTCCTGCACGCCGCGTACGATTTCGACCTGGCGGTCCAGCAGTGCTTCCATGTCGCGGCTGGCAGCGACCAGCCCGTGCGGACGGGGCGACTGCAGGCCGACAATGGCGCGGCCGCCGCCAAGGTAGCGCGACAGGACGCTGTACTGCCAGGCAAAACCGGAGCCGGGATAGAAGCAGATCAGCGGCGGCCCATCGCCCTGGCGCAGCTGGATCACCTGGTCGAAGCCGTCGTTGCCGAAGTCATTGACCATGCCTTGTCCATTCATCAGCGCCGCCAGGCGCGCCACCGTCGGCGCCGTCATGACCTGGCCTACTGTGATGCGCCGCTGCAGCGTGCGCCGCACTTCCGCCGCCAGCTTCATGGCGAGCAGCGAATATCCGCCAATGGCAAAGAAATCGTCGTCGGCGCCGACCGATTCCAGTCCCAGCACGCGCGCGAAAACTTCGGCGAGGCGCTGCTCCAGGCCGCGCGCCGGCGCCCGGGCGTCCACTTTGCCGCCGCGCGCCGGCAGCGGCAGCGCCTTGCGATCGAGCTTGCCGTTGGCGCTGAGCGGCAGCGCCGGCAGCTCCTGCACCGCCACCGGCACCATGTGCGGCGGCAGGCGCGCCGCCAGCGCGGCCCGCAGCTGCTCGCCGTCCGGCCTGGCATCGGCTGCCGCCACCACGTAGGCCAGCAGCTGCCGCGCATCCGCGCCGCCGCTCTCGCCGCCCAGCACCGCGGCATGCACCGCCGCTTCCGCCACGCCCGGCTGCTCGCGCAGGACCGCTTCGATCTCGCCCAGCTCGATGCGCTGGCCACGGATCTTCAACTGGTCGTCGGCGCGGCCCAGGTATTCCACGATGCCGCCATCCAGCCAGCGCACGATGTCGCCGGTGCGGTACAGGCGTGCGCCGGCCACGAACGGGTCGGCCACGAAACGCGCCGCAGTCAGGCCCGGCTTGCCGATATAGCCGTCCGCCAGCTGGATGCCGCCCAGGTACAGCTCGCCGACTGCGCCAGGCGGGACCTGGCGCAGCCAGCGGTCCAGCACGCGCAGCTGGGTATTCCAGACCGGGCGCCCGATCGGCACGCCGGCTCCGCCCTGCCCCAGGTCGCCAAAGGCCGGCATGTAGCTGACGTCTACCGCCGCCTCGGTCGGACCGTACAGGTTGTGCAACGCCGCCGCGCTGTATTGTGCGAACTCGCACGCAAGCGACTTGCCCAGCGCTTCGCCGCTGCAGAACACCAGGCGCAGGCTGGCGCAGCGGCGCGATTCCAGTTCCGCCAGGTGGCCGGCAAATACCGACAGCATCGAGGGCACGAAGTGCAGGCAAGTGACTCCATGCCGCTCGATCGCCTGCACCAGCGCCGCCGGATCGCGGTGCGCATCCGGCTCCGCCAGCACCAGGCAGGCGCCCTGCATCAGCGGCCAGAAGAACTCCCACACCGACACGTCGAAACCGCACGGGGTTTTCTGCAGCACCACGTCTTCTTCGCGCAGCTGGTATTGGTACTGCATCCATGCGATACGGTTGTAGATAGCCTTGTGCGGCACCATGGTGCCCTTGGGACGGCCAGTGGTGCCGGAAGTGTAGATCACGTAGGCCGGATGCGCCGGCGTGATCTTCACTTCGAGTGTTGGCGCCGGCTCGCCGGCGCCCGCCAGTTCATCGAAGCGCAGCACCGGCGCGGCGCAGGCATCGAAGCGGCCGGCGTGGGCGCTGTCGGTAAGCAGCAGGCGGGGTGCGGCGTCGGCCAGCATATAAGCCAGGCGATCGGCGGGATATGCCAGCTCCAGTGGCAGGTAGGCGGCGCCGGCCTCAGTCACCGCCATGATGGCGATGCTGAGGCGCACCGAGCGCGGCAACGCCACCGCCACGATATCGCCCGGCTGCACGCCCTGCTGCAGCAGTTTCCCGGCCAGGATACAAACCTGGCGCCGCGTTTCGGCGTAATCCAGCCCGATTCGCGCATCGGCCAGCGCCGGGCGGCGCGGTGTGCGCTGGGCCTGGGCCGCCAGCACGTCGCGCAGCGTCAGGGAGGACAGGTCGACGCCGGTGTCGTTGGCGGCAGCCAGCGCCTGCTCCTCGCCGGATGTCAGCAAGGGGTAGCGCGACAGCGGCAAATGCGGCTGCGACAGCGCTGTGCGCAGCACCTGCACCACGCGCTGGGCCAGCATGGCCGCGTCGACGGCGGCGCCGCGCTGCTCCACCAGCAGCGACAGGCGTTCGCCCGGCAGCACCAGCAGGGCCAGCGGATAATGGCTGTAGCCGCGGTTCAGCACTTCGCCGATGCGCAGCGGCTGGCTGTCGCGCCCAGGCAGGTCCTGCGCCAGGTAGGCGTTGTCCGGATAGTTTTCCACCACCAGCAGCGTGTCAAACAAGGCAGGCACGCCGGCCGCACGCTGGATCGCCGCCAGCCCCAGGCCGTCGTGCTCCATCAGGGCGATATGGCGGCGCTGCAGCGCGGGCAGCTGGTCCCACAGGGATTGCGACGCATCCAGGCGGGTCCGCACCGGAATCGTGTTCAGGAACAGGCCAACCTGCTCTTCGATGCCGTCGATTTCGCTGTGGCGGCCCGATACCGGGCTGCCGAACAGCACATCGCTGCGGCCGGACATCATGCCCAGTACCTGGCCCCAGACCGCCTGCATCAGCACATTCAGCGTAATACCGCGGCTGCGCAGCTCTTCCTGCAGCTTCGCGCTCAGCGATGCCGGCAGTTCCAGCATGTACTCCTGCACCGGTGCGGCTTGCGCTGCGGCGTCGAACAGCAGCAAGGGCTCCGCCCCCTGCAGGTCGTCGCGCCAGGCGGCTTGCGCAGCCGCGGTATCGCGCTGCGCCAGGCGCTCCAGCAACTGGCCGTAGCCTGCCCGCAGCGGCGCAAACGCCGCGCCAGGTTCGCGGTAGGCTGCCAGCAGGTCGCGCAGCAGCAGCGGCGTGGACCAGCCATCGATGACCAGGTGGTGCACCACCAGCAGCAGTACGTGGCGGCCCGGGGCCATGGTCGCCAGGGCCGCCTGCAGCATGCCGCCGAAGCGCGTGGTCGAACCGTCCCGCGCCAGCAGGGAAGCCTGCAGCTCAGCCAACTGCGCCTGGGCCCCTGCCTCCGGCAAGCCACTGAAGTCATGCTGCTGCCATGGCCAGTCCGGCACCGCCGCCGGCGCGGGCATCAGGAACAGCGGCCGTTCGGCTGCGTCAAGGTCGAACATGCCGCCCAGCTGCGGATAGCGGCGCAGCACTGCGTTAAGCGCCACGCCCAGGCGCGCCGCATCGACTTCGCCTTGCAGGTGCAAGAGCGTGAAAGCGTTATAGCTGCCCCGCCCCTGCGCCGTTTGCGCATGGAACAGCATGCCCTCCTGCAGCGGCAGCACAGGCAGGATATCGCCATGGACGCCATGGCGCCGCTGCAGCAGTTCGCGCTGCTGCGCGGTCACGGCAGGCAACGCGGCTGCGCCGGCCGGCAATACGGCTTCCAGTGCGGCAAACGGCGCCAGCTGGACGGCCATGGCACGCGGCGTGCGCTGTGCGAACACCGCGGAGGGACGCAGCAGGTGGCCGCCGTGGCGCAGCGTGGTGCACAGCATGATGGCGGAAATGCTGTCGCCGCCGAGGGCGAAGAAATCATCGTCGACCGAAGCATGGGCCAACTTCAGCACCTCGGCCATCGCGCGTGCCACCCGCAGCGGCAATGCTCCTGCCGCCTCGTCCAGCGCGGCCGGCACGTTCGCAGCAGCGGCATGCGGCGGCGGCAGCTGCTTGCGGTCCACCTTGCCGCTGACGTTGCGCGGGAACTTATCGAGCACCACCAGCGCGGCCGGCACCATATAGTCCGGCAAGGTCTGGCGCAGCGCGGCCAGCAGTTCGGCACTGCGCGCGGCACGCCCGGCCTGGTCCAGGCCCGGCACCACGCAATAGCCGGCCAGGCGGTGCGTGTTGTTCACAGCCTGCGCCAGCACCACTACGCTTTCCACGCCCGGCAGCAGCGACAGCGCATTCTCCACTTCGCCCAGTTCGACGCGGTAGCCCCGCACCTTGACCTGGTCGTCGCCGCGGCCGAGGAATTCCAGGCGGCCGGCATGGTTCCACCGTACCAGGTCGCCGCTGCGGTACATGCGGCCGCCAGGCTCGCCGAACGGACAGGCGACGAAGCGCGCGGCACTCAGGCCACCGCGCGCCAGGTAACCCAGGGCCAGGCCGGCGCCGCTGATATACAGCTCCCCTGCCACCCCGACCGGCACCGGCATGAGGCGCGCGTCCAGCACGTGCGCCACCGTGTTGCCGATCGGGCGCCCGACCACCGGCAGTTCACTGTCGGCCAGCGCCGCGCGCAAGGTATCCACCGTGTATTCGGTCGGGCCGTACAGGTTGTGCGCCTGCAGGCCCGGGAAGGAGCGCAGCTGCTGCCACAGGGCCGCCGGCGCGGCCTCGCCGCCGATCAGCAGCAGCGTCGGCTGGTGCGCGTCCGGCGCCATCAGGCCATTGCCCAGCATCTGCGCCAGGAACGAAGGCGGCAGGTCCAACGCGTCGATACCGATACGGCGCACCTCCTGCACCAGGCCGTAGGCATCGCGCCGCAGCTCTTCATCGAACACGTACAGCTCCTGGCCGCGCAGCATCCAGAACAGCTGCAGCCACGAAGAATCGAAGGAGAACGAATGGGTGTGGGCGGCGCGCAGGGCACGGCCCGGATGGCGTTCGGCCACGGCGGCCAGCGCCGGGCCGTACACGGTATGTTCGTGCGCCAGGAACAGGTTGAGCAGGGCGCCATGGGTGTTCATCACGCCTTTCGGCCGCCCGGTGCTGCCGGAAGTGAAGATGATGTACGCCACGCTGTCGGCCGGCAGCGGACCTCCGCGCTCATCCTCGCGCAGCGGCGCGGACGACAATTGCGCCAGCGCGGTGTGTGCAGCTTCGCTATCCAGGTCGATGCGCGCGATACCGGTCGGCAGCGCGATCGCAGCCGCAGCGCTGGACAGCAGCAGCACGGGTGCCGCATCTTCGCACATCAGGGCGATGCGGTCCGCCGGGTAGTCCAGGTCCAGCGGCAGGAAGACGGCACCGCACTCCATCACCGCCAGCATCGCAACCACCGATCCGGTGGAACGGGGAATGGCAACGGCCACCACCCGGCCAGGACCGGCGCCCTGGGCGCGCAGCAGGCGCGCCAGCTGCGCCACGCGGCCCGCCAGTCCGGCGAAAGTCACACTGTCGGCGCCGCACACCAGCGCGAGCGCGTCCGGCCGCGCCGCCGCTTGCTGCGCCAGCAGGGAGGACAGGCGGTCCACCTCCGGCGCCGCGACGTCCGGTCCGCGCGACCACGCGCCCATGGCGGCCAGCTCCCCCTCCGTTGCCGGCGCCAGCGCCTGCAGCTCGCGCTGCGGCTGCGTCAGCCATTGCTCCAGCATGCCGGCCAGCCGGGTCACGTGCTGCTCCAGCTCCGCAAGTTCGTAGCGTGCCGCGTCGGCGCGCAGCTCCAGCGAAATGCGTTCGGCCACCTGCAGGTTGAATTCCAGGTCGTCCACCGGCCCGGTGGCCAGGTGGTGCGTCCGGCCCTGCAGGCCTGCCAGGTCCAGACGGTAATCGAACATCTTGAAGTTCACCAGCGCGCCATACAGTTTGCGGCCGCTGCCGACGAGGCCTGCATCGCGCTGGATCTGCTCCGCTTCGTAGCGCTGGTGCGGGCGTACCGCCTGCGCGGCGGCGCGGAAGGCGCGCGATACCGAGAACCAATCCATGCTGCCTTCCATCTCCACCGAAAGCGGCAGAACATTGACGGCTGGGGCCAGTGCATTGATGGCGCGCGAGCCCATGCGGCGCATGAACGGCATGCCGATGGCCTGGCGTTTCTGGCCAGTCATGCGGTACAGGTAGGCCGCCAGCAGGCCATGCAGCAGGTCCGGCACTGCCAGGCCAGCACCGGCGGCATGCTGCTGCAGGGCTGCCGTTGCCGCGGCGGGGAATTCCCACGCCACGCTGAGCGCCTGGCCGGATGGCGCAGCATTGCGCAGCGACAGGCTGGCGGCCGGCGGCAAAGTTTCGCAGAAACCGGCCCAGAAGGCGCGATCGCGCTCGCGGGACTCGCTGCGCTGGTAGGCTTCATACTCCTCAACCGCCACGGCGACCGGCACGAATGGCGCCGCTGCGGCCTCGACACCGGCGGCGAGCGCGGTGTAGTGGGCGGCAATCCGGCGCGTCAGCGCGAGGAAGCTGAAGCCGTCAAGCATGATGTGGTGGAAGCGCTGGTACCACAGCCAGTGGTCCGGGCCGACCTGGAACAGCGCCTGCCGGTAGCACGCCTCGCCGCCGGACAGATCGAATGGCGCGGCCATGTCGGCGCGCATCCAGGCCTCGGCCTGCTGCCGTGCATCGGCATGGCTGCGCAGGTCGAGCTGCACTGGCGGCGCGATGGCATGGGCAGCATCGGCGCCGCGCAACTGCTGGCGGGCGCCGTCCCCGGTCTGCACATAGCGCGCGGTCACCGTATCGGCTTCGGCCAGTCCCAGCTGGATCGCGCGCGACAACAGCTCCGGCTGCAGGGCGCCGCGCACTTCGATGCAGTGGGCAATCACGTAGCCTTGTTTGTTTTCAGCCACCTGGTCGGCCAGCCAGATGCCAAGCTGGCTGCCGTTCAGCGGCAGGAATTGCTGGTCCATGGGGGCTCCTCAGGCGCTTGCTGCGAACGGGTTGATCGCGAGCCAGTGGCGCTCGATGAATTCAACGCATTCGCTGCGCGGCGCCGGTCCGTGCTGCACCTGCCAGCCGGCCGGCTGCGCGGCGAATTCAGGCCACAGGCTGTATTGGCCAGAGCTGTTGCGCAGCACCGTGAACTGGTGGCGCTCGTCGTCAAATGGATTGGTCGTGTTCTCGTTGTTCATGGTTGTTCGGTCTCGTCAAAGTCTTTCATCAATTCACACAAGCCTTCCAGCAGGCCGTCGCGCCAGCACAGCCAGTCGTGGCCGCCGCGCACTTCGCGCAGGAAGGAACGGTGGCCGGCAGCGCACAGCGCCTGGTGGAAGGAACGATTAGGGCCAAGCATCTCGTCTTCGTAGCAGCCGATCTCCAGCAGGAAGCGCAGCGGCTGGCCGAGCGCCGGCCCCTGGGCTACCGAGCCGGCGAGCCAGCCGCCGCTGGCGGTATCGGATGGATCCGGCCACCAGAAGGAACCCGACTGGCTCAGCACATTGCCGAAGCGCGCGGGCCAGTGCAGTGCCGCATAGGCTGCCGCCAGGCCGCCGAAGCTCTGGCCGGCGACCACCGTGCGGCCGGGCTGCGCGCTGAACGGCTCCAGCGCGTGCGCCGCAGGCAGCAGCTCCTCCAGCAGCGCTTCCCAGAACGGGGCGTGGCAAGGCAGCTCCAGCGCGCGCCGCCCGGGCGATACGGCATCCACCAGCAGGTAGACCGCCGGTGGCAGCTCCCCCTGCGCTGTCAGCACATCCAGCGCCCCGAACAGCGGCATTTGCTGCGCCCAGTACTGGCCATCCAGCAGGAGCACCAGTGGCGCTTCGCACGCCGTATGCGGCGCCGTGCGGTAGATCCATGTTTCGCGGCCGATGTCCAGCGCGGCGCTCTGCCAGCGATGGCGGGCCAGGCGACCTTGGGGCAAGGCACCGCCAGCCCGGTCCCAGGCCCGGTGCACGGCAGCATCGGGCAGCACCAGGGGCGACAGCGGCTGGCCCCAATTGCCGCCATGGGCCGGCCCCGGATTGAGCGGGTCGGCCTGGGCATTGGTCTCCAGCAAACCGACCCACCAGCGGCGCAAGGCTGCGCCACCGCCCTCTTGCGGCGGCTGCTGGCCCGCTGCCACCGGCAGCAGGAAATAGCTGCCGCGCCAGTCCCAAGGCAGCGTAGTCTCCCAGCTCCAGACATCGGTGCCGGGATGGCGGCGCATGGCGGCCGGCCCGTTGCTGGGGTGCGGCGTGTGCGAGTACACGTCAATGTAGACATCCTGCGTCTGCGCGGCCGCAGGTTCGCGCCACAGGAAAGTGACGGCGGCCATGGCCCCATCCTCGCCTTCAGCGACCCGCAACAGCGGCGTGCCGCGCGCGGCAACCCCGCTCCACCACGACGCGCTGCCAAGATCGGCGCGATCCATCATGCCCGGCGCTCCAGGGGCTGTGCCGGACCGGGCAAGGCAACGGCGGCGGCAGGAGCCGCCCACACGCTATCCACCGGGCCGCTGCGGGCACGGCGTGCAGCCAGGCGCGCCGCCCATGCCAGCAGCAATGCCAGCGCCAGCGCTGCCAGGTCGACGCCGAGCGCGCCCATGCTGCCGTGCGCCCACATGCCAAGCGAAGGCAGCAGACGCGCCAGCAGCGAGGTGGCCGGGATCGCGAACCCGGCCAGGGCGCACAGCGCCAGCAGCTCGGGCGCAGCCCGCGCAGCGCCGCGCCAAAAGGCCCAGGCCACGCATGCCAGGAACACCAGATAATAGGACGTCATCAGCGCCGCATTGAGATTGCCTGCCGATGCGTGCAGCCATTTCGCAGCCAGCAAGGCCCCTGCCACGCCGGCCACGCTGCCGAGGCAGATACCCACGGTAGCTGCCGCCAGCAAGGCCGTGCGGCGCGGCTGCTCCGGCGGCGCCTGGTCGCGCAGCTGGTTCTTGCGCCGCTTCTCGACCCACAGCAGGTTGCCCGAGTAGAACAGGAACGCCCCCGACAGCCCGAATGCGAAATAGGCCCAGCGTATCCAGTCGCCGCCGTAGCTGCCGAAGTGCAGCGAGAAGAATGGCGCCACGATGCTGCTCCAGGTGTCGCTTTTGGTCGGCAGCATGCTGGTGTTGAGCACCTCGCCGTTGTACGGATCCATCAGGAGATAGCCCGATACCGCCCCGCGCACCACATAGTCCTCGTTGGCTATGCCGACGCGAACCAGCGGCCGCGGGCTCTCCAGGTCCATGAACAGCATGTCGGTCACCTCGAAGCCCGGCGCCTCCAGCTGCGCGCGGCGCAGCAGCTCGCTGGCCGGCGCCAGCTTCGCCACATCGCCCGGGCCCGGCGTCCCGGCCGGGCGCATCCACATCTTCTTCTCGCCGTACACCACTTGCTGCAGGCTGCCGTAGAACTGGTCGTGGAAAGCAAACACGATCACCGTCAGGCTGATCACGATGTGGAACGGCAGGCTGGCGATGCCGATCACATTGTGCGCATCGAGCCAGAAGCGCTTGCGGTTCTTGCCCTTGCGCAGGGCGAAGAAGTCCTTGACCAGCGTCGGCAGCAGCAGGATCACGCCGGACACCAGCGCCAGGAAATAGAGCACGCCCGCCACGCCCATCAGGTACACGCCGAGGTACTCGTCGCCCAAGGTGCCGGGAATGCCGCCGGTACGGTGCAGCATGTCCACCAGTTCGCCGAACAGGGAAGGACGCACTTCCTGCGCCACCAGCCTGCCCTGCGCATCCAGCATTCCCTGCCAGCGCATGGCATCCAGGTCGATGTCGCGGCCCGCATGCCCTGCGCTCCAGGTCACCGGCGCCGGATTGTTCTCATGCCGCAGCACGTGCAGCGTAAATTCTTCCCGTGCGGCCGGGTGCGCCGCCAGCACGTCGCGTACGACGGTGTCGACCTGCTGCGGCGCCAGCGCACCGGCGACTGCGGACGGTGCGCTGACCCAGCGTTCCAGCGGATGCTTGAACATGGTCAGTGCGCCGCCGAAAAAGCCGATGAACAGCAGGATGCCGGCGCAGATGCCGGTCCAGGTATGAAGTGACTGGTAAATGCGAAGGATATCGCTGCGGACTTTCATGGCTTACCCCAGGGTGTAACGGACATAGAACAACAGGCTGTATGCCGCCGCATTGGCGCCGCCCAGCCACAGCACGGCACGCAGGCCGCTGCGGAACAGGTAGACGGTGGAGAAAACCGCCATCCACAACGGCGCCATGATCCACATCACGAACTGCGCCTTCTCGCGGGCGCCGATACCGCCCGGGCCAGCCCAGGCGAACAGGCCGGCCACGGCCAGCGCCAGCGTGGCACCCAGCACCGCGCCGGCAAAGGTCTTGCTCCACCAGTCAGGCCGGATCGCATCGGGTTTGGCGCTCATGGTTTTCCTTTCAGCAGGGAGGCGAAGGGCAGCACGCTGAATGCCAGCATGCTGATGGCGAGCCACGCGAAAACGGCCGCCAGCGGCGACAAGGCCAGACAGGCGGAGGCCAATGCCAGCAGCAGGGCCAGCACGCCGGCCGCTACGCCGAGCGGGCCAATGGGCTGCGCCAGCCAGCCCTGGTGGCGGTGGCCGAGGTACAGCAGGCAGCAGCCCGCAATATCAAGCAATAGGAACAGGATCATTTGGAATTGCCCGGCGTTGGCCGAGTTCAAGGATGGAGAGATAGAACAGCGGAACCAGGAACACGCCCAGCGCCGTCGAGACCAGAACACCGCCCAGCACGCTGGCGCCGATGGCCTGCTGCGCCGCCGCGCCCGGCCCGCTGGCCAGCACCAGCGGCACGATGCCCGCCCCGAACGCCAGGGACGTCATCAGGATCGGCCGCAGGCGCTGGCTGGCGGCGGCCGTCACCGCGGCCCAGGGTCCCTGCCCCGCACGCACCGCCGCCTGGGCGAATTCGACAATCAGGATGGCGTTCTTGGCCGACAGGCCGACCGTCGCCAGCACGCCAACCTGGAAGAAGATGTCGCGCTCCAGGCCGAGCAGTCCGGCGCCGGCCACCGCGCCCAGCACGCCAGGCGGAATCGCCAGCAGCACGCAGAACGGGATCGACCAGCTGCCGTACAGGCCGGCCAGGCACAGGAACACGAACAGCACCGATACCGCATACAGCAGCGGCGCCTGGCCGCGCGAGAGCTGGTCCTGGTAGGACAGGCCGCTCCAGGCCAGGCGGCTGGAGGGCTGCTGCGCCACCAGCCTTTCGATATGCGCCATCAGTTCGCCCGAGCTGGCGCCGGGCGCACCGGCGCCGCTGATATGCACCGCAGGCAGGCCGTTGAAGCGGCGCAGCTGCGTCGGGCCGCTATCCCAGCGCGTACTGGCAAAAGCGGCCAGCGGCGTCATGGCGTTGCCGCTGCCGCGCACCGACCAGTGCTGCAAGTCGTCCGGGCTGGCGCGCCACTGCGCGTCGGACTGGACCAGCACCTTGCGCACGCGGCCTTCATGCAGGTAGTCGTTGACGTAGACGCCGCCCCAGGCCGCGCTCAGCGTGCTGTTGACGTCGTCCAGGTTCAGGCCCAATGTCAGCGCCTTGGCCTGGTCGATGTCGATGCGCAGCAGGGCCTTGCTTTCGCTGCCGTCGGCTTCGGCGTACATCACGCCGGCCAGTTCGCCCGCCTTCGCCGCCAGTTGCATGGCACGCCCGGCCAATGCTTCCGGTGTGGCGCCGGAGGTGTCCTGCAGCCAGAATTCGAAGCCGCTGGCCTCGCCCAGGCCGTCGATCGGCGGCGGCACCATGGCGAACACGCGCGCATCGCGCAGCTTGCCCAGCGCGCCGGTGGCGCGGGCGGCGATCGCCTGCGCCGAGTTTTCCACGCCCTTGCGCTGCGACCAGTCCTTCAGGTTGACGAAGGCCATGCCGGCGTTCTGGCCTGCGCCGCCCATTCCCATGCCGGCAATGGTGTAAACCATCGCCACATTGTCCTTTTCATTCTCGCGGAAATGGCGTTCCACCTGGCGCGCCAGTTCGGCTGTGCGCGGATAGGTGGCGCCGGCCGGCAGCGCAAAGCGCACCATCACCGTGTCCTGGTCGTCGACCGGGATGAAGGAAGCCGGCAGGCGCAGGTAGCCCCAGGCGGTGGCCCCCAGCAGCACGGCGTACACCGCGACCAGGCGCCAGCGGCGGCCAGGCAGCTTGCGCAGCAGGGCGTCGTAGCGCCGCTGCAACGCCGCCATGGCGCGCGCGAAGCGGCCGTCCGCCGCATGCGCCGCGGCCGGGCGCAGCAGGGCCGCGCACAGCACCGGCGTCAGGGTGATCGCCACCAGCACGGACAGCGCCATCGCCGTCACCAGCGTGATCGAGAACTGGCGGTAGATCACCCCGACGGAACCGGGGAAGAAGGCCATCGGCAGGAAAACCGCGCCCAGCACGATGGCGATGCCGGCCAAGGCGCCGGTGATGCCGCGCATCGACTGCAGGGTGGCTTCGCGCGCGCCGACGCGCTGCTCCGACATGATGCGCTCGACGTTCTCCACTACCACGATGGAATCGTCCACCAGCAGGCCGATCGCCAGCACCATGGCAAACAGCGTCAGGGTATTGATCGAGAAACCGGTCAGCGCCAGCACGCCGCAGGTCCCGAGCAGGACCACCGGCACCGTAATCACCGGCACCAGCGTGGCGCGCCAGCCCTGCAGGAAGACGAACATCACCAGCACCACCAGCAGCACCGCCTCGGCCAGCGTCGCCGCCACCTGGCGGATCGAGAGCTTGACGAAGCGCGTAGCATCCTCCGGATAGCCCACCTCGACGCCGGCCGGGAAGGACGGCTGCAGCGCCGCGATGCGCTCGCGCACGCCAGCCGCCGTGGCAAGGCCGTTGGCGCCCGGCGCCAGCATGACGGCAAAGCCGGAAGCCGGCTGGCCGTCCAGGCGCGATGCCGCGCCATAGGACTCGCTGCCGGTCTCCACCCGCGCCACGTCGGCCAGGCGCACCACGGCGCCGTCCGGGCGCGTCTTCAGGATCAGGTCGCGGAACTGCTGCGGGGTTTTCAGGCGCGACAGAGCAGTCACCGACACGTTCAGCGCCTGCCCCGCCGGCGCCGGCCGCGCACCCAGTTCGCCCACCGGCACTTCGGTATTCTGGCTTTCGATGGCGCGCACCACGTCGGCCGGCATCAGGCCGAAGCTGTGCAGCTTGTGCGGCTGCAGCCACACGCGCATGGCGTACGGCGAACCGAAGTTGCGCACTTCGCCCACCCCGGGCACGCGGCTGACTGCATCGATCACCTGGCTGCTCATCCAGTCGGCCAGCGCACCCTCGCCCAGCGTGCCCTGGCGGTCGCTGAACACCACTACCATCAGGAAGCTGTTCTGCATGGCCGTCACATTCAGGCCGTTCTGCTGCACCGCGCGCGGCAGGCGGTACGCCAGCTGGTTCACCTTGTTCTGCACCTCGAGCTGGGCCAGCGCCGGGTCGGCGCCTTGCGCGAACGTCAGCATGATCTCCGCCTCGCCGGCCGAGCTGCTGCTGGCGTCGAAATAGGTCAGGTGCTTGAGGTTCTTCAGCTCCTGCTCCAGCACCTGCACCACGCTGTGCTCGACCACCTGGGCCGACGCGCCCGGATAGCTGGCCGACACGCGCACCGTCGGCGGTGCGATATTCGGATACTGCGCCACCGGCAGCAAGGCGAGCGCCAGCAAGCCGCCCAGCATGACCACGGCTGCCAGCACCCAGGCCAGCACCGGCCGGGCGATAAAGAAACGTGCCACCATCGCTCAGCCCTCGTGCCCCGCCGGCGCCGGTGCGGCAGCGGCACCGAGCGCCGGATCGCGCCATTCGACAGCGTTGACGCGGGTGCCCGACGCCGCCTTCATGGCGCCTTCAACGATCACCCGTTCGCCGGCCCGCACGCCGGACAGCGCCGCCCAGCGTCCCTGGTGGCTGCCGGCCAGCACCAGCTGGCGCGGCTCGACCTCGCCTTTGGCATTGACCACAAGGGCCGAAGCTTTCTCGCCCTCGCCCAGGCGCACCGACTGCTGCGGCAGCATCACCACTTCCGGCTGAACGCCATGCTCGACGCGCGCGCGGACATACATGCCCGGCACCAGCAGCCGGTCGGGATTCGGGAAGCGCGCCCGCAGCGTCACCATGCCGGTCTGCTGGTCCACCTGCATTTCGGCGAACTGCAGCTGTCCGGCATGGGTGTACTCGCTGCCGTCTTCCAGCGCCAGCGTGACCGCGCGCGCGCCCGGCTTGACGCTGCCGCTGCGCAGCGCGCGCTGCAGAGCCAGCATCTGCTGGCTGGACTGCACCACGTCAACGTACACCGGATCGAGCTGCTGCACGCGCGCCAGCGGTTCCTGCTGCGCACGCGCCACCAGCGCCCCTTCGGTCGCCTCCGCGCGGCCGATGCGGCCGGCGATCGCGGCCCGCACCTCGGTACGCTGCAGGTCGATGTCGGCGGCCTTCAGCGATGCTTCGCGGGCGCGCACCCGGGCCAGTCCCTGCAGGTAATTGGCCTGCGCCAGGTCGTGATCCTGCTGCGTCACCGTACGCGAATCGAGCAGGCGCACGTAGCGCTCGGCGATGACGCGCAGGTTGACCAGGCTGGCCTTCTCCAGCGCCAGCTCGGCGCTGGCCTGCTCCTGGCGCGCCGCATAGCTGGCACTGTCGATGCGGTACAGCAGCTGGCCGGCGCGCACGTCGGCGCCTTCCTCGAAATAGCGCTGCACGATGACGCCGTCCACCTGCGGACGCACTTCCGACACGCGTACCGCGGCCACACGGCCCGGCAGCTCGCTGTTCAGCGCCAGCTTTTCCAGCGCCAGCGTGGCGACCGCCACTTCCGGCAGCGCCGGCACGGGCGGCTTGTCCTCTTTCGCGCCGCAGGCGGCCAGCAGCAACAGGGCCGGCAGGTACTTCATGAATTGCATAAATGCTCCAGTGCGGTCATGCGGCCAGCGTGGCACCGCCGTCGACGACCAGGTCCTGCATGGTGATATGGCTGGCCAGGTCGGAGGCCAGGAAAACAATGGTGTTGGCAATCTCGCGCGCGGTGGCGATCTTGCGCAGCGGGATGCCGAGCTTGAACAGCTCCGGCAGGCCGGCGATGGTGCGCTGCATGCCCTCCTCGTCCGGCAGCATGGAGCGCAGCATCGGCGTGTCGGTCGAACCGGGCGACACCAGGTTACAGCGCACCCCGTACTGCGCCAGTTCCAGTCCCGCGCAGTGACTCAGGCTGACCAGTGCCGACTTGGAGGCGCAATACGCCACCATGTTCAGGCGCGGCACGTGCGCCGCATTCGACGCCACGTTGACGATGCTGCCGAAGCGCTGCGCCTTGAACTGCGGCAGCAGCCGGCTCAGGATGTGGAACACGCCGCCCACATTGATGTCGAAGCAAGCCTGCCAGTCCTCGGCGCTGGTGTTCTCCAGCCGCCCCAGGCGCAGCACGCCGGCCGCGTTGACCAGCACGTCCACCCGCGGCGTTTCCAGCAGCAGCTGGCTGCAGGCTTTGTCGATCGCGGCGCGGTCGGTGATATCCAGCTGCACCGTTTTGAAGGGATACTTCTTGCCATGCATGGAGCCCAGCTCCGAATCGAAGCAGCGGTCGATGCCGATCACGCGCGCACCCAGCTGGCGGAATGCCATCGCCGCCTGGTAGCCGATGCCGCGCCCGGCGCCCGTCACCCATACCTGGCGCCCCTCGAAATCAAGGCCGGGAGGGCGCGGCGGCGCATGCGGGCGCGCCGAAGTCAGGTTGTTCTGGTCAGCCAGGAACATGGCTCACCTCATGCGGCCAGCTTGCGCTGCAGGACGTCCCACCACGCGTTCAGCGTTGGCGTGCCGGCCAGCTCTTCGAAGCTGACGCGCACGCCCAGCTTCTCCCATTCGGCCACCAGCGCCATCACCTCCAGCGAATCGAGGCCGTAGTCGACCAGGTTGTCGTCCGGGCCGAAGCCGCCCTCCTCCAGGCGCGGCAGCAGGCTGGCGCGCAGCCACTCGATGTCCAGCTGCGGACGCGCCGCCAGCACCTGCGCAGTGTGGGTCACGCTGCCGCAGCGGCCGGCCACGTAGCGCAGCGCCATGCGGTGCTCCTCCTCGCTGAAGTCGGCCAGCGCATCGGCCACCATGAACGGCTGCACGTCGCGCATGAAGGCGTCCAGCGCCGTCGTCATGCAGCCGATATGGGCGTATACCCCGGCGATCAGCAGCTGGTCGCGCCCCCAGTCGCGCATCAGCGACTGCAGCTCGGAGCGCTGGAAGGCGCTGTAGCGCCATTTGACCAGCACCGTATCGCCCGGCTGCGGCGCCAGCGCGGCATTCACCTGCTGCAGCGCCGGATCGGCGGTGGTCAGGCCCGGGCCCCACATATCGTTCAGCAGCGCGCGCTCCTCGGCGCTCTGCTCGACCGGCTGCGCGGTGTACACCACCGGCACGCCGCGGGCACGCGCCCAGGCGCACAGGGCGCCGATATTGGCCACCAGCTTGCTGCGCAATTCACTGTCCGCGCCGTAAAAGCGCAGGAAGTAGTCCTGCATGTCATGCACCAGCAGCACGGCGCGGCGCGCCTCCAGCTGCCACGCCACCTTATTGGCGGGCAGGCTGTCGGGCTGCGGCATCGGGTAGGAAGAAATTACGGGAATGCTCATGGTCCAGGCTCCATCTCAATTCGGGATACTGGCGCGCAGCGCCAGCTTGTCGGTCTTGCCGACCGCCGTAAGCGGCAGGCGGTCCAGCATTTCAAAGCGGTCGGGCAGCTTGTAGTCGGCCACGCCCAGGCCGCGCAGGTATTTGCGCAGTTCGACCGGACGCAGGCTGTCGCCGCGCGGCACGATGCAGGCGCAGCTCATTTCGCCCAGCAGCGCATGGGGCACCGAAATCAGCGCCGCCTGCAGCACGCCGGGATGGCGCAGCAGCAGGTTCTCCACTTCCTCGGCAGCGATCTTTTCGCCGCCGCGGTTGATCTGGTCCTTCACGCGGCCGACCACGCGCAGGTTGCCGCCGGCGCCGCGCTGCACCAGGTCGCCCGTGTGGTAGAAGCCGTCCGCATCAAACACGCGCGCATTGTGTTCGGGCGCGCGGTAGTAGCCGCGGAAAGTGTACGGACCGCGCGTGGCCAGCATGCCGGTCTCGCCGTCCGCCACCGGCCGGCCATCCGCATCCAGCACGCGCACCTCGTCGGCATCGCTCATGGGGCGGCCCTGGGTGGTGTAGACCACGTCGTCGGCGTCATCCAGGCGCGTGTAGTTGACCAGGCCTTCGGCCATGCCGAACACCTGCTGCAGCGCGCATCCGAGTTCCTGCGGTACGCGGCGCGCCAGGGCCTCCGCAAAGCTGGCGCCGCCCACCTGCAGCAGGCGCAGCGACGCAAGCTGCGCGCGGCGTTCCGCCTGCTGCGCCGCCTGCAGCCACAGGGCGACAGCGGACGGCACCAGCGCCGCCATGTTCACTGAGTGCTTTTCGATCAGCGCGAAGCAGGCCAGCGGTTCCGGCGCCGGCGCCAGCACCACGGTGCCGCCGGCATGGAACACGCCAAGCGCCCCTGGAGAACTGAGCAGGAAGTTGTGGCCTGCCGGCAGCGCGCACAGGAAGCGCGTGCCGCGGTCCAGGCGGCAGATCTCGGCGCTGCGCCGCACGCTGTAGTAGTAGTCGTCATGGGTGCGCGGGATCAGCTTGGGCGTGCCGGTGCTGCCGCCGGAGAGCTGGAAGAAGGCCACTTCGGAGGCGGGCGAATGCTGCGGCCGCGGCCCGATGCCCTGGGCCTGTTCGCGGAAGCCGTCCTCCCCCAGCACCATGGTGTGCGGCACGGCCAGCTCGCGCGCGAACCCGTCGTTGGCAAACAGCGCATGGCTGGCCGAAGCCACCAGCAGCTTGGGCCGCAGCTGCTGCGCATACGCCGCGAGTTCCAGCCGCTGGTGGCTGAACAGCGCATTCACCGGCGCCACGCCGGCTTTCAGCAGGCCGAAGAAGGCAATATACAGTTCCGCCACATTGGGCAATTGCACCAGGGCGGTATCGCCCACGCCCAGGCCGCGCCGGGCCAGCACTTGCGCCAGCTGCTCCGCCTGTTCGTCCAGCTCGCGGTAGCTGAGCATGCGCTCGCCGCAGATGACGGCGATGCCCTGCGGATGTGCGCGCGCCTGGCGTTCCAGGATCTCGGTCAAAGGCAGCCCGGCCCACAGGCCCTGCTCCCGGTAGCGCTGCGCCGCCTCCTGCGGCCATGCGGTGAATTCGATCATGCGGCCTCCCTTGCGGTCAGTGCGCCGAGCATGGTCTGCAGCTTGGCCTGGGTTTCGGCCCACTCGGCATCCGGGCAGGAATCGGCCACAATGCCGGCGCCTGCAAACAACTGCACGCGGTTGCCGGCCACGCGGCCGCAGCGGATCGTCACCGCCCATTCGCCGTTGCCCTCATCGTCGCACCAGCCCACCATGCCCGCGAACAGCCCCCGGTCAAACGGTTCGACCAGATCGATCAGCTTGCGCGCAAGGCGCGTCGGGAAGCCGCACACCGCCGGCGTCGGGTGCAGGCGGCAGGCCAGCTCCAGCGCCCCCATGGCGGGATCGTGCAACGCCCCTTCGATCGGCGTGGACAGGTGCCACATGGCGGCCGTCGACAGCAGAGAAGGCCGCTCAGGAATATTCAGGTCTCGGCAGACCGGCGCCAGCACGCGGCGGATTTCATCGGTCACCAGGCGGTGCTCGTAAGCGTCCTTGGAAGAGCGCAGCAGCGCCTCGCTCACCTCGCGGTCGCGCGCCGGGTTGGCATCGCGCCGCGCCGAACCGGCCAGCGGATTCGACTCCAGGCGCCCGCCCTCCTTGCGCACCAGCAGCTCAGGCGAGACGCCAACCAGTTCGGAACCGTCCGCCAGCGGCAGCCGGAACTGGAAGCCGGAAGGATTGCGCGCCACCAGGCGGCGGAAGATATCGCCGGCATCGGCATTGCCGGCCAGCTCCACGTCCAGCAGGCGCGATAGCACGGCCTTGCGGATATCGCTCAGGCCAAAATTCGCCACAGCCTGGCGCACGCCTTGCTTGAAGCGCTCTTCGCCTGGAATGCTTTGCGTATGCAGGATGGGCGGCAGTTCCGCCGCCGTGCCGCGCACCATGTCGTTACGGTCGACGAACTCGGACGCCAGCGGCACCACCAGCGCCGACGGCTGGCGCGTATCGAAAGGAATTGCCCCCAGCACCACCGGGTGCGGATTGCCGCGCTCGCGGGCGCGGCGCAAGGCTGCCGCGACATCGGCCTGCAGGCGGCCGGCATCGTGTGCCGGCGTATCGATGCGTTCCGCAACGCCGCTGCCACGCAGCGAACGGTGCGGCGACAGGAATAAGCTTGTAGCCATGTTCTACCTCGCAAACTGTTTGAAATGTTCGCTGGCTTTACGCTGGCTACGGGATCAGGGGGCTGGCCCCTGTGTGCATCAGAAGCTGTAAGTGGCGCTGGCGTAGTAATTGCGGCCCAGCTCAAAGAAGCTGAAGTCCTTGCTCTTCTTCGACAGGTCGACATCGGTCAGGTTCTTGACGCCGGTGCGCAGGGTCCAGTGCTTGCCCGCCTTGGCGGACATGCCCAGGTCGACGCGGGTGTAGCCTGGCAGCTCTTTCTCCGAGTAGAACTGCTTGCCGGTGTAATGCGCCGACAGCGAAGCCTGTACGCCCGGTACTGCAGACCAGGTCAGCCCGACGCGGCCCACGTTTTCAGGACGGTTGTCCAGCACCGTGGTCTTGCCGTTTTCGTTGGTGTAATCCGCCTTCAGGTGGGTGAAGTTGCCCGACAGCGTGAGCAAAGGATGCAGCTGCACGCTCGCTTCCAGCTCCAGGCCTTTGGTCTTGGCCTGCGCCACATTGACCCAGCGGCGCGAATTGGTCGGTGCGTCATAGGTCGCCACAATCAGGTCGTCGACGTCGTTCTTGAAGGCGACGGCGGTCAGGTCCCAGCCCTTCTGGTGCACTTCGAAGCCCAGTTCATAGTTGGTGCTGGTCTCAGGCGACAGTTCGGGATTGCCGGCCAGGAAGCAGCTGCCGCCGCAGCTCACGATACGGTACTCCTTCGTCAACTGGTAGGCATCCGGCGCCTTGAAGGCCTTGCTGATGCCGCCCTTGACGGTCAGCACGTCATTGCCCTGCCATACCAGGTAGCTCTTGGGTGAGAAGTGGCTGCCGAACACGCTGTGGTCGTCCAGTCGGCCGGCCAGCGTCAGGTGCAGGTCTTTGGCCAGCGTCAGTTCATCTTCCACGAAGACCGCCTTGCTGTCGGTGCTGACCTTCCCGGTATCCTTGTAGCTGACGGCATCGCGGATCACCTGGCGGCGCAGGTCGACACCGGCGGTCAGCGCGTTGATGCCAAAGGTCGTGTTGCCGTAAAACTTGGCGTAGGTGTTCTCTTCCTTCAAGGTGCGCTGCTGCGGCTTGTCGTAGCGCGTGTTGAAATCGTGGATCTCGGCGCTCTCGCGGGTGATGTAGGCTGTGGTATTGCCCCAGTCCCAGTTGGCGCGATGGGTCAGGCCGTAGGTGTTGCGTTCGATCTCCTGGTCGCGGATATCCTTGGATTCGAAGTTCCATTCAGGGTAAAAGGCGTAGTAGTACATCACGCGCGGGCGCTTGTCCTTGTTGTAGCCCAGGTCGAAGTCCAGCGACTGGTTTTCCGCCAGCTGCCAGGTCAAAGTGCCGGTCAGGTTGCTGGCCTTTTTCTCCTCCAGGCGCGGGGTGCGCGTCTGGTCGCTGGCCGGGGCTCCCCACCACGCGTCGCGGTCATAGCGCTCACCCGCCAGCGACAGGCTGACGGTGTCGCTCAGCGCACCCGAGACGTTGGCGCCCACGCGATACTGGTCGCCGTCGTAGCCGCTGTCCACGGTGCGGTATTCACCGGTCACGCTGCCCTTCCATTCTTTCGTGGCCGGCCAGGTGATGATGTTGATCACGCCGCCCATCGCATCCGAGCCATACAGCGCCGCCATCGGACCGCGTACGATCTCCACCCGTTTGATGCTGGACAGCGGGATCGAGCTGAAATCGAAATCCCCGCCGCGCCACAGTGCCCCGCCGGACGAGACGCGCTTGCCGTTCACCAGCATCAGGGTGTATTTGCCGCCCAGGCCGCGGATGCGAATTTCGTCGCGGCCGTTGTCGTCGGTCTGGTTGTTCACACCGACGCTGTCGCGCAGCAGGTCGGCCAGGCCGTTGACCGGCGACCTGGCGATATCTTCGGCCGTAATGACGGTAGTGAAGGCGGGTGCATTGGCCACGGTGTGTGCTCGCATGGAAGCGGTGACCACGACGACGTTGCCATCGCCGACGCCGCCAGCATCATCGGCAAAGGCAGGCAGGCCGATGGCGGCCAGGCTTGCCGCGAGAAGGGTTTTCGAAAGGGACATAACAAGCAGTGAGTTTGAAAAAGAACGCAAATGATAATCATTCTCATTCAATGATGCAAGAAGTATAAGGCAAAAAAGTTAATCTGGTTCAATAATTAACAGCTACCATCACGTTCAGGAGGAGATTCATGGATCACGTGCACCTGATGTCGGTATTTGTGGCGGTGGGCGAACAGGAAAGTTTTGCCGGCGCTTCGCGCACCCTGGATATGTCGCCGGCCGCAATCACACGCGCCATCGCGGCGCTGGAAGAAAAGTTGGGCGCCCAGCTGCTGCAAAGGACCACCCGCAATGTCCGCCTGACCGAAGCCGGCCAGCGTTACCTGGACGATTGCCGCAACATCCTGGCCAGCATCGACGAGGCCAACGACGCCGTCGCAGGCGTCAATTCGACGCCGAAGGGCAACCTGTCGGTCACTGCTTCCGTCCTGTTCGGGAAGAACTTCGTTACCCCCTGCATCGTACAATTCCTGCAGCAGTACCCTGATGTCGACGTGTCGGCCTACTTCCTTGACCGAGTAGTCAACCTGATTGAAGAAGGCATGGACGTTGCCGTGCGCCTGGGCCCCCTGCCCGATTCCAGCATGAAGGCGCTGCGCGTGGGCCAGATGCGGCGCGTCCTGTGTGCCTCCCCCGAATACCTGGCCCGGAACGGCGTGCCGCAACATCCGGAAGAACTGCAACAGCATACGATCATCGCGGCCAGCAATATCACTCCGCGCGTGGAATGGAAGTTCGGCGATGGGGACAATGCCCTAACCGTCCGCATGAAACCGCGCTTCACCGTCACCAGCAACGACTCCGCCATCCGCGCTGCAGTGGACGGCCTTGGCATCTGCCGCCTGCTTTCCTACCAGATGGCGGACGAACTGGCGGCCGGCAAACTGAAGATCATCCTGCCGGAATTCGAAGAGGAGCCGTGGCCGGTACACATCCTGCACCGCGAAAGCAAATACGGCTCCTCCAAGGTCCGCAAGTTTATCGACCTGCTGGCGCAGCACCTTCGGACGCACCCGCACCTGAACTGAGCTTGCCGAGGAAGCTGCCGGTGATGGCAGCGACTTCGTCCAGCTTCGTATCCATCACAAAGTGCCCGCCGTCCAGGACGTGTACTTCCGCCGCAGGGTTGTCGCGTTTGAAGGCCTGCGCGCCCGGCACGGTGAACGCCAGGTCGTGCTTACCCCACACCACCAGGGTCGGCAACCGTCGCTGCTTCAGCCAGGCCTGCCACTCAGGATAGGCCGCCAGGTTGTGCTGGTAGTCGTAAATCAGGTCGGCCTGGATACGCGCCTGGCCCGGGCGATTGAGATAGGCATATTCATCCATCCACAAGTCGGGATCGTACGCGTCGATGGCAGGATCACTGCCGATATGCCTTGCACGCGTCGCAGCCACCGACTGGTGCACGGCGATGACATCCTTCTCGTGCGCCGCACGGTCCGCCCAGAATGGCTTGCGCTTGGCCCACATTGCCCCTAGCCCTTCCTCGTACACATTCCCGTTCTGGAATACCAGCGCCTGCACCGCCTGCGGCCGCGACAGCGCCATGCGCATGCCGACCGGCGCCCCATAATCCTGCATCAGCAGCACGTAGCGTTGTGCACCGACTGCATCGGTGAACTTGTGCATCACCGACGCCAGGTTCTCGAAGGTATAGGCGAACTTGGCTGGATCGGGTGCATCGCTGTTGCCGAAGCCAGGATAGTCCGGCGCCACCAGGTGGTAGCGGTCACCCAGCTTGCGCAGCAGGCCGTCATACATGCGTGAGGAACTTGGCACGCCGTGCAACAGCAGCACCGTGGGTTTGCTGACATCGCCCGCTTCACGATAAGCGATGTTGATGCCATCCACGGCGACCGTGCGATAAGCGACAGGGGCGGCTTGGGCGGCCCCGGCAAGTGCGAGGGTGGCGGCGGCTACGAGTTTGTTCATGTTGTTCTCCAGTGGGATGTCGATGGCCCCACTGTACCGACGCCAAGGGCCGGGCGGAACGCCGCCATGCGAAATGGATTGTTTCGCTGCGCGTAGTTCCGGCTCCCAAAAGCGCTTCCTACAATCCATCCCATCACAACTATTTTTGAAGGAAGCGAACATGAACACCTCCCGCATCGCCGCATCCCTGGCCCTGGCCTTTGCAGCCGCCACCGCATCCGCCGCTTCAACGGACGTGAGCTACCGCAGCGTGAAAGTCGACGGCGTCAACATCTTCTATCGCGAGGCTGGCCCGAAAGACGCGCCAACCGTGCTGCTGCTGCACGGCTTCCCCACGTCATCACAGATGTTCCGTAACCTGATTCCACAGTTGGCCGACCGCTATCATGTCATTGCGCCTGACTACCCTGGTTTCGGGCAAAGCGATGCACCGGCCGTCGACAAATTCCCCTACAGCTTCGATAACCTGGCAAACGTAGTCGACAAATTCACCACCGTCGTCGGCGCATCGAAATACGCTTTGTACGTGCAAGATTACGGCGCCCCGATCGGCTTCCGCCTCGCAGCCGCCCACCCAGAGCGGGTATCTGCCATCGTGGTCCAGAACGGCAATGCCTACGCCGAAGGCCTCGACAACGAGTTCTGGGCGCCGTTCAAGGTCTATTGGGCCGACAGGACCGAGGCGAATGCAGCCAAGCTCAAACCATTCTTCGAGATCGGTGCGACCAAATGGCAATACACACACGGCGCGCGCGACGCCAGCAAGATCAGCCCCGATGCATGGACCGTCGACCAGGCCTATATGGACCGCCCCGGCAACAAGGACATCCAGCTCGAACTGTTCTACAGCTACGGCAGCAACCCGGCGCGCTATCCGGAGTGGCAAGCCTACTTCCGCAAACACCAGCCGCCGATGCTGATCGCCTGGGGCAAGAACGACAAGATCTTCCCCGCCGCCGGCGCAGCACCATACCTGCGCGACCTGCCGAAGGCCGAGCTGCACCTGCTCGACACCGGTCACTTCGCCCTCGAAGAGGACGGCGAGCAAATCGGCAAGCTGATGGGCGATTTTCTGGCGCGCAAGACTAGGTAGCGATATGCAAGGATCTGCGCACGATTGAAATGGCAGTTGCAAATATCTAAATGCTTTTTTAATATTTAATTCGGCCATGGCTTTAATGCCATAAAGCAATCTTCGCAGAACCCTTGAATGAACACCATATCCGATCCCTTATCAGCAACCGGTGAGCTCCACCAAACCAACCGGTTGCTTCGCTTGCGCTTCCCCCATGAAGACGGGCCCGATGCCAGCTTGCTGGCAAATCGCCTTGATGCTTCCGAGGGCGTCTCGCGCGATTTCGAATTCACGGTCGAAGCGATCTCGAGCGATCCCGGCATCGCGCTGAAGGATGTGCTGGGGAAGATGGTCACCATTGAACTGGTGCGTGAAGACCGCAGCTTGCGCTACTTCAATGGTTATGTGTTCGAGTTCCGGCTCTTACGTGCCGATGGCGGCCTGGTCTTCTATGAATTGGTCCTGCGGCCCTGGTTGAGCTATCTCAAGCTGCGGCGGGATCACTATCTGTTCCACGACAAATCCTTGCTTGGGCAAAGCGACGACATCCTGGCAGACTACCCCGTGCGCGACGTTGAGTTCCGTATCATCGGCGAGGATCCCGCATACACCGATGCCTGCCAATACGGCGAAACCGATTACAACTACCTGCACCGACGCTGGGAGCAGCATGGCTGGATGTACTGGTATGAGCATCGGGCCGATGGTCACACACTGTTAGTAACCGATGATTCCACGCAGTCCGCGGCAATCGACGGCCAGCACCCCGAAATACCGTTCCAGAAAGAGGCTGGCGCCACTGAAGACGACGCCTTGGGGGAATGGACTGCGGTGCGCCACCTGGTGCCCGCCAGTTACGCCATGTCGAGCTTCGACTTCAAGAATCCGCGCCCAGTGTTTACCGACCAGCCCAGCATCAACCGGCAGGGCAAAGTCCTGAACAAGGAGATGTACGAATTCACTGGGACGTATGGCTTCCGCAACCAGGGAGAAGGCGATGCGATGACGCGCCTTCGCCTGGAGGAAATCGAAGCAAATGCCAAGCACTTTGAGGGCGCCGGCAACGACCGCACGGTACAACCAGGCCGGCATTTCGAGCTCAAAGGCCATTTCGATGGCGCAGCCGGCGGCGATGCCGCCGCAATGACCTTCCTGATTCTGGAAGCGCGCCATCAGGCCAGTAACAACTACCAAGCCGGTAAGCAGGCACGCTCCAGTTACGAGAACTCGATTCGCTGCATCCGCAATACGATTCCCTGGCATCCGGGGCGCGGCTTCAACAGCGAGGAGCCGCAAGCCTACGGTATGGAAACCGCGCTGGTTGTCGGGCCACCGGGCGAGGAAATCTATACCGACAAGTATGGTCGCGTGAGGATCCAGTTCCACTGGGACCGCGACGGCAAGTACGACGATAAGAGTTCGGCCTGGGTACGAGTTGCAACCGCCTGGTCGGGATCGAATTTCGGCATGACAAGCATTCCCCGTATTGGCACGGAAGTAATCATCCAGTTCCTCAATGGGAATCCGGATCGTCCGCTAATCATGGGCATGGTGCCGAACGCCGACACCATGCCGCCCTGGGACCTGCCCGCCAATAAGACGCAGAGCGGCATCCTGTCGCGCTCATCCCCTGGTGGAAGTTACGACCATGCCAATGCCATCCGCTTTGAGGACAAAAAAGGCCAGGAGCAGTTGTGGCTCCACGCCGAGAAAGACCAGCTCACCGAGGTGGAAAACGATGAAGACAAGTGGGTGGGCAATGATCGCCGCAAAACCGTTGACCGCGACGAGACGACCGAGGTAAAGCGTGACCGTACCGAGACCGTCGGCAGGGACGAAACCATCACGGTCCATAACAATCGCAGCGAGCGGGTCGACCACAATGAAACGATCAGCATTGGCGACAATCGGAGCGAGGACGTAGGCAAAGACGAAAAAGTCTCAATTGGCGGCAGCCGCCATGTGACAGTCGGCATGATCAAAACCGAGACAGTGGCGTTGGCCAAAATGCTGACGATCGGCGGTGCCTACCAGACTACCGTCGGCGCCGGCATGAACACCACCGTTGCACTGATGCAGGCGGAGCAGGTTGGCCTTTCCAAGTCGGTGATCGTCGGTAAGAAAACTTCGTTCACCGCGGGCGAAGAGTTCCGCATCGAAGTGGGCGAAAGCGTCTTTGTGATGAAAAAAGACGGGCGAATCGAGATCACGGGCAAGGAAATCATCATTCGGGCATCGAAGAAGATTGAACTGCATGGTGACGATGTCGACACCAACCCAAAAGGGTAATGCCGCCTTGATCCCATCCTTGCCGACACTGCGACTCGACAATCGCACCGAATTTGACGCGCTGCACTTCGATACGCTGGACCAGAACGGCGTAGCGTTCCACGTGATTGTGGCAAAAACCGGATACCGCCTGGTCCCTGGCGAGGCCGGACAAGCGACGCTCGCCCCAACCGATGAACCGCTCCCCCTGTACGACCAGGATCACTACTACGACAATGACCTGGACCACAGCGTTCGCGCGGAAAGCGACCTGGCCCCGTACAAGCCCGTTTGCGACGTCGTGGTAATCGGCGACGCCTGCCCGCCGGCAAATGCAAAGGTTCGTCAATTCGACATTGGCCTGCGTGTCCAGCTTCCCGACACCAAGGCGCCTTTGCCCGAACGCCCGCGGCCGTTGAACCCTATGCAGGCATTGGCACCAGCCGTGTTCGAAGAGTGGCAGGAACAGTTGGCCATTGCAGAAAATACCCGCATCCCCGGCAAAGTCCTGGTCGACAAGACGCTGCATGTAAGCGGCAAGCGCTATTTGCGCCGTCGCCCTGCCCTGCTGCGAGCACTGGGTAGCGTGCTGCGTTTCGCGTCACTAGGTGTGGTAAAGCCTTGCCCGTGGCGCCTGACGCCGGCCGAAGCAGCAACGGCAATCCCATTACGTTATGAAGCAGCTCCCGGCGGCGAGTGCCGCATCGAACGCGCCAGCGGCTTGTCCAAACGGATACCCAAGAAGCATCGCCTGCCGCAAGACCAAGCCGCCAATTACCCGACACCGCCTGGTCCACCCGAAGCGCACGACAGCAGCCAGCGCAATCCGGTGGGCCAGGGCTTCAGCCGTCGCTGGTACCTGGATGCGACGCGCACTTCCGAACTGCCTGCACCCTGCATCGAATATTCCGATGCTCCGCTTACTGCAGAGCTATTCTGGCAAACTGCCAATGGCGGGGAAGCCATGTCCGCGGCCGGCCTGGGATTCGTAGGCCGCGGCTGGCTGCCGCGCCGGCAGCTGGTTGGCAAAGTGGAGGAAAAAAGCGACTGGGGTGAGGACGAATTCCCGCAACTACCGAAAGAGTTTGATTTCCGATACTGGAATGGCGCTCCCGACGACCAGCAATGCCCTCACCTCACCGGCAGTGAACAGTTCACGTTGACCAACCTGGGGCGCGAGAGCTCGGTGTTGGGCCAGGCCGATGCGAGCGGCAACCGCAAGCTCACGTTCGGCCTGCCGCAGCAGTCACTGTTTGCGCTCGGGGCAAATGAGGATGGCGCAGTGGCCGTCATGCCTCTATCCATAGATACCGTTCTGATTGACATGGAATCCGAGCAAGTCGAACTCACGTGGCGCATCGCCATCGTCGCCGATGGCGATTTCGAAGAAGTGAGGTTGATGCACGCAACGGATCCAGCTCAGTTGACACGCCTGAAGGAATGGCAGTCCGGGAAAGAAGATCCCGCGTCCCAAACGAACACCCTGCAGCCTGCATAACCGCTCCATTTACACGCCATGGCTCACGAAACAGTCACCAAATCCGCACGCTTCTATTGCGTCAGCATGACGCCGGACTTTTGCAAAACACCGGTAGGTAGCAGCGTCGCCGTGCTTCCCTATAACATCAAGGGTGAGTTCAAGGGTGCAGAAAGCGTCTCCAAAAGCGTCAAGACGCACAGCGAACCGGTCCTTCTGCACAACAAGAGCTACATCCCCAGTATTACTGGCGACGAACGGGGCACCTTGGGCGGTATCAAGAGCCAGACTTACCTCAAACGCGCCCAACCGATGGAGTTCAGCTCCACGAAGGGTTCGAATGGCGCCCAGACAATCCAGGAATCGCGCTTTGTCTACATGAACGACAAGAACACGGTCGGGCGCATCCAGGAACGCAAGGTGCAAGGAGCTCGTCCACGCTTGAAGATCTTCGGCGTCGAAGTCCCTACGCTGAAGGAAGCAGCACAGGAGTACAAGGACAACATCTCCGAACCGCTGCACGATTTCGGCAATAAGGCCATGGACGTGGGCGGCAAGATCGGAACTGGCAGCGCAGCGCTGGGTGTCGCAGGCGCCGGCGTCGCAGCCACCGGTGTCGGCTTGCCCGCTGCCGCCGCAATGGAAACCGGCGCTGTCGCTGGCGGCATCACCGCGGGCGCGGTAGCCGGCACTGGTTTCGCTGCAGACTCCTCGGCCACCATGCTGGACAACGCCGCGGACTACATCCTTAGCGGCAAAACGCCGGACGTGATGGGCACCTTGGGAGGCATGGCAACCAACGCTGCGGAAAACTTCGTACTGAAAAAGATTCCCGGCGCCAGCGGCTTGCTGAAACGCCTCTTCAAGAAGAAGCAGGCACCAGGCCATACGCCCCCGCCACCGAAAAAGCCGCCCGAGTCGAAAAAGGGCGGCAACGATGGCGACGGCAGGGATGGCGGCAAGACCAAACAGGAAAAGCCGAAGAAGCAGGACAAGCCGGCATCGTGCTGCCCCAAAGATAAAGGTCCGGGGAAGAAGAAAGCCAGCAGCAACAAGCCGGTACACTTCGGCACTGGCGAAGAAATCCTGTACCAGGAAGATTTCGAACTGAGCGGCGCGATTCCCATCATTTGGAGCCGCACCTACCGCTCCGGATCGGAGACTGAGGACTGGAGCATGATGGGCGGACGCTGGGCCCTGCCGTTCAACTCTGGCGTCTCGGTCTGCCGCGAAGGCATCGTTTACCACGATGACACCGGCCGTGCAGTACGCCTGCCCTACCTGGAGATTGGCGCCGAACACGAGCACCGCGGCGAAGGCTTCACCCTTTGTCGCAACAGCGAAGCGATGTTCACCCTTGCATGGCGCAACGGCAACGTCGACACCTTCCATCGCGGTCCGGACGGCGTTCTGCCGCATGGCTATCAAGGCGTCAACGCCATGCTTAAGCCGCGCGACCCTGCGCTTACGCAACGCTTCTACCTGACGCGCGCAGTCGGCCGGAATGGGCGCGGCACCAGCATCCAGCGCTTCTTCGACGCCGCGCCGGATGAAATCCTGCTGCGCGTGTCGACTGACGACGGTTTGCAGGTGGAAGCCTTCCGGGGCCCCCTGCTGCCGGGCGAGGTCGTCTCCGGCCCACAGCGTGCCAGCGCGCGCATCGGGCGCGTCGAGCAAGTATTGGACGAAGAAACCCGCCTTTGCCACGCGCGTTATGACTTCGAAGTGGAGCCTGCCGGCACCGATGCGGCGCTTCCGCAACGCTGGCGCCTGGTACGCCAGTCCAACATCGCCGGCGATGCACGCACCTACGCGTATTCTCACGGCTTGCTCACCGTATGCACCACCTACAGCGGTTTTTCCTACGGCCTGGAATGGGTCAGCCTGGCGCACATTCGAGAACGCTGGGCTGGCAGCAAGCTAAGCGATGCCGAACTTGCCCAACGCCACCCACTCACGCTGGCCAACAGCTACAGCGCGCGCGCAGTACGCACTACCACCGCTGATGGCCGCGACCAGGTGCAAATTGAGTATCGCGATATCGACACCACCATCGTGACAGAGGCCGATGGCGGAAAGCTCGAATACAGTTTCGACCACAATTGGCTGATTACAGAGATTCGCCGCATCGACGCCACAGGAAAGCCAGTATCACTGGGCAAGCGAGAATGGGACAAAGACGGCAAGCTGCTTGCGGACATCGACGCGATGGGCAACGCAAGCCGCTACACGTACGACGCCAAAGGCAACCTGCTGACAGTGACCGACGCCTTGGGCTACGTCACCACACTCGCCTACAACGCGCAAAACCAGCTGATCGCCGAAACTGACGCCCTGGGCCATACGTCGACAATGGAGTACGACGGCCAGGGCAATCTCATTGAAACCAAGGATGCACTCGGCCGCAGTACCCGCTACCGTTACGACTCCAGCGGCCAGTTAATCCAGATTGTCGATGCGCGTGGCGGCATCAAGCAGCTTCACTACGACGCTTCAGGCAGGCTGGCCTCTTACACGGACTGCTCGCAACTGACTACGCGCTACAGCTACGATAACCGTGGCAGCCTGTCGCAGGTCGAAGACGCTGCAGGCCAGCGCACTACCTACCGCTACAATGTAACTGGGGAATTGTCGGAAATAGCTCGCCCAGATGGTACAAGCGAGCACCTGGCCTATGACGCAGAAGGACGCCTCATCGACTACGTCGATCCGAAAGGCCAGCGCACACGCTATGCCTACAACGGTCACGGCTTGCCTGTCGAACGAATGGACGCAAACAACCAGACGATGCGCTACGTCCATGACGAGGCGTTGCGCGTCGTCGAGCTGGTCAACGCGAATAATGAGAGCTATCGCTTCACGTATGACGCAGAGAGCCGGCTCGCCAGCGAAACCGGGTTCGATGGCAAAACAACCAGCTATGAATATGACCGCGCCGGCTATTTGAGCGCCAGCGAAACTGCCGGCAAACGCACCAGCTACGCGCGCGACTCGCTGGGCCAGCTCGATGCCAAAGTTGACGTCGACGGCAGCGTGCGCTATGCCTACGATGCCTTGGGCCGCCTGACTGCCATCCGCAACGCCGGTGCCGATATTCGCTATGCCTACGATCCTGTGGGTCAACTCATTGACGAGCGCACCGCTTATGCCCTGCACAATGTCGCCCTGCCCGATCAGGAAGTGGAATACGACGCCGCATTCACGCTGACACACGCCTATGATGAATTGGGTAACAGGATCCACACCGTCCTGCCCAATGGCCGCTTGGTGGAGATCCAGCGCTACGGTTCGGGTCACTGGCACGGAACCCTGTGGAATGGCAATTCCATCGTAGATATTGAGCGCGACAAGCTGCACCGCGAAACCGAGCGGCTGGCCGGCAACGGCAACGAACGCATGCGGACCGAAAAGCGCTACGATCCGCAATCCCGCTTGACTGCCATCTCCTTGCACAAAGGCGGGCAAGTGCTTCACAAGCAGAATTATGGATACGATCGGGCGGGAAACCTGAGCCAGGTTGACGACGAATTGCGTGGCGTTACCCGCTATACCTACGATCCTGTGGGGCAGATTCGCTCCGCGGTACAGCCGGGCCTCACTGAGCTATTTGAATTTGATCCCGCAGGGAACCTGCTGGACCCTGGCGCCAAAGACAGCACACAAAGCCTGCAAGAACAACCACTGGCTGAGGCTCCTCGGCCGCGCCTGCCAAAAGTCACGCATAACCTGCTGCGCCAGTACATGAATTTTGCTTATCAATACGATGAGCAAGGTAACACCATTCGCAAGTCCATCCATCGGCTGGCCGGCGCCAATGATGCGGGCGAACTGAGCTTTGCTTACGATTCGGAAAACCGGCTCCTGCATGTCAGCCGCGCTTTTGCCAACGCCGACTCCGCTACCATTGTCCATTACCGATACGATGGTTTCGGGCGCCGAATCGCCAAGCACACTGAGCAAGGTGGCGTGACCTTCTACGTTTGGGACGGCGATCAGTTGTGCCACGAAGTGCGGGACGATAAGTCTGTCAGCTATTTGTATGAGCCGGAAAGCTTTGTGCCATTAGCCATGGTCGAAACACCGGTCGGCAGCAAGGAGTACGCATCCCGGCAAACGTTCAGGGCGCCGGTTTCCGCATGGCGCCTGCCGGATGTCGGGGATGCGACAGCGCATTTGGAGGACTGGCAAGCGCATTTGGCAAAGCTCGAAGAGCTACAACACCAGGAACGTTGGAACGCGCGCCGCCAGCAGGCAGCTGAATTATGCGCTTCTGACCGAATTTATCACTATAGCTGCGATCGGCTGGGGACTCCGCAAAGGCTGCATGCCGACGATGGCACGCTGGTTTGGTCCGCCATCTACCGCACCTGGGGCCGCGTGCTCTCCGCCGACCGAGCAATCGTCGCGCAACCATTGCGCTTCCAGGGGCAATACGAGGACGCAGAGACCGGCCTTTACTACAACCGCTATCGCTATTACGATCCGGATTGCGCCCGCTATATCACGCAAGATCCGATCGGTTTGGCTGGAGGTACGAACCTCTATCGCTATGTCGATTCCCCAACTACTTATGTCGACCCGCTAGGCCTATTTGCCACGGCAGCGTATGTCTACGGTGTGGGCAATCGAATCGAAAGCGCAACGGCTACTATTACGCCATCGGACCTCAATACTGGCAGCAATACCAACGCTACATCTCGACGATGGGCACGCAAATTGGGCTGTCCGCTGGATGATGCTGGTCACGTGGTCGGCAATCAGCTAGGCGGGCGCGGAGGGAAGAAGTATGTATTCCCACAGACGTTAGGCGTTAACCGAGGAAGATTCGCGCAGTGGGAAAGCGAAATTGCCGACCAGGTGAGACAAGGCGCAACCGCGTATCTTGACATCAGGCTCATATATAACGGTAATTCAACCCGACCCGACCGTATTGCATACAGCTATACAATTAATGGTCACACCGAGTCGACGGTGTTCCAAAACCCAAGAAATTGTCCATAGGAGAAAAAAGATGTCTGACGTAACTTTGGAAAGTGCGAAAGCAGTGGCAATAGAGTTCTTCCACGAAATGACCGAGTGGGAAAAATGGTGCGCTGAATTTGATATTGATCAACCAAGCGAGGAAACGCACGAAATACGCTTGGCCCGCTTAGAAGCGATATTTAACAAATACCTCACTTCGAAGGCACTCAAGCACAAGCAGTCGCGTTACGAGTTTCTTGACTTTAAGATGCCTCCTGAATTCTCTCGTGGCATTTCCGATGTTGAGCCAGCAGATGGGGGGAAAGTTTGGATCTATAAACCGATTGGCGCAATGAACGGACGGGCACGTTTTCTCATGGAAAACGAAGGCGGCGCTTGGAAGCTGGCGTTGAAGGAGCAAGATCCTGCAAATACCGGTAAATGGAAACGGTATCTAGATCTTTAATAGACAGTATCGGTACCGCTGACGAATTGCTTGAACGTTGTCTGGCTCCATGGGACCGGCGCAATGAACGGGCAAGCACGCTTCTTAATGGCGAATGAAGCCGGCGCCTGGAAGGTGGCGTTGAAGGAACAGGATCCGGCCAACATCGGAAAATGGAAAAGATACCTCGATATCTGATATGACAGCGAAATGGCAACGACTGAAACTATGCTAGGAAATGCAAAGGCCGTGGCAACTGAGTTCTTCCACGAGATGACTGAATGGGAGAAATGGTGTGCTGAATTTGATGTGAATCGGTCAAGCGAGGAAACTCATGAGTTACGCCTCACCCGCCTTGAGGCAATATTCAACAACTATCTCACCGCGAAGGCGCTCAAGCACAAGCAGTCGCGCTACGAGTTCCTTGACTTCGAGATGCCGCCGGAGTTCTCTCACGGCATTTCCAGTGTCGAACCGGCAGAAGGTGGAAAGGTCTGGGTCTATAAGCCGACAGGCATGATGAACGGACGTGCGCGCTTTCTAATGGAGAGCGAAGACGGCACTTGGAAGGTGGCATTTAGGGAAGACGATGTCGCGAATACCGGAAAATGGAGGAAGGCCTTAGATCTATAATCCTTGGCGTAGTCTGTCGACGGATCTCCGGGTCGGCAAAAGACGATATCGGTCCGACGATGACCGCAAGAGCTTTTGAGAGCGGGAGAGATGCGATAACCAAGTTCGATAGGATTGTAGGCGTCGTCGCATCATTTTTGAAGAAGGTGGCCAACGAGAGGCGTGCCTGTCGGGTTCAATTCCTACTTCGCGAGGAAACGCAAGCCGAGCATCTGCAGGCTCTGCGCGATATTTGCGAAGAGCCTCAACATTTGAAATGACAAAGAGATATCGGTGAATGATGCAACTATGCTAGGAAACGCAAAGGCCGTGGCAATTGCGTTTTTCCACGAGATGGCCCACTGGGGAAAATGGTGCGCTGAACTTGATAAGCCATCTCGCCGACGTGAGATGGCCCGCCACTACGTCGAAGCCGGCCGCATGACTGTCAAGAGTGCCTGTGTGGCCTTCGGCATCAGCCAGACTTGCTACCGTTATCAAGCCAAGCTCAATGCTGAAAATGAGGCCATAGCCGATTGGCTGGTTCGCCTGACGAACAACCAGCGCAACTGGGGCTTCGGTTTGTGCTTCCTGTTCCAGCGCAACGTAAAGGGCTTCACCTGGAACAAGCAACATCAACTACAACATGCTCCACGACGAATTCACTCCATTCCCAATTTTCCGATGCGATCAGTGACACTGCACTTCGTATGCTTGGTCCTGATGGTGCGGCAGGTTTCATGGAGTTCTTCTTCGATTACGCGCACGGCATATGGCGCAACCGGCTGTATGACAAGGCAGCCTTAAGCATACGAAAAAATGGGCATGAAACCACTAATGAGCAAGGTCAAACCGGGTGATTTGTTTTACGTCCCGGCCACGAACAAAGAGTGCAAATCTGGCTTTGTGATCGGGCGCTATATTGAACTTGTCCCTACGAATGCTGGTCATTTGATCGAGGTATTTGCAAGATTTTATACAGAACTGCCCAAGTCGATCGATGAGGTTGATAAAAGCCAGCGCTTATTCCGCCCGATCATGTGTTCGCTACGATTTGAGGAAATTCCCAAATGGAAGGTTTTGTTCAGCGATCCCAGTTACGACACAAGCCAATCGGACTACGGCAGTATTGCCATCGCATTTGATACAAAGCTCTGGAGTGGCGGGAAGAGCCGAAGCGCAACAAAGGAGGAACTCCAGGAATTTGAGGACTCGACCTGCTGGCGGATGCATCACATCGTTTTTAGGGTCAATGCACACTTGGCCGGAATCTTCGGCCCAAATGATTGCTATGACTATCACCGCGTACCAAAAGGACTGCGCGTGGACGACCCCGCAGCAAAGGAAGAAGTAATTGCCTTAGCTGAAGCGATGGATGCGCGATTTAAAAATTGGGAAGACGTGGAAAAGGCACGCAGGCCGCGTAAGCCCCTAATGGGTCAATCATGAGGGCTGGCCAAAAAGCGTCACTCACGGCGAGGCTCATGTTCATATGCATAGGATCCGCTGGGCCGCAGCACTTCCGACTCACGACGCACAGCTCGATCTGTTCAGTTAGGACGCGGCTGCCAATACCGTCCACTCCTTACCGGAGAACTCGCAATTTCTAGAAGGATAAAGTTATGGTGCACTTCAAGTCTATTTCAGATTTGATTGCAGGCTTAAGCAAGCTTAAACAGGAGGCATGGATTCACACGGATATGACGGTTTGGCTGTCGAATCCCGAAACGGCAGATTTTTATTACGTGCATTGGGCTTACTTGCAAAGTCTGGATGATGACGAAGTTTTCGAGAACGATGATGGTGACGAGCTACCACTTGTATTGAGGGAAAAAAATTTGAACGAATGAATGCTTGTCAATGTGCTTGCTGACATTGCGGCTCGCCTTGAGTCGAAAGAGAACTGCGTAAGAAAATTCATTGATCAGGTCAACTATTACCGTGAATTTGACACCTTTATGCATTGACCCAGTAAATCGTTCATCCTCGATGAAATTGAGGCGGCTCAGCGTGGACCGAGCCGCACCATGCTTCTGGAGAAATTGAATGCCGCTTGACGTCGCATTGAAAAACTTTGCTGGCGCTTTTGCAGCCGGGTCCGCAAATTTCGGAACGCTCGAGTGTCGTGAATTCCAGCCGATCGTTGAACCGATTCCGCTTGGTCCGGTCCTACACGACTACTATGGACGGCTGAGTATGAGCGACAAACCGCAGGTGGGCGGGCGACTCCTGCTGATGCTGTTCACGCTCGATGATCTTGAGACTTGCCAGCATGGATGGCGCTGGATACGCAAAAATAATGGCCCTGTCATAGACGATCCCGCCTGGAACAAGCATTGGATCGTCATCGCCTACCACCATGGCGATGCTATCGTTGTCGATGACAGTACCGCCAGCGGCGTTGTAACTGGCCACATTGGCTCATTCAATGTGAAGATTGCCGACGATCTCGCCAGCTTTTTCCAAGTCATGGCCGAGGCTATGACGCTTGAGGCGAGTACCTTCAACTACGAAGTGCTCGACGAAGACTTTAGCCCCATTCCCGACTTTCTCAATGCAGTCAGTGCCATTGCACGGCGCGTGCTTGTGCCTGCTGGTGAGGCAGGTTTCATGGAATTCTTCTTCGGTTGATGGCGCGGCTAATGACGCAACGTCATCGACCATTAGCTGATGGGCACTTTCGTCGAACGTAACGCCAAGTAAGTCGGCACCGCGCGCGTTTGAGCCACATCAACCGCGCGCTTTAGCCAGAGGCGAAAATGATAGGATCCTTTTCAAGGAGCTGCCATGGAAGCCACTCCCCCGCCCGAGCTCGCCGCATATGAGCAACGCACTACGCAACTGGAGAAAACGGTGAATGATCTCTCCTGCGACCTGAAAACGCTGCGATCGCACATAGACGGCCGCTTCATTGAGCAACGTGCCCATTTTGATGCTCAGCTTTTCGCGACAACGGAAAAGCTCAATGCCCGCATGGACTCACAAACTTATATGATCATCGGCATGCTGGTGGCGGTCTTTCTCGCCCTGGTTGCGCTGGTCGCGAGTTAACGAAAAAACCCTGCCAGATCAATGACCTGGCAGGGTTTCTGTACGTCCTGGTGCCGGAGATAGGAATCGAACCTACGACCTTCTCATTACGAATGAGCTGCTCTACCAACTGAGCTACACCGGCAAAGAGCCCGGATTATAACAAACAAACTTGCGCGTTTGCTAGTATCAGGGCGCCATCATTGCAAAAATTACACGGATTCCTGGTGGTAGCTGGTGACCAGTGCCACTTCGTCGCGGGAACCGAGGAAGACTGGCACGCGCTGGTGCAGTTTTTCAGGCTGGATGTCGAGGATGCGCTTCTGGCCATCGGTGGCCATGCCGCCGGCCTGTTCAACGATAAAGGCCATCGGGTTCGCTTCGTACATCAGGCGCAGGCGGCCCGGCTTGGATGGGTCTTTATTATCGGCCGGGTACATGAAGATGCCGCCGCGGTTCAGGATGCGGTGCACGTCGGACACCATCGAGGCGATCCAGCGCATATTGAAGTCGGTACCGCGCGGGCCGGTGGTGCCGGCCAGCAGTTCGCCGATGTAGCGCTGCACCGGCGCGTGCCAGTGGCGCATGTTGGACGAATTGATCGCAAATTCCTTGGTCTTGGCAGGAATCTGCATATTGCGCTGGGTCAGCACCCACGAGCCCATCTCGCGGTCCAGGGTGAAGCAGTTCACGCCGTTGCCGGTGGTGAGCACCAGCAGGGTTTGCGGGCCGTACACGGCGTAGCCGGCGGCCACTTGCTTGGCGCCTGGCTGCAGGAAGTCTTTTTCGGTCGGCTCGGTCATGCCTTCCGGCGCCTTCAACACGGAGAAGATAGTACCGATCGATACGTTGACGTCGATGTTGGAGGAGCCGTCCAGCGGGTCGAACACCAGCAGGTATTCGCCTTTCGGGTAGCGGTTAGGGATCGGGTGGATGTCTTCCATTTCTTCCGACGCCATCGCCGCCAGGTGACCGCCCCATTCGTTCGCTTCCAGCAGGATTTCGTTGGAGATCACGTCCAGTTTCTTCTGGACTTCACCCTGCACGTTTTCCGATTCCAGTGCGCCCAGCACCTCGCCCAGTGCGCCTTTGCCAACGCTGTGGGAAATGGTTTTGCAGGCGCGGCCTACCACCTCGATCAGGAGGCGCAGTTCGGCTGGGATGCTGTGGTGCTGGCGTTGTTCTTCAACGAGGTATTGGGTCAGGCTGATGCGTTTCATTATTTCCCTAGGTTTGTGCTTAATTAGTTTGCGAGTGCTTTGCTGACCACTTCCATCACGTCGTTCGACAGTTTGGCGGCGGCGGCGACTTTTTCCAGCGCATGGCGCATATGGATTTGCAGCGCCGGCGCATAGCGGCGCCAGCGGTCCATGCTGCGGGCCAGGCGGGCGGCCACTTGCGGGTTTAGGGCGTCGAGCTTGATCACGTGCTCGGCCCAGAATTCGTAGGCGCTGCCGTCGGCGGCGTGGAATTGCGATGGATTCTGGTTGCAGAAGCTGAACAACAGGCTGCGGGCGCGGTTCGGGTTCTTCAGCGTGAAGGCCGGGTGTTTCATCAGCTCGCGTACCTTGGCCACGTTGGTGTGCGGGGCGGAACCCTGCATGGCGAACCATTTGTCCACCACCAGCGCTTCGCCTTTGAAGTCCTTGTAGAAGGCGTCGAGCTGCTTGCCTGCGTCGGCGCCGCTGTGGATCAGGGCGGACAAGGCGGCGGCGCGATCGGTCATATTGGTGGCGGCAGAGAACTGCTCGCTGGCCAGCTTGACCGCTTTGGGATGAGGCTCTACCAGCATATAGGCCAGCGCCAGATTCTTCAGGCCACGCTTGCCGGCCGAGAGGGCATCCGGGCTGTATGGCCCCGGCGTGCCGTTGGCGTGATACGCCTCCAGCAGCTCGTTTTCCAGCGCATCGCCGATGACGGAACGTACAAACTGGCGTGCGATGTGGATCGCTTGCGGATCGACCACGTCCATCCGCTCGCCGATGATGGTCTCCGACGGCAGGATCAATGCCATTTCGCGGAAAGCTGGATCCAGCGACGTATCGGCCAGCAGCTCGCGCAGCGCGACGATATAGGTGTGATCGAGTACCAGCTCTTCGCCCTTTTGCACGGCGGCGGTCAGCGACAGCAGGCGTTCCATGGCCAGGCGCTGGCCGGCTTCCCAGCGGTTCACCGGGTCGCTGTCGTAGCGGAACAGGTGCAGCAGCTCGTCATCGGTGTACGGGTATTCCAGTACCACCGGCGCGGAAAAATCGCGCAGGATCGAAGGTACCGGCGCTTCGGCCACGCCTTCGAAGCGGAAGGTCTGCTCGGCCTTGGTCAGTTCCAGCACCTTGGTCGGGATCAGGTCCTTGCCATGGCGGTCCAGCAGGCCCACGGCCACTGGAATATGGAACGGCTGCTTCTCGGACTGGCCCGGCGTGGCCGGACAGGTCTGGCGTAGCGTCAGTTCATACACCTGCCTGGCGCCATCGTGGTGGCCGCTGGCGCTGACTATTGGCGTGCCAGCCTGGCTGTACCAGCGCTCGAACTGCTTCAGGTCGCGCTTGTTGGCGTCGGCCATCGCGGCGCGGAAATCATCGCATTGCACGGCCTGGCCGTCATGGCGTTCGAAGTACAGGTCCATGCCCTTGCGGAAGCCTTCGCGGCCCAGCAAGGTCTGGTACATGCGCACTACTTCAGCGCCCTTCTCGTACACGGTCACCGTGTAGAAGTTGTTGATCTCGACGAAGGAATCGGGACGCACCGGGTGCGCCATCGGGCCTGCGTCTTCCGGGAACTGGGCCTGGCGCAGCGTGCGCACCTGGTCGATGCGGGTCACGGCGCGGCCGCTCTCGGTACCGATCATGTCGGCGCTGAATTCCTGGTCGCGGAATACGGTCAGGCCTTCTTTCAACGACAGCTGGAACCAGTCGCGGCACGTCACGCGGTTGCCGGTCCAGTTGTGGAAGTATTCGTGGCCGACCACGGCTTCGATGCCGGCGTAGTCGATATCGGTCGCCACGCGCGGATTGGCCAGCACGAACTTGGTGTTGAAGATGTTCAGGCCCTTGTTTTCCATCGCGCCCATATTGAAGTCGCTGACGGCAACAATCATGAAGCGGTCCAGGTCCAGTTCCAGGCCCCAGCGTTCCTCGTCCCAGCGGATCGAGTTCTTCAGCGACTCCATCGCGTAGTCGGTCTTATCGAGGTTGCCCTCTTCCACCCACACCTGCAGCAGCACTTCGCGGCCGGACTTCAGCTTGTATTTCTCTTCCTGGCACACCAGGCGTGCGGCCACCAGGGCAAACAGGTAGGACGGCTTCTTGAACGGGTCTTCCCACTTGGCGTAGTGTCGGCCGTCGCCAAGGTCGCCCTCTTCCAGCAGATTGCCGTTGGAGAGCAGAACCGGGTATTGCTCCTTGTCGGCGCGCAGCATCACGGTGTAGCGCGCCATCACATCCGGACGGTCCGGGAAGTAGGTGATGCGGCGGAAGCCTTCGGCTTCGCACTGCGTATAGAAACCACTGCCCGAAGTGTACAGGCCGGAAAGCGTGGTGTTTTCGACCGGGGCGCAGGTGGTTTCGATTTCCAGCAGCACATTGATCGGTGCGTTGCGGATGGTCAGAGTATTGTTGCCAATAATATATTGGTCTGGGTTCAGCGCCACCCCGTTCATGCGCAGGGCGACCAGCTCAATGGCTTCGCCGTGCAGCACCAGGTCGTGGCTCTTGCTGTCCGGGTTATGGCGCAGTTGCACGCGGTTGGCGACGATGGTGCAGACGGGATCAAGGTCGAAGCCCAGTTCCACGGTCTCCACCAGGTAGCTGGGCGGCGTGTAGTCTTTACGATAAATCGTTTGCGGGCTGTCGGTACGCATGGTTTGGGCGAGCGAGGACAAAGAAGGCTATTTTACCAATACCGGGCAAGGGACACGCCCGATTCTTTTCCGGAGTCCCTGCGGGGGTAACATTCTGTAATAATTAGGTGAAACGCATGTTGCCGGATTAAACTGGCTTATAGGACAAAAAGGAGTTTCGCCATGAAAGCGCTAGCCATTTTGGTGGCAGCCACCAGTCTGTTGCTGAGCGGCTGCGCCACTACCCTGCACAGCAACGTTACGGTCTTCCATGAGTGGCCGAGCGACCTGCAGGACAAATCATATTCCTTCGAAACGCCTTCGCCCGGCGAGGATACGCTGGAATTCCGCAGCTACCAGAACCTGGTGAGCGGTGAACTGGCCAAGCTGGGCTTCACCCAGGCCGCTACGACCAAGGACGCCAAGCTGCGCGTCGCCATGCAGTTCAGCACCATCGACCGCCCGGTCAAAGTCCTGACCGCGAGCGACCCGTGGATGTATGGGCCAGGCCCGTGGGGCTATTACCCGCGCTGGGGCTACTACCCATACCGGTACCGCTACTACGGCTTCTACCGCCCATACTACGACCCGTGGATGTGGGGGCCGATGGAATTCCGCGAAACCATCCAGCATAACTACGACCGCAACCTGCGTGTCACCATCAATAACCTGCAGGGTAAAAAGCTATATGACGTGACTGTCCAGAATACCAGCCGCAAGCAATCGACCCCGTTGGTCATGCCGGCCCTGGTGCAAAGCGCCTTCACCGGCTTCCCTGGCGAAAGCGGAAAGGCCAAGCGCGTAGATCTTGAGCTTCAATAACTCCATCAAATCAATCGGGCAGTGGTTGCGCGCAGGCGTTTCCACCGCCTTTTTCCGTTTCCCGCGCTGGGAAGGCCTTTCCACCGGCCCTGGTGTCGTTGCGGCACTCGTGCTGCTGGTATTGGGACTGTCGGTCCTGTTCCAGCGCGTGTATATCCACGGTCCCGCGATCTTCTACTGGAAGGCTATCGCTTACGGCTGGCTGCCCTTTGCCCTGCTGCCCTTCTATGCCTTGATGGCGCGCGGCACGGGACCGAGCGGACGTCCCGGTGCGGCGCCCGACCTGGCACTGCTTACTACCTTGCTGCTGGCGCAGACTGTCTGGCTGGAACTGTTTGTAGACCTGTGCTTTACCGCCATGCTGTACAGCGGGTCGGAAGCGTGGTCGGTGCGCTACCTTGGCCAATGGGGTGCCTGGATCATCTGGGGGATTCCGGTCACCCTGATGATCCTGTCGCAACTGGTGCTGCTGGCGCGCGGCGGGCGTGGACGACGTTGGCCGCTGACGCTCGCGGCGGGCATGATGGCGGGCGTGGTGGCCCTGGGCGTGACCACGCAGCAGCCGGACTTCTGGTATCCCAAAAAGCAGGAAGCCAACAACGAAGAGTCTTCGCGCTACCTGAAACTGACTGCGGAATTGATGGAGTCACAGCCGGTGCTGCTGTCGCGCCAACTGGCGGCGCTGGCGCCGCAGCGTCCGGGCAAGGTCGATATGTATGCGCTGACCTTCGCGCCCTACGGCGATGAAGTCTTCCGCCGCGAAAGCCAGATGGTGGCGGACGTGATGTCCCAGCGTTTCGGTACTGCCGGCCGCACGCTGCAGCTGGTGAATCATTTCCAGACTGCGGAAAAACTGCCTTGGGCCACGACGGTGAACCTGCAGAAGGCAATCCGCAGCGTGGCGCGTACCATGGACAAGGATGAAGACGTGCTGTTCATCTATCTGACTTCGCACGGCGCGCGCGAAGGCCAGCTGGCGGCGGACTTCTGGCCGTTCGAGCTCACCGAGCTGACTCCATCCACGCTACGCAAGTGGCTCGACGAAGCGGGCATCAGGCATCGCGTGATCGCAGTGTCGGCCTGCTTCTCCGGCAGCTGGATTCCGTCACTGAAGGACGACGCAACCATGGTTCTGACCGCGGCCGATGCCGATCACACTTCCTACGGTTGCGGCTACAAATCGGAGCTGACTTTCTTCGGCCGCGCCATGTTCGACGAACAGCTGCGCACCCGCACGCGCTCCTTTGAACAAGCCCACGCCGCCGCGCGCGAAGTGATCCGCAAGCGCGAAGTCGAAGCGGGCAAGGACGACGGCTACTCGAATCCGCAAATCTCGGTCGGTACTGCCATCCGCGCCAAGCTTGCTACGTTTCAGTGAACGTAACGGGCAATGAAAAAGACCGCCGCTGTTAGGCTGGCCATTGCCCCGTATATTCTCCAGGTTTGCTTGTGGAGGTCTTCTTTTGTCGCGTAAATCCGGTCTGCAGATTCGATCCATTTCTTGATCCCTGTGACGTCCTCCTTCATGCTGCCAACATCCTCCCTGAGTTGCGCGACGTCTACTTTGAGTTGCCCTTGCCTGAAATTGTGACAGGAGTTGGACCAAGCACGCGCTTGAAAGTTCAATGAAGCTGCAAGGATCGGAGCGAGATATCATTGTGCCCAACACCGGACACAACGTGGAAAGTGGCGAGGCCAGGGCGGAAGCTGCGGTACAGGGCTTCGCTGCTGGCGCGGGGAATGACTTCGTCGCGTTCGGCAGCGAAAATGGTGGTGGGGGCGTTGACCTTGGCGGCGTAGCTTACCGACTCGTAGCGGTCGCGCAGCAGCAGACGCACCGGCAGCCAAGGGAAATGGTGCGACGCTGCTCCGGCCATGCTGTCGTAAGGTGCGAGCAGCACCAGCCGGTCCACAGTCTTGACACTCGCGAGCCTGGTGGCGATACCGCTGCCAAGGCTGCGCCCGACCACCGTTACCTGCGGGTGCAGTGCACGCACATGCTCGTACAGCGCCTGCGCATCGGCAAACAGGCCCGCTTCCGTTGGTTCGCCCGGCGTGGCGCCGTAGCCTCGGTAGTGCATCAGGTACAGCGTCTGGCCGGGAAAGGCAGCCTGCAATTCCGGCAGGCTGTATCCCACCGCTTCCGCATTGCCGCCGAAGTAGATCACGGCGCCAGGCCCCGGCTGCTCGCGCAGCGTGACGCCAACGCGCGCACCTCCTCCCAGCGTCAGGATCGTGCCGCCTTCAAACGCCTGGGGATAATAGATCATGCTGCGCTGGCGGAAAAACACCAGCGCGCATACGGCGACATACACCGCCAGCACCAGCAGAAGGAGCGACAGCACAAGGCGCATGGTCAGCGGTAATACGCTTCGCTGGCGAAGGTGATGAGACCGATCAGGGCCACAGCACTCAGCAGGACGATCAGCAAGCGTCCAAATTTCGGGGTGCCGTCATCGTCTTCGGTTGGGCGGTTCTGGTCGGTCATATTCACTCAGGGCAGTAGGATGGTGGAACCCGTGGTGCGGCGCGCCTCCAGGTCGCGATGCGCTTGCGCAACATCGGCCAAATTATACCGCTGCTTGATTTCGATCTTCACGTCGCCGCGCGCCACCACGTCGAACAGCGATTGCGCACAAGCCTCAAGGTCGGCGCGCGTGGCGGTGTAGTTGCCCAGCGCGGGACGGGTCAGGAACAGCGAGCCGCGCGAAGCCAGTTCACCCAGCGAGAAGTTGGCCACCGGCCCGGAAGCATTGCCGAAGCTGACCATCATGCCGCGCGGCTGCAGGCAGTCAAGCGAACCAATGAAGGTGTCCTTGCCGATCGAATCGAACACAGTGGAGACGCCCTTGCCGCCTGTGATCTCGCGGACCCGCTCAGTAAAGTTCTCCGCGTTGTAGTTGATCGCGTGGGCCGCGCCATGCTGCAGCGCCAGCGCCACCTTCTCGTCCGAACCGGCGGTACCGATCAGGTTCACGCCGAGGGCACGCGCCCATTGGCAAGCGATCAGCCCCACGCCGCCGGCCGCGGCATGGAACAGGATGGTGTCGCCCGCCTTGAGCGGCGCCGCGCTGTGGAACAGGTACTGCACCGTCATCCCCTGCAGCATCATGGCGGCCGCCGTGTCGCTGCCGATGGCATCCGGCAGCTTGACCAGCAGGCTGGCGGGCATGTTGCGCGCCTGCGCATAGGCGCCGTTGGGACGGCCAGCATACGCCACGCGGTCGCCCACGCGCACATGGCTCACGCCCTCGCCCACTGCTTCCACGATGCCGGCGCCTTCCTGGCCCAGGCCGCCCGGCAGCGGCTGCGGATACAGGCCGGTACGGAAGTACACGTCGATAAAGTTAAGGCCGATCGCCTCGTGCCGCACCGTCGCTTCGCCCGGACCAGGTGCGCCTACCTCGACGTCGACGTATTCCATCACTTCCGGCCCGCCGGTGCGGGACATGCGTATCGCCTTAACCATTACCTACTCCTTTAGTGTGTGATGAAGCCGCGCTCGCGCAGCCATTGTGTCATGCGTGGATAGTGTTCACGCGCCCAGTGCGTGGAGTTGATGTAGGCACTGCCGCCATCGAGATCGGTTTCCCACAAGCCGTGCGCGGCGCGCGGCAGCATCCACACCTGGTGATCCTTGTGGCCGCTCGCGTCCAGCGTTTGCTGGAACAGTTTCGCGCTCTTATGCACCGGCACGAAGGCGTCTTTCTCGCCGAGGATATACACCACTGGCGCATTCAGCTTCTTCAGGTCCGGCAGCGGGTCGTAGCTGTAGAAGGCGGTGCTGGTTTCGCTCGGTTTCTCTTTCAGCGTGTCGGGCACGATTTCGACCTGGCTGGCCCAGCGCGCACTCTCGCCGGCGCGTGCTGCTGCCAGCAACTCGGCGCGGTTGGCGCCGCGGCTGGTCACCCAGCGCATCAGTTTTTCCTGGTAGGCGGCGCCCGCCTTTACCTCGTCTTCACTGAATCCTTGCGCACGCAGCGAATTCTCGATGCGATAGACCTCCTGTTCGGCCGGCGGCACGGCCGACGCGGCTTGTGCGATCACGAAGGCGACTTTCTGTGAACGAATCGCTGCCAGCGGCGCCAACCAGCCGCCCTGGCTATGTCCCCATGTGCCGATGGCGTTGGCCTTGATGTCGCCACGCTTGCCAAGCAGTTCGATGCCGGCGATTGCATCGTCGGCCAGTTGCTCCATGGTGGCCTTGTTGAACTCACCGCTGGATTTGCCGACGCCGCGCTTGTCGTACATCAGCGCGGCCATGCCGTGGGCTGCGAAATAATAGGCTTGCAGCGCATAGGCGCCGCGCGGCGCGGGACTGGACATCTGCGTCAGTACAATGGCCGGGAATGGCCCCTTCCCTTCCGGCAGGACCAGGGTCCCGGAGAGGGTGACGTCGCCGTTCCTGAATGTGACTTCTTCGGAACGGAACTGCAGGCGGCGGCCGGTTTCCTTCTTGCCGGCCTGGCGCCAGATCATCTTGTTGCCCTCGAAGCGCATCGTGGCTTCGCGCACTTCGGGATTCAGGTTGCCCGCGCCTGCGTAATATACCTTCTCGCTGTCGGCGAACATGGAGGCATAGCGCCCAGTGCTCATATCGCTGTAAAACAGTTGCGGGAAGTCGCCCCACTCCGACAGCACGACCACGCGCTTGCCGGGGAATTCATAGGCGCCCAGCAGCGGCTGGTGGCGTGCGGGATCGTCGGCCAGGGTGCGGCGGAAGGCGAACCTGCCTTCCTTCCCGTTCAGGCTTACTTTGCCGGACAGCAGGCCGCCTTGCAGCTTGCCGTCGAATTGCAGCACGCCGTCAGGGCCCGGCAAGGCGAAGCGCACCTGGCTGCCCTGCTGCGCAACCGCGTCGAGCGGCAGGCCTTTCTTTTCAAAGGCGGGCATATCGACTGTGGCCTTGCCATCGACGCCGAAATGCGGCCGCAGGAAGTTGACGTCGTTGCCGACACCGTAGGTGCCGACCCAATGCCCAGCCAGCACCGGTGGCGCGGCATGCGCGGCGGAAGCAATGGCAAAGGCGGCAATGCCGCCCAGGATGATTTTCATATGCAGTCTCCCCGATTTTGTAATGAGGGCGCTACATTGCCAGCGCGCCAGGGCGCCGGCCAAGACTCATGCGACAGGCTGCGATTTTGCGGCATCAGCCTGCAATTGGGACAGCACCAGGTGGGCAGTCGCCAGGTTGGTAGCGCAAGCAACGTTATGCACGTCGCAGGCACGGACCAGTGCATTGATATCCGGCTCGTGCGGCTGCGGGGTCATCGGGTCGCGCAGGAAGATGATGGCGTCAATATGCCCGTCGACCAGCAAGGCGCCGATCTGCAGGTCGCCGCCCAGGGGGCCGGAATGCTTGCGCTCCACCGTCAGGCCTACTTCAGCAATCAGGCGGCCGCCCGTAGTGCCGGTCGCGCACAGTTTGCAGGTACGCAGGAAGGCAGCGTACTCGCGCGCCAGCGCGATCATGTCGTCTTTTTTCTTGTCGTGGGCAATCAGGGCAATGCGGGGCGTCATTTCTCTTTACCTTTCACATTCGACAGCAGGTAGATACCGGCCAGCACCAGGGCCGTCCCCGCCAGCTGCCAGCTGGTGACGGGTTCGGACAGGATGACGGCGCCAAAGAACAGCGTGGAAACAGGACCAATCATACCCGCCAGCGAAGCGGGGCCAGCGCCTATGCGCTGCACAGCGATCATGGTCATGAATACAGGCATCACCGTGCACAGGATGCCGTTCACCAGCGACAGGCCGTACACTTCCATCGGCTGCACCAGCAGGCCGGCGGGCCGCAGCAGGAAGAACTGGCCGATACAGGCGGCACTCGAGACGCACATGGCATACGACACCAGGCGCAGCGAGCCAAGGCGCTTGACCATTTCGCCTGAAGCCAGCAGGTACAAGGCGTAGGCCATGGCCGAGCCCAGCACCAGCAGCGAGCCGAGGGCCACATTGCTGCCGCCATCACGCAGGTCGTGGAAGAACACCAGTACGATGCCGGCATAGGCGGTGAGCAGCGAAATCCACTGGCTGCGCCCGATATGCTTCTTCAGCCACAGCGCGGAGGCCAGCAGTACAAAAGTCGGCGTCAGGAACAGGATCAGGCGCTCCAGGCCGACAGTGATGAATTGCAGCCCGAGAAAATCGAGGTAGGAAGACAGGTAGTAGCCGACCAGTCCCAGTCCAACCAGGCGCCAGGCATCGGCGCGGCTCAAAGGCGGTTCGGTGCGCATCTTCCACAGCGCGATGGCGGCGAAGACGGGCAGGGAAAACAGCATGCGGAAGGCGATCACCGTGACGGCGTCGAGGTGATACCGGTATAGCAGCTTGGCCACGATGGCCTTGGTGGAAAACAGGATGGCGCCGCCAATTGCGATTGCCAATCCGCCAAGATAGGCGGCACGCTTGCCTTGCGATTCCTGAGTGGCTATTTCCATGCCACCATTGTAGCGGCAAGCCGCCAGGTTTGCTGGCGGCCGCCGCGTGCCAGCTGCCTGACCCTGTGGGTCAGGCACCGGTTTGCCGGTTTTGCCGACCTTAGTACACGTTGACGGACGCCTGGCCTGCGGTAACCGCAGCGGTGGTGATCTTGGCGATCACATTGGCCGGGGCATTGCCGCCTACCAGTTTGTTGACCTGCTTGAACTGTGCCGTCAACGAGCCCGGGGTCAGCGTCACCACGGTGAACCCTTGCGCGTCGGTATTCACGTGACGCAGGTGCGGGTTGCTGTTCAGGCCTGCCAGTTGCTGCGCCAGCGGCACCAGTTGGCTGCTGAAGGTGGCGTCGGCCTTGAGGCCTGCCAGCACGGCATCCACGGTCGCATCCAGCGCCGCTTCCGGCACGCCTTTCGCACCCAGGGCCCCGCGCAGCTGCACGGTCAGCGAGGCGGCCAGCGTATCGGCGGTCGGCGCGGCCTTGCCCAGGGTGTAGTCCAGCAGGTTCAGGTCGAGGTCCACGATGCCCACATTCGGCACTGGCAGTTGCAGCGGCCAGGACACCAGCGTGGCCAATTCGGCGCCCAGGCTCTTCGCCGCATCACGCAGGTAGGTGAAGAAAGAGTCGGAGCTGGCGCCGGCCGATACCAGGTCCACCATTACCGGCGTGCCGCCGCCCGCTGCGTCGTAATCGTCGCTCACCGTGCCGGCGAAGAAGGAATGGATGTCGCCGGTCAGCGCCACCACATTGCCGATGGCATTGGTTTTCAGGTGCGACATCAGGGCCTTGCGCTCGGCATTGTAGCCGTCCCACTGGTCGCAGTTGATCAGGAACTTGCGGAAGTAAGGAGCCAATGCGGCCGCCTTGCCGGAAGCGACCACGATTGGCGATGCCGCTTTGTTGGCCTGGATATCGGGCTTGATGTAGCCAATGGCGATGCCCTGGGCCGCGGCTGTAGCCTGCGCCGTGGCGTCGCCCGCGGCCTTGGCCACGTTCTCCGCCTGGCCGAACGCCAGCACGGCGACGCCGGCCTGGGTCGAGGTCAGGCCAGCGCCGACGGCCGCGGTCAGGCGTGCGCTGGTATCGCCGCCGCCGGCTGCCACGCCGGCTATGGCCATGGCGGCGCCACTCGCCACCGAAGCCGAAGCGCCGGCAGTCATTGCAGCCACAATGGCAGCGGCCACCGGCACATTGCCGCCGGTCGAACCGATGGCGGTGTCGCCGATAGTTTTGGCCAAAGTGCCCACGGCCTGCAGTGCAATCAGGGTCGCAATGGCGTCGGTGCCGTTCATGCCCATGCGCAGCAGCGATACTTCATTGCCCCACAGTTTCCAGGTCGCGCTCGAAGCCTTCATGGTCGACTTCCACCAGTCGCGCTGGGTGGCGCCCAGCATGCCGGCCACGGACAGCGGATCGGCGCCGGCCGCGGTGGCGGCCGCCATCTTCTGCGCTTCGACGCCGTTGTACAGGTCCTGCGCCACCAGATAGCGCGCGCCAATGCTGCCCAGCGGCAGGCCGGTGGCCGGGTTGGCCATCTGTTCCGGCACCACGTGGTCGGCGCGGTAGAGGCGTTCATCGGTCATCACCAGCTGCATCAGCTTACCGAACTTGAAGTCGCGGTAGATCTTGATGTTCTGGAAGCCGGTGGCCGCGCTGTCGAGGGTAACGTCGGCCGGCATGAATTCGAACCAGGCCTGGTTGGCGCTGCGGCGGCGCGGCGTGTCATGTTTCTCGCCCTCGGCATAGGTCTGGGTATCGCCCCAGCAATCGTCGCTGAACTCATGGTCGTCCCAGATCGCGATGAAGGCGAAGCGCTCGTGCACCGCCTGCAGGCGGGTATCGGTGCGGTAGGTCTTGTACAGGTAGCGGTAGTCGGCCAGCGTGGTCGCGTATTTCGCGCCCGAAGCGCCGTTCTTGAACGTGCCGTCCGGCAGCTTCAACTCGGCATGGCGTTTTTCGACGGAGCCGGCCTGGAAACCCTCGCCCACGGTCTCGTAAATGTAATCGCCGAGGTGGACGATGAAGTCCAGTTTTTCATTTTTGGCAATATGGTCCAACGCGCCCCAGTGGTTGATGCTCCAGTCCTGGCAGGTCAGGTAAGCAAATTTCAGCTGGTCGACGCTGGCATCGGCTGCCGCTGCGGTCTTGAAGCGGGCCACATTGGAACGCACGTCGCCGGCGGTGAACTGATAGAAGTAGGCGGTGTTCGGCAGCAGGCCGGTGACCTTGTGGCGGATCGTGTTATCGAAATCGGCGTTCAGCTCGATCTGCGCATCGACCACCGTGGCGCCTTCAAGCGCCTTGTTGCCGCCCAGGGAAGCGGTATTGTCGGCCGCGGTGACCTGCACGCGCACCGTAACGCCGCTCTTGGCGGCGACCGTCGCCACGTCGTCCAGGGAAGTCGGCACCACGCGGGTCCACAGCATGATGCTGTCGGCGCGCGGGTCACCGGAGGCTACGCTTTGCGGGAATTTCCAGTTGGCGCCGGTCGCGGGCGGCAAGCCAGGTGCCGGCGCGGGTGAATCGCTGCCGCCGCCGCAGCCTGCCAGGCCGCCAGTAGCAGCCGATACCGTAATAAAGCCGCCCAATTTGATAAATTGCCGACGATCCATATGTCTCCTTCATGATAAAAGTTTATTGTTTTACGATATTAACTTTACAAGCAGATGAATTAGCCCTGAGGAAAGCTACTAAACATGCCGGCACCCCTTGCGGAAGCACTTTTGGTCGCGCCGGCGCGACAATTTCAGAGAGGTACCGGTATGCTAGAATGTCGCCCTCGATTGGATACCGTCTAAGGAAGATTGAACATGGCTGGACACAGCAAATGGGCCAATATTAAGCACAAAAAGGCTGCAACGGACGCGAAACGCGGCAAAATCTGGACGCGCCTGATCAAGGAGATCACGGTGGCTGCACGCATGGGCGGCGGCGACCTGAACTCCAATCCGCGCCTGCGCCTGGCAGTCGACAAGGCCGCTGATGCCAATATGCCGAAGGACAATGTGAACCGCGCGATCACCCGCGGCACCGGTGGCGGCGACGGCGCCAACTATGAAGAAGTTCGCTACGAAGGCTACGGCATCGGCGGCGCGGCCATCATCGTGGACTGCATGACCGACAACCGTGTGCGTACCGTGGCTGAAGTGCGCCATGCATTCAACAAATACGGCGGCAATATGGGCACCGAAGGCTCCGTGGCCTTCATGTTCCAGCACACCGGCCAGTTCCTGTTCGCACCGGGCACCGACGAAACCAGGCTGATGGACGCAGCGCTGGAAGCCGGCGCCGAAGACGTGGTGACCGACGAAGAAGGCGGCATCGAAGTACTGTGCGGCCCGCACGATTTCGCTGGCGTGAAAGACGCGCTGGAAGCGGCAGGCTTCAAGGCCGAAGTGGCGGAAGTGATCATGAAGCCAGCCACCGAAACCGTATTCACCGGTGAAGACGCGGCCAAGATGCAAAAGCTGCTGGACGCACTGGAAAACCTGGACGACGTCCAGGAAATCTATACCAACGCTGTCATCGAAGAATAATCCTTATGAAGATCCTGGTAGTCGGCTCGGGCGGCCGTGAACATGCTTTGGCTTGGAAACTGGCGCAGTCGGAACGCGTACAGATGGTCTATGTTGCGCCTGGCAACGGCGGCACCGCGCGCGATGTGCGCCTGGAAAACGTGCCGATCACCGACCTGGAGGAACTCGCTGCCTTCGTCGAGAAAGAGCACATCGGCCTGACCGTGGTCGGCCCGGAAGTGCCGCTGGCTGCCGGTATCGTCAACCTGTTCCGCGCGCGCGGCCTGAAAGTATTCGGCCCGACCAGGGAAGCTGCGCAGCTCGAGTCCTCCAAGGACTTCGCCAAAGCCTTCATGAAGCGCCACGGCATCCCGACCGCTGAATATGAAACCTTCGCCGATGCCAAGGCGGCCCACGCCTACGTGGACGCCAAGGGCGCGCCGATCGTGATCAAGGCCGACGGCCTGGCCGCCGGCAAGGGCGTGGTGGTTGCCATGACCCTGGAAGAAGCGCACGGCGCAGTCGACCACATGCTGTCCGATAACGCCTTCGGCGACGCCGGTGCGCGCATCGTGATCGAAGAATTCCTGGCCGGCGAAGAAGCCTCCTTCATCGTCATGTGCGACGGCAAGAACGTGCTGCCGCTGGCCACCTCGCAAGACCACAAGCGGCTGCAGGATAACGACCAGGGCCCGAACACCGGCGGCATGGGCGCCTACTCCCCGGCCCCGATCGTGACCCCGGCCATGCATGCGCGCGTCATGCGCGAGATCATCATGCCTACCATCCAGGGCATGTCCAAAGACGGCATCCAGTTCACCGGCTTCCTGTACGCCGGCCTGATGATCGACGCTGCCGGCAACCCGAAGACGCTGGAATTCAACTGCCGCATGGGCGACCCGGAGACCCAGCCGATCATGTCGCGCCTGAAGACCGACCTGCTGGGCGTGATGGAACACGCCGTGAACGGCAGCCTGGACCAGGTGGAACTGGAATGGGACCGCCGCACCGCCGTTGGCGTGGTGCTGGCAGCCGCCGGCTACCCGGACGCACCGCGCAAGGGCGACCATATCCACGGCATTCCGGCTGAAACGACCGATTCCGTGACCTTCCACGCCGGCACCATCGACGATGCGGACGGCAAGCTGGTCACCGCCGGCGGCCGCGTACTGTGCGTCGTCGGCCTGGGCGACAACATCAAGATGGCACAGAAGCAGGCTTACGAAGCGGTCGAAAAGATCGGTTTCGAAGGCGTGCAGTTCCGCCGCGATATCGGCTGGCGGGGTTTGAAGCACTAAAACCGGTAAACCAGGGTCCGACCCAAGGGTCGGACCCGCGCGTGCCAACGCCGCGGACTCCGGAACAGGCGGGTCTGACCCTTGGGTCAGACCCAGCTTTACCGGTTTAGAAGAAGAGAGCAAAAGAAGAAATGACCGCCCCCGCCCCACAAGACGTCAAAGCCTGGCTGCTTGGCCTGCAAGAGCGCATCATCTCCGCCCTGGAGGATGTGGACGGCAAGCCATTCCTGCGCGATGCGTGGGAGCGCCCGGAAGGCGGCGGCGGCATTTCGCGCCTGATCGAGGACGGCAATGTGTTCGAGCGCGGCGGCTGCAACTTCAGCCACGTAACGGGCGCCAAGCTGCCGCCATCGGCCTCGGCGCACCGTCCCGATCTGGGCGGCCAGCCGTGGGAAGCCATGGGTGTATCGCTCGTGCTGCACCCGCGCAACCCCTACGCACCGACCGTGCACATGAATGTGCGCTTCTTCAGCACCGCCACTGCCGACGGCAAGCCGGTATGGTGGTTCGGCGGCGGCATGGACCTGACGCCGTATTACGGCAACAAGGAAGACGCAAAGCACTTCCACGCAACTTGCCGCGACGCGCTGCAGCCCTTCGGCGACGAGCTGCATCCAAAGTTCAAGCAATGGTGCGACGAGTACTTCTACCTGAAGCACCGCAAGGAAGCGCGCGGCGTGGGCGGCATCTTCTTCGATGACTTCAACGCGCTCGGCTTCGAAAAGAGTTTTGACATGACACGCAGCGTAGGCGACGCATTCCTGGCCGCCTACCTGCCGATCGTGAAAGCCCGCAAGAACGCACCCTACGGTGAGCGCGAGCGCGACTTCCAGGCCTACCGCCGTGGACGCTACGTCGAGTTCAACCTGGTGTTCGACCGCGGCACCCTGTTCGGCCTGCAGTCCGGCGGCCGCACGGAAGCGATCCTGATGTCGATGCCGCCGGTGGTCAAATGGCGTTATGACTGGCATCCGGAAGACGGCAGCGCGGAAGCGGCGCTGTACTCGGACTTCCTGCCGCACCGCGACTGGCTGGCCGAGTGAAACGCTGCATCGCACTGCTGGGAGGCAGTTTCGATCCGGTGCACAACGGCCACGTCGCGCTTGGCAAACAGTTTGTCCAGCTGCTCAATGCCGATGCATTGCTGGTGATTCCGGCCCTGCCCTGGCAAAAGGGCGTGCTGGTGGCGACGCCGCAGCAGCGGGTGGATATGCTGACTTTGGCCTTTACCGGCCTGCCCTGCCCGGTCACGATCGACTGGCAGGAACTGGCGCGCGGCAGCGCCACTTATACGATCGAAACGCTGCGGGCAATCCGCGCCGACGTGGGGCCCGACGTAGCGCTGGCCTTCCTGATGGGCGCCGACCAGCTGCAGCGACTGAATACCTGGCACGAATGGCGCAACCTGTTCGACCTGGCCCACTTCTGCGTGGCGGCCAGGCCCGGCTTCGAGCTGGACGACGCCCACGTGCCGGCCGAGGTGGCAGCTGAATTCCAGCGCCGCCTGGCCACGCCGGAGCAGGTCAGGAACACCCCGGCGGGCAGGACCATGCTGGCGGCCGATTTGGCCGTCGACATCTCGGCCACTGCCATTCGTGCTGCATTACAACGGGGGGATGGGGCGAACTCGCTTCTGCCACCGGTAGTGCTAGACTATATTGAACAACATAATTTGTATAAGAACTAAATAATGGATATCAAAAAACTGCAAACCCTCGTCGTGGACGCCCTGGAAGACGTGAAGGGCCAGGAAATCGTCGTATTCGACACCACCGGCTTGACCAGCCTCTTTGACCGCATCGCCATCGCTTCCGGTACCTCCAACCGCCAGACCAAGGCACTGGCTGCCTCGGTGCGCGACAAGGTCAAGGAAGCCGGCGGCGACGTGATCGGCATCGAGGGTGAAGACACCGGCGAATGGGTGCTGGTGGACCTGGGCGACATGATCGTCCACATCATGCAGGCGCCGATCCGCGCTTACTACCGCCTGGAAGAAATCTGGGGCGAAAAGCCGGTGAAACTGGGCGCCGCCAAGCGCAAGTCGACCACTGAAGGCAAGGAAGCGGCCGCCAAGGAAGCCACGCCGAAGAAATCCGGCCACCTGGCCGCCACCAAGCCTGCCAAAGCCGCCGAACCCGTGATCGAGAAGAAGACGGCTGCCAAGAAGCCGGGCACCGCCAAGGCAACCGCCGCTGCCGGCGCCGTAGCGAAGAAAGCTGCCGCCAAAAAGGCTGCGCCGAAGGTGGTCGCACCGGAAGGCAAGAAAGTGAAGGTCGCTTCCACCAAGACCGCCGAGGCAAACGTCAAGGCCGCCAAGGAGAAGAAAGCCGCCGCCGCCGCCGCAACGCCGGTCAAGACCGTCATCAAGCGCCTGAAGAAGGCTGCAGCGGCTGAGTAAGCCCCGTGCAGCTGATTATCGCTGCGGTCGGCCACAAAATGCCGGCCTGGATCGAGAATGGCTTCACCGAATACGTGAAGCGCATGCCGCCGGAATTGCGCATCGTGCTGAAGGAAATCAAGCCCGTCGAGCGTTCCGGCAGCAAGACCGCCGCCACCGCCATGGCCCTGGAACGGGAGCGCATCGAGGCGGCATTGCCGAAATCGGTGCGCATCATCGCCCTCGATGAGCGCGGCAAGGACCTGACCAGCGTGGGTCTGTCCCAGCAGCTGGAGGCCTGGCAGCAGGATGGCCGCGATACCGCCTTCCTGATCGGCGGCGCCGATGGCCTCGATCCGGGGCTGAAAGCCAAGGCGGAAGGCTTGCTTCGCCTGTCCAGCCTGACCCTGCCGCATGGCATGGTGCGCGTCATGTTGGCCGAACAGTTGTACAGGGCGTGGACAATTACACAAAACCACCCTTATCATCGTGTCTAACCCTTAAGGCATCTGATGAAACTGGTCGAAAAGAAGATCTACCTGGCTTCCAAGAGTCCACGCCGGCGCGAATTACTGCGCCAGATTGGCGTGGACTTTGAGTTGCTATTGCTGCGCAACGACGGCCCGCGCGGGCCGGACGTCAGCGAAAACGTCCATTCCGGCGAGGAGCCGCTGGTGTATGTCGGCCGGGTGGCCCAGGAAAAAGCCGATTTTGCCTGGGACATGATCCAGCGCCGCCGCCTGATCCTGCGTCCCATCCTGGCGGCCGACACCACCGTCACCATCGACGGCGACATCCTCGGCAAGCCGGCCAATGTGCGCGAGGCTAGCGACATGCTGCACAAGCTGTCGGGCCGCACCCACCAGGTACTGACTTCGGTGGCCGTGCATTCGCAGGACTTTTCCGGCCATATCACCCAGGTCTCCGAGGTCCGCTTCGGCAAGCTGACGGAGGCCGAAATCAAGACTTACTGCGCCACCACCGAGCCTTACGACAAGGCCGGCGGCTATGGCATCCAGGGCCTGGCCGCCCTGTTCGTTGAACACATCGAAGGCAGCCACTCCGGCATCATGGGCCTGCCGCTGTATGAAACGGCGCAACTGTTGCGCCAGGCAGGATTGAAACTCCCCTGATGAACGAAGATATCCTCATTAATATCACCCCGCAGGAAACCCGCGTTGCCCTCATCATGCAGGGCGCCGTGCAGGAACTGCATATCGAGCGCACGCTGACGCGCGGCCTGGCGGGCAATGTCTATTCCGGCAAAGTGGTGCGGGTGCTGCCCGGCATGCAGTCGGCCTTCATCGACATCGGCCTGGAGCGCGCAGCCTTCCTGCACGTGGCCGATATCTGGGAGGCGCGTCCGCATGACGGCGCCCAGAACGCGACCCCGACCCCGATCGAAAAACTGCTGTTCGACGGCCAGGTGCTGACCGTGCAGGTGATCAAGGACCCGATCGGCACCAAGGGCGCGCGCCTGTCGACCCAGATCTCGATTGCCGGCCGCATGCTGGTCTACCTGCCGCAGGACGGCCATATCGGCATCTCGCAAAAGATCGAGAAGGAAGCCGACCGCGAAGCCCTGCGCGCGCGCATGCAAGGCCTGCTGCCGGACGACGAAAAAGGCGGCTACATCGTGCGCACCCAGGCCGAAGACGCCTCGGACAGCGACCTGCAGGCCGACATCGAATACCTGCGCAAGACCTGGGGCGCGATCTGCCACGGCGCGCGCACCCGCCCGCCGACTTCCCTGCTGCACCAGGACTTGAACCTGGCGCAGCGCGTGCTGCGCGACTTCGTGCACGACGAGACGGCAACCATCCAGGTCGATTCGCGCGAGAACTTCCTGGCGCTGACGGAATTCAGCCGCGTCTACACGCCGTCGGTCCTGTCGCGCTTGCAGCACTACACCGGCGAGCGCCCGCTGTTCGACCTGTACGGCGTGGAAGAAGAAATCCACCGCGCGCTGGGCCGCCGCGTCGACCTCAAGTCCGGCGGCTACCTGATCGTCGACCAGACCGAGGCCATGACGACCATCGACGTCAATACCGGCGGTTTCGTCGGCGGCCGCAATTTTGCCGACACCATCTTCAAGACCAACCTGGAGGCGGCGCATGCCATCGCGCGCCAGCTGCGCCTGCGCAACCTGGGCGGCATCATCATCCTCGACTTCATCGACATGGAGAACAACGAGCACCGCAACGCCGTGCTCGCGGAACTAAAGAAGGCACTGGCGCGCGACCGCACCAAGGTGTCGGTATCCGGCTTCTCCGCGCTGGGCCTGGTGGAGATGACCCGCAAGCGCACGCGCGAATCGCTGGCCCACATCCTGTGCGAACCCTGCCCCGCCTGCGAAGGCAAAGGCCAGGTCAAGACCTCGCGCACGATTTGCTACGAGATCCTGCGCGAGCTGCTGCGCGAGGCCAAGCAGTTCAACCCGCGCGAATTCCGTATCCTCGCTTCGCAGGAAGTGGTCGACCTGTTCCTCGAGGAAGAGTCGCAGCACCTGGCGATGCTGGGCGACTTTATCGGCAAGAAGATTTCACTGCAGGTTGAAACCAGCTACCACCAGGAACAGTACGACGTCATTCTGATGTAGTCCTGATCGGCACGGCGCCATGGCGCGCCAGGATGGCCTGCCATGCCGGGTCGCGCTGCAGCTCCTGCACTGCCGCCGCGATGCGCCGCGCGGTCCTGGGCGGCAAGCTAGGCGACAACAGGATATGGCGCAGGAAGTCGCCGCCCGGTTCCGGCGCTGCGACCAGCTGCTGCAATTCCGGCGACGCCTCTGCCAGCGCGCGAAAATGCAGGCGATTCACCACGGTAAAATCAATGCGGCCGGCCAGCAGCTTACGCAGGTTGTTGGCCTCATCGCCGACCTCTTCGATATGCAGCTCGCCGCGCCGCTCCATGCTATCCAGGAAACGGTAAACGTGGCCGCGCACAGCGCCAAAGCGCATTCCCCGCAACGATGCCGGCAGATCGCTGGCAGGGACATTCCCGGCCTTGAACAGCACTACATTGTGGTCCAAGAACAGGGGTGCGCTCCAGTCGTAACGCTTGGCCAGCGCCTCGTCGAGGAAGCCTGGCGACAGGAACAGCGCAATTCCATCGATCCTTTTGTTGGACCGTCCCGCCATTGCGAGGAAGCGGGCGCGCGGCACATTTTCCAGCACGAACTGGTCTTCGCCCATGTGGCGGTTCAAGGCCGACACCAACTCAGCGGCCAGTCCCCTTCCATCCGCTTGTACGAAGGGCGGATTCAGGTAGGTGTTATAGGCCGTATAGGTTGCAGCTACGCCCCAGGCGGGCCAGGCCAGCAGCAACAGCAAGCCATTGCGAAGCAGGTTTGGCATGCTCCTATGCTAGCCCGAAAGTGCAAGAAATGCCGAAAGTTACCTTGCAAATATAAATGTTCCGATTTGCATATTAACAATTCTCTTGCTGAACACAAACGGATTTAGCGTTACCATCGTGGAACAAATGGCAGCGATGAACTGTCACAAAGTCCGGGGAGATCACGATGAAGAACATGAAAATTGGCGCACGCCTTGGCCTGGCCTTTGCCGTGGTACTGCTGCTCCTGGCCGTGATGACGGTGGTCGGCATCATGCGCCTGCAAAGCGCCAGCGCGAAGACCGAGGCCCTGGTGGCCGAAAATGTGCGCAACGAGCGCCTGGTGGCCGAGTGGCAGAAGGTGGTCGAAGTCAATGCTGCCCGCACCACGGCGGCATATATGGTGTCCGATCCGGAGCAGCAGAAGTCCATCGAAGCGCAAATGAAGGCCGCCTCCGGCCGCGCTACCGAAATCCAGGACTTGCTGGCCAAGCTCCTGGCCCATCCCGCATCGCGCAGCGCCTACGAAAAAGTGCTGGACAACCGCAAAGCCTATGTCGAACAGCGCAAGGCCGTCTACAAAGCCAAGGCCGACGGCGATAAGGAAACGGCGCAGCGCCTGTTCGTCGACATGGAAGCGCGCCGCGTCAGCTATCTGGGCGCGCTCGATGAAGTGACGCAAGCCGAGCATCGCAACCTCGATGCGCTGGCCGCTGAAATCCAGGCCAGCAACCGTAGCGGCCGCAACCTGCTGATCATGCTGGGCATGGCGGCTGTCACCCTGGGCGTGGGCTTCGCCTGGCTGACCACCCACTCTATCGTCAAGCCGCTCAACCAAGCCGTCAAGATCGCCCAGACCGTAGCGGATGGCGACTTGAGCCGCCGCATCGAAGCGCACGGCGAGGACGAAGCGGGCCAGCTCCTGAAAGCCCTGAAGTCCATGAACGACAGCCTGGCCGGCATCGTCAGCGAAGTACGCCACGGCACCGAGAGCATCGCCACCGCTTCGCAGCAGATCGCCTCCGGTAACCACGACCTGTCGGCGCGCACCGAACACCAGGCCAGTACGCTGGAACAGACAGCATCGTCGATGGAAGAGCTGACTTCCGCGGTGCGTACCAATGCCGACAATGCGCGCACGGCGCGCGAACTGGCCGCCACCGCCTCCGACGTGGCGACGCGCGGCGGCAGCGTGGTGAGCGAAGTGGTTCACACCATGGGTTCAATCAACGCGGCCTCGACCAAGATCGTCGACATCATTGGGGTCATCGACGGCATCGCGTTCCAGACCAATATCCTGGCGCTGAATGCCGCCGTGGAAGCGGCGCGCGCCGGCGAACAGGGGCGCGGCTTTGCGGTGGTGGCGAGCGAGGTGCGCAGCCTGGCGCAGCGCAGCGCGCAGGCGGCCGGAGAGATCAAGGCATTGATCAACAACACGGTGCAGCAGGTGCAGGCCGGCAGCGAACTGGTGAACCAGGCCGGCAGCACCATGGATGAAGTGGTGGCCAGCATCCAGCGCGTCACCTCCATCATGTCGGAGATCGCGTCCGCCAGCAGCGAGCAGACGGTCGGCATCGAGCAGGTCAACCAGGCGATCGTGCAGCTTGACAATGTGACGCAGCAGAATGCCGCGCTGGTGGAACAGGCGGCAGCGGCGGCCAGCGCCATGCAGGACCAGGCCGGCCGTTTGACCGGCCAGGTCGGCCGCTTCAAACTGGCCTGATTACTTCCTCTCCACTGCCGGCGGCGATGCCGTCGCAGCGCCCACGCTGAAGTAGCCATCGAAGCGGCGGTCGTTGCCGCCGAAGCCGATGCTCCGGGCAGGGGTGGCGCCAGTGGGCTCGTTACCGGCGAGCGGACTGGCATCGCAATACGGCGAGCACGTCCATGCGTTGCCGCGCGTGTAGCGGGCGTTCAGGCTGAGAACATTCTTCGACCTGGCCTGGATGTACTGGCCGAATGGAACCGAAGCGTAGACATCGCCCTTGCCAGCCGATACTTGTGCATGGACCCCGCCCACCAGGACCAGGTTGTAGCCGTTTTCCAGCCGGTGCTGCAGGAAGTTCTCCCCCATCCCGGCATTGATATCGGCGACGCCATACAGCGGCGCGAAGCCGACCACCTGCACGCCTTTCAGTGCACGGTGCAGTTCCAGCATGGCCCGGCTGGTGCGGCCATCAAGCCTGCGCCAGCGCGGCGACGACAGCAAAGCGGCTTCATCGATCTCGCCGCGAAGATATTGCGCCGTGTGCTCGGTGTCCGAAGCGTCGAATTCCAGGAACACCCTGACCGGCTCGCCGTGCTCGACGAACTCGCGTACGCAAGCCGAGAAGAATGCAGGAATCTCATTGGTGCCGTGCATCTCGCCGAAAATGACCGTACCCGACTGCGGCAAGCGTTCCTTCAAGGCGGCATGGCAGTTCGCCTGTGCAGTTGGCATGGCGCATACCAGCGCAGCAAGCAATCCAGGCACATAAAGTTTCTTCATACGTCGCGCTCTCTTGGTTTGTTAAGGTGTTTTTTTGCGGAACGCGGACGAAATCCGGTCCCGCGGAATTAGCAAGAGCCCAGGGCAGTCGCCGTTCGCGGAATCGTCACCCTATGCCTGCGCCTTATTTGATAAAACGGGCGTAAATCCAGCCGGCCATTGCTGCCACGCCGACAGTCGCAAAGCGGGTCAGCCAATCCCTGCTGCGCTGCCGGCTGGCCATCTTGCGCGATAGCTCCGCAGCTTCCGCAATCAAGCCGCTGTCGTCGGGGTGATGGTAGGTTTGGTCTGGGGCACGATAGGTTTCGAGTTCATCGCCCCGTACGCGGGCACCCAGCAAGCCGGCAAGGTCAATCATCAGGCGCAGGAACTCCTCGCTGGGGCTCTTGGCCCACAGTTCTCCATCTTCCAGCAACATGATCTCACTCTCGCCGTCCCTGGCCGGCTGGTAGACCTGGGGGTCCGGCTGCGCGTCCCCGTCGAATGCGAGGCGGCCGGACATCCGGCCGACCGCCAGCGACACCTCCTCCAGCCGGATGGGATCGGAAGCAGTGCGCAAAATTGAGATGTGATAGCCCATACGGGCCGAGTATAGCGTTAATGTTTAGGCAATATCCTATCGAAAAATCACAGTCAGGATGCTGGCCAGCGCCTGCGGCTGTTCGAGGGGAATCAGGTGGCCCGCGTCGGGCACGGTCACCAGCTTTGCGCCGGGAATGCCGTCGGCCAGTTCGCGCGCCTCTTCGGCGCGGCGCAGCTGGTCTTGGGCTGCCGCAACCACCAGGGTCGGACATCGGATATCGGGCAGGCGGCCGGTATCGGCCTCGCGCACGATCAGCGACTGGCGCACGAAGACCTCGCGGCCGAGGCGTTCGCCCATCAGGCGCACCTGCGTCAGCAGCGCTTCGTTGGCGGAGTTATCCGGGTGCAGCGATTGCGCGATGGCGGCGCGCCCCAGGCCGCGGAAGGTGCCGATCGGCCTGGCGCGGGCTGCCTTGCTGCGCTGTTCAACCTGCAGCGGCAAATCGGCCCGGCTGGAAGTGGCGACCAGCGCCAGCGACTGCACGCGCCCGGGTGCCAGCCGCACCACTTCGCGCGCGACGTAGCCGCCCATCGAGAAGCCAAGCAAGCTGAATTGCGGCGGGCAGTGCGCCAGCACGGCCTGCGCCATGGCGGCGATGGAATCGCCTTCGGCCAGGCTGGCGAAATGCAGCGGGAGTGCGGCAGGCAGGAACGGCAGCATGCCATCCCATAAGGCATCGTCCAGCATGTAGCCGGGAATCAGGACCAGCGGTATCATGCCGCGATTATATCCGCGGCATGACACCGCCGGCTGGGCTCAGTGCCCCATCATCTCATTCCACTGCGGCAGCAAGACGATGCTGTTGGGATTCAGGCCGGCGTTCTTCAGCGTATCCATGCTGGTGACGACGGTGCCGGCCTGCAGGTCGACCACGGTGACCGATCCATCGCTCATGCCCGGCAGGTTAAGCAGGGCATTCTGTACGAAGGCATATTTGCCGTCCTTGGTAAAGGCCACATGGTGGGCCCCTTCTGCTGCCGGGATGGACTTGAGCAGCCTGGGCTCTCCTGCCTTGGCCGATATATCGAAGACATGCAGTTGCCCCGGCTTGGCGCTGGTCACATACATGCGCGTGGCGGCCTTGTTGAAGTAGAGCTCCAGCGGCACGCCTGCCTTGGCGTCGGCAAAGTCATACACCTGCGCCACCTCGAAATCCTTCTTGTCCTTGTTCCAGCTGGCCGTCCATAGCGTACCGCCATACATATTGGTGATGTAGGCTACAGCCGGTTTCGCATTCGGCACGAACAGGATTTCCACCGGCGCCTCGCCGGCCGGCGAAGCTTTCTTCGACACCTTGTAGGTGCCAAGCACCTTGCCGGTGCTGGCCTCCACCGCGCTGATCACCTCCCCCGCATCGCCCAGGTCGGAGGCGCGCACGGTCGACGTGAGCAGGATGCGGTCGGCCGCACCGGAAACGGCCAGCCCATGCGGATACGGCGCCGCCACCTTGATGGTGGATAGCACTTTGTCGCTATGGGCGTCGCCCACCACCATGGCCTGGCTTCCCATGCAGCTCACATACCAGCGTTTGTGGTCCGGCGAGAAAGCCATGTCCTCGCCCACGCTGCAGTCGGGAATGCTGACGGTGGTCATGGCATAGTCCCTGGACTTCATGTCCATCACGCGCAGCTCGGTCTTGCCCAGCGCCGTGATGTAGGCCTTGCTCATGTCGTGGTTGTAGAAAATATGGTGCGCCACCAGGTCGGCCGGCAGCGGGATGTCCTTGACGATCTTGCCGAAAGTCCTGGAGTTGGGGTCGACATCGACAATCGCGATGCCTTCCTTGCGCGCCGCCGGCGCCACCGGGTTCTTGAGCGCCTTGAGCGACTCGGCGGACTTGCTTTCATAATTCATCATCGCCAGGATTTCAGCGCTGGCCAGGGCCGGAATGCCCAAGGCGACCGCGAGGGGAAGCAGGAAACGGATACGCATGGTCCACTCCTTCTTTTGCAGGGTCAGGCATTGAATATTACGCCTGCCGCACTAGAATCTCCATATGCGCCTGCCCTGCCCCCACTGGCTGTTTGCAACCCTGACGCTGTTGGCGGGGATTCCTGTATGGGCCGCGCAACAAAGTGCCAGTTTCGACGTCAAGCAGCAGCGCATTGCCAACCCGGCGCCCACGGTGCGCGTGCCGCAGGGCGACACGCTGGTGCTGGAATTGCGCAGCGACGCCCCGCTGGAGCTGCACCTGCACGGCTATGACCTGATGTTCTCGCTCAAGCCCGGCGCACCGGGACGCCTGCAACTCCAGGCGCGAGTGCTCGGCCGCTTCCCCCTGGCGGCGCATGGCAAGGGCCAGCACCATGCCCCGGCCCTGCTTTACGTGGAAGTTACTCCCAGATGAAGCGCTGGCTGCTGGCAGCCATTCCCTTGCCCGCGCTGGCGCATGGATTCGGCCAGCGCTTTGATTTGCCGCTGCCCTTGTGGATGTTCATGGGCGGGGCCGGCGCCACAGTGGCTGCCACCTTCCTGCTGCTGGCGCGCCAGCGCAATATGCAGCCGCGTGCGCCGGAACGGGCTTTCACGCTGCTGGAACGAATTCCGCTGGCCAGCGTGCTGGCGACGGCCTTGCGGCTGGCGGTGCTGGCGCTGTACCTGCTGGTGATCTGCGCCGGCTTTGCCGGCGCACAGAATCCGTTCAAGAATATTGCGCCGGCCATGGTGTGGGCTATCTGGTGGGTCGGCATGGCCTTCGTCTCGGCCCTGCTGGGCGACTTGTGGGCGCTGGTCAATCCGCTCGACACCGTGTACCGCTGGACCCTGGGCGAGCGCCCCGCCAAGCTGGCCTGGCCGCAATGGGCCGGCGTGTGGCCGGCCGCCCTGCTGTTCCTCGCCTTCGTGAACATGGAATTGAACTGGGAAGGCAGCGAGCAGCCGGCCAGCCTGGCCGCTGCAATGCTGGCCTACTCCTGCCTGTCCTGGCTGGCCATGTTCCTGTTCGGGCGCCGCACCTGGCTGGCGCACGGCGAAGTGTTTGCGGTGGTATTCGGCCTGCTGGCGCGCTTTGCACCAAACCAGGTGCACAATGGACGCTGGCAATTGCGCCCTTTCGGCGCCGGCTTGCTGCTGCAGGCGCCGCTCGGCTGGTCGCATATCGTGCTGGTGATGCTGATGCTGGCTTCCGTCAGCTTCGACGGCCTGCTGGAAACCCAGGCGTGGCTGGACCTGCAGGGCGCACTGGCACTGCCGCCCGCCTTGCTGCGCGGCGCAGCGCTATGCCTCCTGCCGGCGGTATTCCTGCTGGCTTACCTGGCCGTGTGCCGCGCGATTGCCTGGTGCGGCGGCGGTGCGGCGCTGGCGGCGACCGCCGGCTGGTATGTGCTGACCTTGGTGCCCATCGCGATTGCCTACCACTTCGCCCATTACCTGTCCTTCCTGGCGATGGCGGGGCAATACCTGGTCCCCCTGGCTTCCGATCCGCTCAACCTTGGCTGGGACCTGTTCGGCACCCGCTTCTATTTCATCCGGCTGGGCATCGTCGATGCGCGCATGGTCTGGTATGTGTCGCTGTTCGCCATCGTGGCGGGACATGTGGCGGCGGTATGGCTGGGACACCAGACCGCCTTGCGCCAGTTCGGGCCGCGCGCCACCCGCAGCCAGTTGCCGATGCTGGCGCTGATGGTGGCTTACACCCTGCTGAGCCTTTGGATCATCGCCCAGCCGATCGTCAACGGCTGAGCATTGGCTGCAGCACCTGCCACACCTGGCCGGCGCTGATGCCGTGCATGCAGTTCTGGTGGCCGAGCGGGCATTCGCGCTGGCGGCATGGCGAGCACTCCAGGCGCAGCGAAATCGAGGCCGCCAGCTCGGAGAATGGCGGCGCGTGATCCGGATCGGTCGGACCGTAAATGGCGATCACCGGCCGGTTCAGCGCCGAAGCCACGTGCAGCAGGCCGGAATCGTTGCTGACCACGGCGGCCGAACGGGCGATCAGGGCGATGGCATCGGACAGGCTGGTCTTGCCGGCCAGGCTGGACAGGCCAGCCGGTGCCCCGGCGGCAGCAATGACTTCATCGCATGTCGGGCCATCTTTGGGCGAACCCAGAAGCGCAACCTGGGCTTGCGGGTCGCGCGCCAGGATGTGCTGCGCCAACTGGCCGAAATGCGCAGGCGGCCAGCGCTTGGCTGCGCCGAATTCGGCGCCCGGCGCAAACACCACCAGCGGGCGCGCCGGGTCCAGGCCAACCTTGGCGCAAGCAGCGGCAACCTGCTCGCCGCTGGCGGCCATGCGCGGCTTGGGCAGGCCGCCATGCAGCGGCGCCCCCGGCGCATCGGCCAGCGCCGCGTAAAACGGCACCATCGGCCGCGGCGGCGTGTCGTCGTGGTGCATCACATTGATCAAGCCATAACGGCTCTCGCCCTTGTAGCCGACGCGGCGCGCAATACCGGCCAGCCAGGGAATCAGGGCGTATTTCAGGGTGTTGGGCAGGATGTAGGCGTCGGCATAGCCGCGCTGGCGCAGCAGGCGCGCGTAGCGCCAGCGCTCCTTCAATTGCAGCGCGCCATGGCGGAACGGGGTTTCCAGCACCTCGGCCACTTCCGGCATCTGGCGCCAGGCCGGCGACACGGCCGGCGGCGCCAGCACGTCGATCGGGCGCTCCGGATGCAGCGCTTTCAGGCGCTGCAACAGCGGCTGCGCCATTACGGCGTCGCCGATCCAGTTGGGGGAGATCACCAGCGTCCTCATTGGCGCCCCTCCTGTTCAGCACAGCCGGTGGCGCGCACCCGGCGCTGATATACTGCCGGATTGGCGCCCGCCGGCAGGACGGCATTTTTTATTAATCTTTTAGCATCCATGCAACAAGCTTCAACCATCTCGTTAATTATCACCACATACAATCGTCCGGACGCCCTGTCGGCCGTGGTGGAGGCCTGCTTTGCACAGGACGATCAAAATTTCGAGATCATTATCGCCGATGACGGATCGACCAACAACACGCGGGAAACCGTCGCCGCCCTGCAGGCGCGCTCGCCGGTGCCGTTGCAGCACGTGTGGCAGGAGGATCTCGGTTTTCGCGCCGCGCGGGCGCGCAACCTGGGCACCCTGGCGGCGCAGGGCGAATACATCATCTTTATCGATGGCGATTGCGTGCCGCAGAAGGACTTCGTGGCCAACCACCGCCGCCTGTCCAAGCGCGGCTACGTGGTGACGGGCAGCCGCGTGCTGCTGAGCGAAGCCTATACGCGCCGCCTGCTGGAGCAGCACCTCGATATCCAGCGCGCGCGCGCGCTGGAAAAACTCAAGCTTTACCTGGCCGGCAACGCCAACAAATTCCTGCAAACGATGCTGACCCTGCCGAACCTGGGCCGTGAAAGCAAGCGCTTCACCTGGCGCCGCATCAAGAGCTGCAATATGGCGGTATGGCGCAGTGACCTGGACCTGGTGAACGGCTTCGACGAAAGCTTCACCGGCTGGGGCCATGAAGACTCCGACCTGGTGCTGCGCCTGTTCAATGCCGGCGTCATGCGCAAGAGCGGCGCCTTCGCCACCGAGGTATATCACCTGTGGCACCGCGAAGCGAAACGCGACCAGGAATCGAGCAACCGCGCGGTGGTGCTGCAGCGCGCCGTCGACAAGACCACGCAAGCCGTGACCGGCTTGCGCGAGCTGGGCGCAAGCGCAGCCTAGTCGCGCTAGCCTAGTCGCGCAGCGCGACGCGCACCAGGTCGGCCACGTTATCCACGCCCAGCTTGGCCATCAGGCGCGCCTTGTGCACTTCCACGGTGCGTACGCTGATGTTCAGCTGGGGGGCGATTTCGCGGTTGTGGCGCCCCATGACCACCAGTTCGAAGACTTCACGCTCGCGCGGGGTCAGTTCGTCCAGCAGCTGGTCGCGCTGCTGGCGGCGGTCCTGGTCCTGGCGCTGGCGCAGCTGCATCGAAAACGCTTCCTCGATGGCGGCAATCAGCTTGTCGTCGTCGAACGGCTTTTCCAGGAAATCGACAGCGCGCGCCTTGAACGCTTCGCGCGCCGAGCTGACGTCGCCGTGGCCGGTCACGATAATCACCGGCAGCAGGCAGTTCATCTCATTGAGCTTGCGCTGCAAGGTCAGCCCGTCCATGCCGGACATGCGGATATCGGCCACCAGGCAGCCCGCCCATTCGGGCAGCCAGGCATGCAGGAACGCTTCGGCACTGGCAAAAACGGCGGTACGGTAGCCGCGCACCCCCAGCAGCAGGCCAAGGGCGTCGCGCAGCGAAGGATCATCGTCGACGATGAAAACGGTAAGGTTTGACAAGGCTATTCTCCAGAGTCCAGCGCCGGCAGTATAAAACGAAAGACGCCGTGATCGGCAACTTCCGCCCATAAAGTTCCGCCGTGCGCCTCGACGATGGAGCGGCTCAGCACCAGTCCCAGGCCCATGCCGCTGGCCTTGGTCGATACGAAGGGCTCGAACAGGCGTCCCGCCGCCTGCTGCGTCAGGCCATCGCCGCTGTCTTCCACCGTGAAGCGCAGCTTGCCGCCGATATTCTCGGCCGCGAGGCGGATGCGGCGCTGCCCCGCCGGGCGCATGCGCACTGCATCCAGAGCGTTGGCCAGCAGGTTGCGCAGCACCAGTTCCACCTGCAGGCGATCGACCTGCACCGCCAGCGCCGGCGCCTCGTCGATTGAGACCTGCACCCCGTGTTCCGCAAACTGCGGCCGGAACTGCTGCACAATACCGGACTGCAAGGCGGCCGCGCCGACGGTTTCGAGCTGCATGGCGCCGGTGCGGAAGAAGTCGCGCAGCCGGCGCACCACTTCCGCCGCGCGCGCCGATTCATTGATCATCTGCCCGATCGCGTTCTTCAGCACATCGCCCGCATCGCCGCGCGCCAGCAGGTGCTCGCAAGCCTTGCCGTACACCGCCAGCGCCGTCATCGGCTGGTTCAGCTCATGCGCCAGGGCGGCCGCCATTTCGCCCGCCGCGGCCAGGCGCAAGGTCTGCTTCAGTTCTTCCGCCACCTGGCGCCGCTCGTCGACCACGATGCCGATGAAGAAGCCCACCAGCGCCAGCACGGCATCGAGCATCTGCAGTTCGGAGACGGTGATGTTATTGGCGCTGTTGGCCCTGACCAGGGCCACGATGGCGAGCTGCAGCACGAACACCACCAGCGCCGCGCCATGCACGCCCTGGCGCGAAGCGGCCCAGATCAGCGGCAGGAACAGGAAATAGAAGTGCTTGAATTCGGCCGTCATGATATAGCCGAACACCGCCCACAGAACGAAAATCGCCAGCGCCAGGTAGCCCAGGGTTTCCGGCTTCCAGGTGGCCTCGCGCAGGCGTACCCGGTCTTGCGGGTTGGCCAGTTTCCACAGCAGCGGCATGCTGACCACCACCCCCACCATGTCGCCGAAACCGAAACGCCAGGCGGCGCGCAGCCAGTCGCTCCAGGGCACCAGGCCAAGCCAGGCCAGCAGGCTGATATGGCCGACCGCGTTCAGCAAGGTGCCGGCGGCAACGATCATCAGCCAGCGGTAGAAACTCGAGCGCGAACTGAAGATGGTGCCGCCGCCGAGCGCGCGGCGCAGGCATTCGCCCAGCAAGCCGTAGCCGCAGATCAGCCAGGCGGCTGTGAGCAGGGTGCCGGCCAAGCCGCCCGGCAGGCCGCGCACCAGGACATCGCCCGTCACCAGGGCGGCAAACCACGGCAGCGCCGCGCGCCGGCCATACACCAGCCAGAACACCAGGCCGAGTGCTGTGTCCGGGTTCCAGGGCGTGATGTTCAGGCCAAGCAGCGGCTCGACGTAAGTGATCCAGTCGAACAGCAGGTAAGCGGCAAAGAATCCGGTGGCCGGCAGCAAAAACGGAAAACGCATAAAGCCCACTATATCATTGAACTTGAGCAATCATCCGGCGTGCGGGTTTGTTGATCCATGTTAATTTTGCTGTTTCCAGTGCAGCGCGCCGGCAAATCTTGCATGGCCACAGCCATGCAAGCGGAGTAGAATCAAAGCGTTACGCCAGCCTGTGCGTAGGACTAGTTGAAGGGAGATGAAGATGCGCCTGGATATCTACCGCCGTGCCGAACATGACGGCATTTTTTCCTACCTCGCCGTACCCGAGGGCAAACCCATCCCACAGGAAGCCATCAACACCGACTGGCTGCCAGCCGAGCAATCGCTGGAAGTCGACGATGATGTGCAAGGCCTGCCTGATTACCACATCGACCGGCTGACCCAGCAGATGGGCAGCAAAGGCTACGCCATTACCGGCTTGAAAGACATGTAAGCGCGGCGGCGTCAGTCGCCGAACAGCTCGTCAAGCCCGGCGGGACGCGTTCCGGCCTGCGGCTTGGCGCGTCCCTTGCGGCCTGTGAACTCTTCCTCGATATTGTCGCGGTAAAAGCTCCAGGCGCTGCCCGAGGCCGACAGGCGCTGCCACACGTCGCGCCCGACGCCGTCGTAATCGATGGCGCTGCCGTCGTCGAACTCGACGCGCAGCACGCGTGCGCGCTCGTCGTAACCAATGGCGCGCAGCTTGCCTGCGTTGATGCGTTTCATTTCCATTTCATTGTCCCTTTCCGAGCCGGCGCGCCGCGCGCGCCACCAGTTCATGTGCTTCCGCAAACAGCGCCGGCTGCGCCGCGGCGCAAGCGGCACGTTCGGCGGCGATGCGCTGGCGGTCCTGCTCCAGGTTCTGCAAGGTCAGCGCCATGCCAAAACCATCCTGCGGCGCGCCAGCCAGCATGCGCCGCAGCATCTCTTCACCCAGCGCCGGCTTCTGGTGCCCGGCCTCCCAGTACCAGTGCGTCGTGCCCTTCCGGTTCGGTCCCGGAATCGCTTCGCAATTGAATTCGCCGAAGCCGCTGAAGTCGTGCACCGTGATCTGCGCTTGCGGGTAACGGGTGCGCGCGGCCTGCGCCTCCTCCAGTACGATACGTTTCCATTCCTCGAAGCGCTGCCACATGCCGCTCGCTTCATACAGCGCCAGCATCTGCGCGTGATAAGCGTACACCATCAGGCGCAGGTCGACGCCGGGATTATCGCTCGCCGCCGCATCGACCAGGGCGCGCAATTCGGCGCGCAGCCCTTGCCGGTCAAGCCCGCCCGGCGCTTTCTTCACCAGCGAGGCCGCATTCTCTTCCGCGCGCTGGCGAAAGATCTTGTAGTAGCCGTCGTAGCGCACAAATTTGATGTACTGGTGCAGCGGGTTCAGGCCGCGCTCCGTCATGGTTTCGGCCTCGCGGTCGCCCTGCATGGCAAAGGTGGCTGCCGCATCGCGCAAGGCGGACAGCGAAAACAGGCTTTCCACACGCCAGCCCAGTTTGCCAGCCCCTGCTACCGGCGGTTTGCGCGCGCCGCCTTGCTGGCCCGGCGCCAGCAAGGCGTCGTGGAAATCGAGGCCGGCAATCACGCGCGAAGGCGAGATGCCGAGGCTGCGCAAGTACTGCAACTGCCCTACCGCCACCATGGTGCCGGTGCCCGCCAGCCCGAGGTTGTAGGCGCCGCCGCCCAGCAAGGGGCTGTCCGGATCGAAGCCGACTTCAACCCGCGAATTCCCGACCAGGAACTGGGTCGCGCCCAGGCGCCGGGCGCCGGCCAGCTTGATCTCGTTACGGAAGTGCTGCGGCACCGGTTTTTCCGCATTCAGGCCGGGCTTGCGCACCACGCCATACAGGCCATAGGGGTCGGCCAGCATCACCACGCCGGCCACCAGCAGCAGGCCCGCCAGCATGGCCAGGCCCAGTTTGCGCAAATAATGATGGTGCAAAGCGTTGCACATGGTCAGAACTGGAAATAAAGGAATTCGCTCGGCCGCGACAGGGCCAGCAGGCAAAACACGGCCAGCAGGCCGGTCACCAGCGCCGGACGCGGCGCCGGCAGCCAGGCCAGGCGCGCCGGGGCCGCCGTGCCGTCATGATCCAGCGCAGGCTCGAAGCGATGCATGATTTGCTGCGTATTCGGCGCCAGGAAAGCGACCAGCGCGGCCAGCAGGACCCAGCACCATGTTTCAATGAACTGGGTGGCGCCGCCCAGCGTCCACTTGATTCCCAGCGCGGCCAGCGCATCGTGCAGGCCGCCCAGGCGCGCGCCGATAGCATCCGGCAGCGCGACGCCATACTGGCCTGACATGCCGCCCACGATGCGCATGGCCGAGGGCAGGTCGGCGGCGCGGAAGAACACCCAGGCATAAGCCACGGCAGCGAAGGTCAGCGCCCGGGCCGCAACCGCCCCTGCCTTGCCGGCGCCTTGCCAGCCAAGGCGCGCCCTGAGCATCTGCCATGCGTGCGCAATCATCAGGTAGGCGCCGTGCAGGCCGCCCCACAGCACGAAATTCCAGCTGGCGCCGTGCCACAGGCCGCCCAGCAGCATGGTCGCCATCAGGTTCGCTTCGGCGCGCACTGCGCCATGGCGGTTGCCGCCCAGTGGAATGTACAGGTAGTCGCGCAGGAAGCGCGACAGGGTCATATGCCAGCGCCGCCAGAAGTCGACGATATTGCGCGATTTGTAGGGCGAGTTGAAGTTCAGCGGCAGGTGCACGCCGAACATGCGCGACAGGCCGATCGCCATGTCCGAATAGCCCGAGAAATCGAAATACAGCTGGAAGGAATAAGCCAGCACGCCGCCCCAGGCCATCAGCAGGGTCGGCTCGCCAGGCGCCGCGAACAGCGCGTTGGCGTACGGCGCCAGGGTGTCGGCCAGCAGTGTTTTCTTGGCCAGGCCGATAATGAAGATGGTGGCGCCGACCGAGAAGTTTTCGGCGCGCGGCAAGGCGTTCCGCGGGTCGGCGAACTGCGGCATCATTTCCTTGTGGTGCAGCACCGGCCCGGCCACCAGGTGCGGAAAGTAGGTCACGAACAGCAGGTAGTGGATGAAGCGTCCTTCCTGCACGAAACCGCGCGCCGTGTCGACCAGGAAGGCGATCTGGGTGAAGGTGAAGAACGATATGCCGATCGGCAGCACCACCTGCAGCAGTTCCGTATGCTGGCCGGTCAGGCTGGTGTAGAAGAAGTTGGCGTACTTGTAGTAGCCGAGCAGCGCCAGGTTGGCCGCCACGGCGCCGCCCAGCCAGCAGCTGCGCGCCCTGCCCTGCGCGCGCCGGATGGCCTGGGCGCAGCCATAGTTGGCGACGATGGAGCCGAGCAGCAGCGGCACATAGCGCACCTCCCACCAGCCGTAGAAAAACAGCGACGCCAGCGCCAGCCACGCCACGCCCCAGGTCGGGTGGCGGCGTGCCAGCAGGAAGTAGCCGACCAGGGCGATCGGCAAAAAACCCAGCAGGAAGCTGAAAGAATTGAACAACATGATCGGTAGTGGCCACCATGAGGAATGGAGCGGTACTACCGGATTATGTTGAACTATTAATAACTATGGCGCACGATACTGTTGGGTTGGCTTAGCGCCCCATCTTAATACTCGATGGCGACTTCCTGTGCTCCCAGGCCCTGTTCCAGGGCGATCTTCAGCGCATCGGACGGCGCCACGCGCCAGTCGTCGCCAAGCTGCAACACACAGTCGATGCCTTGCGGCTTGACGCGCATCGACACGGGCAGGCCGTATTCGTCGCGGTGCGGGCCGAGGATCTCGGCCAGCCTGGCCGGCGCCACGGCCTTCGGCAGGGCCAGGCCGATCTGGCGGCCGAACTGGATGCGCGCCGCGGTGATGTTGTAGACCTTTTCCGCCGAAATGCGCAGGCCGCCGGAGAAGCGGTCTTCCGACACCTTGCCCGTCACGCACAGGAATTCGTCTTCCTTGAACATATGCTTGTTCGGCTCGAAGACTTCGTTGTACACCGTGACTTCAACCACGGCGGTCTTGTCGTCCAGCGTGACGATCAGCAGCTTGCCGCGCTGGGTCATCTGGGTACGGATGCCGGAAACGACGCCGCACATCATGCGCGGTTCGCGCGACGGCTCCAGTTCGGACAGCTTGGTGCGGGCAAAGCGGCGCGCTTCCGCCGCGTAGGAGTCGAACATGTGGCCGGACAGGTAGTAGCCCAGCGCGATCTTCTCTTCCGCCAGCTTTTCGCGGTCGGTCCATGGCGTCGCCTGCACATAATCAGGCGGCGCCACCAGGTCGGAATCGTCGCCGCCGAACAGGCTGACCTGGTTGGCCGACTTGGCTTCCTGGTCCGCGTATTCCATGGCGAAGCCGACCGAGGCAAACAGCGCCGCCCGGTCGACGCCAAAGCCGTCAAACGCACCGGCGCGGATCAGGGCTTCGATGGTGCGGCGGTTCATCTGCTTCTTGTCGACCCGCTTGCAGAAGTCGAACAGGCTGGTGAACGGGCCGCCCGAGGTGCGCGAGGCGATGATCGCTTCGATCGCGTTCTGTCCCGCGCCTTTCACGCCACCCAGGCCGTAGCGGATCCTGGTCGCCTTCTTGCCCGGCTCGCCGTCCGGACGGAAGTGGTAGGCCGACTGGTTGACGTCCGGCGGCAGGATGGTCAGGCCGCAGACGTCGATCGAGTCCTCGACCAGGATCTTGACCTTCTCGGTATCGTCCATGGCCAGCGACATGTTGGCTGCCATAAACGCTGCGGTGTGGTGGTGCTTCAGGTAGGCGGTATGGTACGACAGCAGCGCGTAGGCGGCCGCGTGCGACTTGTTGAAGCCGTAGCCCGCGAACTTTTCCATCAAGTCGAAGATCTCGTCGGCCTTCTCGACGGTCAGGCCGCCTTCTTGCGCGCCCTTGCGGAAAAGCTCGCGGTGCTCCGCCATCTCCTCGGCTTTTTTCTTACCCATGGCACGGCGCAGCATGTCCGCGCCGCCCAGCGAGTAGCCGCCGATGATCTGCGCCATCTGCATGACCTGTTCCTGGTACACCATGATGCCGTAGGTTTCGGACAGGATGCCCTCGGTGCGCGGATCGGGGTAGTCGAACTTTTCGCCGTGCTTGCGCTTGCAGAAGTCCGGGATCAGGTCCATCGGGCCCGGGCGGTACAGTGCCACCAGCGCGATAATGTCTTCAAAGCGGTCGGGACGCGCGTCCTTCAGCATGCCCTGCATGCCGCGCGATTCAAGCTGGAACACGGCGACGGTTTTCGCCTTGGTCAGCAGCTCGTAGGTCGGGCGGTCGTTCAGCGGCAGCTTGGCCAGGTCGAAATCGGACAGTTCGGGATCGAGATCCTTGATGTAGTTGACGGCGCGGTCCAGGATGGTCAGCGTGGTCAAGCCCAGGAAGTCGAACTTCACCAGGCCGATCGCCTCCACGTCGTCCTTGTCGAACTGCGACACCACGCCGGTATCGCCGGACTGGGTGTACAGCGGGCAGAAGTCGGTCAGCTTGCCCGGTGCGATCAGCACGCCGCCGGCGTGCATACCGATGTTACGGGTGATGCCTTCGACCTGCTGCGCCAGGTCCAGCAACTGGCGCACTTCCTCCTCGTTTTCCTGGCGCTCCTTGAGCAGCGGCTCTTCTTCGATCGCTTCCGCGATCGACACCGGTTTGCCAGGCTTGAACGGGATCAGCTTCGACACCCCATCGCAGAACATATAGCCGAAATCCATCACGCGGCCCACGTCGCGGATCGCGCCTTTCGCCGCCATGGTACCGAAGGTGGCGATCTGCGATACCGCCTCGCGCCCGTACAAGTCCTTCACGTGCTGGATCACCAGTTCGCGTTTTTCCTGGCAGAAGTCAATATCGAAGTCGGGCATCGATACCCGCTCCGGGTTCAGGAAACGTTCGAACAGCAGGTTGTACTTCAACGGATCCAGGTCGGTAATCTTCAGCGCATACGCCACCAGCGAGCCGGCACCGGAGCCGCGGCCCGGGCCGATCGGCACGCCGTTGTTCTTGCCCCACTGGATGAATTCCGCAACGATCAGGAAGTAGCCCGGGAACTTCATCTTGATGATGGTGTCGTTCTCGAATTTCAGGCGCGCCTCGTAGCGCGGGCGCTCCTTCTCGCGTTTCTCCGGATCGGGGAACAGCTGCACCAGGCGCTCTTCCAGGCCCCTGGTCGTCTCCGACACCAGGAATTCGTCGATGGTCATGCCCGGGGTCGGGAAGTTCGGCAGCTGCGGCTTGCCCAGCACCAGCGACAGGTTGCAGCGCTTGGCGATCTCCACCGAGTTTTGCAGCGCCGCCGGCAGGTCGTGGAACAGCTCCGCCATTTCCGCCTGGGTCAGGAAGCGCATCTGCTCGTTGAAGCGCTTGACGCGCTTGGCGTTGGCCAGCATCTCGCCTTCCGCGATACAGACACGCGCCTCGTGGGCGATATATTCTTCCCGCGACAGGAACTGCACCGGGTGCGTCGCCACCACCGGCAGGCCAAGCCTGGCCGCAATCGCCACCGACTGGCGCACTTGGACTTCCTGGTTGGCCTGGCCGGCGCGCTGGATCTCGACGTAGAAATGGCCGTTCGGGAAAATCTCCGCCCATTTCCGGGCATTGGCTTCAGCCAGTTCCAGGTTGCCGTTCTCGATGGCCTGGCCGATATCGCCGAAATGAGCGCCGGACAAGGCGATCAGGCAGTTGCGCGGATCTTCGTCCGGCAGCAGAGGGTACTGCTTGTTGGGCAAGTCGCGCAGCCACTCGGTGCGGATTTCTGCGCGCCCCTTCCACTGGTTGTTCAACCACGCTTCGGACAGCAGCTCACACAGCTGCAGGTAGCCCATGCGGTTCTTCGCGAACAGCATGATGCGGTGCGGTTTGTCGCGGTTGTCGTCGTTGGTGATCCAGGTATCGACACCGACGATCGGCTTGATGCCCTTGCCGCGCGCCGCCTTGTAGAAGCGCACCATGGCGAACATATTGGCCAGGTCGGTGATGGCCAGGGCGCCCTGGCCATCCTTGACCGCCTTCTTGATCATGTCGTCATAGCGCACCAGGCCGTCGACAATCGAATATTCCGTATGGACGCGCAGGTGGACGAATTGCGGTCCCACGGGCGCGGCGGCTGGCGTGGCGTCTACTGGCTGGTCGATTGTTTCAATGCTCATGGGGGCAGGCGGATTTTAAGTCGAATATCCCCCTATTTTAACGCCTGAGCTGCCCCGGGCGCCTCCTAATGAACTAGATTGCTGGCTAGTCCAGCATAGGGCGCGCCATAATTGCTTACAAATGAGCCCGTTGCAGCCGCACGGCGCGGCTAGAATCACCCTTACCAATCCACCCTTGGAGATGAAGATGAAAATTGTTGCTGCTGCCCTGCTGATGACCGCCTCGCTGGCGGCCTATGCGGAAGAACCTGAGCAGTTGGCCAAATCGAAGAGCTGCTTCGCCTGCCACGCCATGGCGAAAAAACTGGTCGGGCCTTCGTTCAAGGATGTCGCGGCCAAATACAAAAACGACAAGGGCGCCGAGGATAAACTGATCCTGAAGGTGCTGCAGGGCGGCTCCGGGGTCTGGGGTGCTGTCCCGATGCCGCCTAACCAGGTGACCGACGCCGAAGCGCACCAACTGGTACGCTGGGTGCTGGCGCAGAAGTAAGCGCTAACCGGGGCGGCCGTCCACCGCCCATCGTCACGCCGGCTTGCGGATGCGGAAGGTGTTCCTGCTGATCAAGTGATCGCCGTTTTCATGGACGCGTTCCACCATTTCCTTCAGCGCGGCGACACCTTCCTCCGACGCCATGTCGCAGAACGCCATGATGTCGCGCGCCGGCACGGCAACCATATACCCTTCGTCCACCAGGCCGGCCAGGTCGCGCTGCCACAACGCCTGCAGCAGGAACATGCTGGCCTCGAAATTGCCGTCGACGAAAACGCCAAAGACCGGGCCATGCTGCTCGACCCGCATATGCTGGCTGCAAAGCTTGTCCAGGTTGGCGATGGCCGAGCGGTGCAGCTGCGCCGCGTCCATGCCGGCTTCGGCGAGATGGCGATGCTGTACATACACCAGCCCTTGGGGCTCGTCGACCACGTAGGCCACCACCAGGCCGGAACCCACTTGCCGCAGTACCGGGCTGTCGGCTTCGGACAGGGAAACCGCGGCGGCGCCACCGGCAATGTCCACGCTTTTCAGATACGCGACAGCGCGCGCCAGGAATTCTTGCGTCACAAACTCTGCTGCACCATCATTCATTGAATTGACCTTTCCATTTTTCAACATTTGATAGCAATTATTCCAGATCATTTAAGCATTTGGCAATCCCTGCCTATTATTTGGGCATTCCGCCGAGTGCGGCTATAATGTCGGCTGTTCCGGATTCAATCGATTACCCATCCCATGCAAGCAACCATTGAAAACGCGCCTGCAATGCCCGGCGCGGCAGCAGCCGTATACGTCAACATAGCGGCCTACAAATTCATCACGCTCGAGCAGCTGGACGAACTGCGCCCGCAATACCAGGACATCTGTGCCCGCCTGGGCCTGAAGGGCACCATCCTGCTGACCCCGGAAGGCATCAATATGTTCCTGTCCGGCACCCGCGCCCACATTGACGAGTACCTGGCCTGGGTCCGCAGCGACCCGCGCCTGGCCGACCTGGAAGTGAAGGAAAGCCTGTCGGCCGATCAGTCGCACCGCCGCATGCTGGTGCGTATCAAGAAAGAAATCATCACCATGCGCCATCCGCTGATCCGTCCTGAAGACGGCCGCGCACCGCATGTGCAAGCCAAAGACCTGAAGCGCTGGCTGGACCAGGGCCACGACGACAACGGCAAGCCGGTGGTGATGGTGGAGACCCGCAACGATTACGAAGTCGACGTCGGCACTTTCACCAACACCGTCGATTACCGCCTGACCAAGTTCACCGAATTCCCGGAAATCATCGAGAAGCACAAGGCTGATTTCGAAGGCAAGACCGTGGTGACCTTCTGCACCGGCGGCATTCGCTGCGAGAAGGCCGCGATCCATATGCAGAACATCGGCTACGACAATGTGTACCAGCTGGAAGGCGGCATCCTGAAGTACTTCGAGGAAGTCGGCGGCGCGCATTACACCGGCGATTGCTTCGTATTCGACTATCGCACCGCGCTGAACCCGCAACTGGAGCCGACCGAGACCAAGCAGTGCTTCGCCTGCCGCGCGGTGGTGACGCCGCGCCAGCAGCTGGCGCCGGAATACGTACCCGGGGTTTCGTGCCCGGCCTGCTTCGGCAAGCAGTAAGCAGCAAGCCATAAAAAAGGTTCATCGCGGATTACCGGGATGACCGAGCTGTAAACGCAAGAGAGCAGTAAGGAAGAGTTATTGTGTTTGTGCGACCAAACCCACTAA
>NZ_LMIC01000010.1:5542-132652 GCF_001428585.1 Duganella sp. Root198D2 | reverse complement strand
CAGGCGTATTGCGGGCGGATATGGCGATGCACGAAGAAACGTGCTGGTTCCACATCGAGCTGCTCACTGATGTCCTCACCGATCTTGACCAGGTCACGGCCGCAGGCCTCGCATTGGCAGGACTCCGGTTCGTGGCGATGCTCGATGCGCGGCAATTCGGCTGGCAATGGTTGACGACCGGCCCGGCTGCGCGGCGTGGACTCTCGCTTGCCCTGCAGTTCGTTCAGTTCCGCTTCCAGTGCCGCCAGGTCGCTAGCCAAAGCCTCGCCAAACAACTCAAGCTGCTCCCCGCTATATGCTTCGCTGGCCTTACCAAATTTGATGCGCTTCATGTRCGCCAGCTCCAGTGTCAGCGCCTGGATCTTCACGTCTTTGGATTTCCCCGCCGCGAGCATTTCACTCTGTTGAACCTGCAAGGCCTGCAGCTGAACATCCTGCTCGGCAAGCCGCGCGCCAGTTTCGGCGAGCTGCCCGCTCTGCTGCGCAATTTGCTCATCCTTCTGAGCCAGCATTGCCTTAAGCTGCGCAAGCAGCGCAGGGTCGGCATTGTTGCGGGCTAGTTGTTCGAGCAAATCCATGCAGCGATGTTAACAGAACGGATTGCCGGTTAACAGGTCCTGCTCACAATTTCCATGCCGCCGGAGGCGGCGCCGACAGGCGCTGCCAATCCACACCCGCCACCAACCACTGCCATTGCTCACAGGTCAATTCCCACGCTGTGTCACCGGCTTGCGGCCAGACGAACTGGCCGCGATGCAGGCGACGAACGCACATCCACACGCCGTTGCCATCCCAGCACACCACCTTCAGGCGCGTTTGGCGACGGTTGCTGAACACGTAGGCCGTGCCGTCGCAGGGTGCCTTGCCCAATGCCTGCTGCACATACAGCGACAGGCGGTCAACGCCGGCGCGGATGTCGACGGGCTGCGTCGCCAGCCAGACCGAATTTGCCTGCAGCTGCATTACAGGCTGCGCAGCAGCTCGGCCACCCAGCCCGCCGGCGTGCCTCGTCGCCAGCCAGACCGAATTTGCCTGCAGCTGCATTACAGGCTGCGCAGCAGCTCGGCCACCCAGCCCGCCGGCGTGCCTGCAGGTACTTCGATGGACCAGCCTTGCGGGGCGCGCACTAGCAATGCTGGCGCAACAGGCGCTTGCTTGACCACCACCGGCATCACCGAGGCTTTCGGCGCCTCACTGCTTAAGCGGCGAACCCAATATCCTACTTGGCGCACCGGGTAACCTTCCTCCAGCGCGAATGCTCGCTGTGACATGCCGCTCTTGCGCCAGCGCGCTACTCGCTCCCGCCACAGCAATTCCCGTTCAGTGTTTGACATCCCCATCTCCAAAGTAAAAATCGGAGTATGGGTTGGCAAATCACGCTTTCACAGGTGGATCGGCTGCACGCTTACNAATTCCCGTTCAGTGTTTGACATCCCCATCTCCAAAGTAAAAATCGGAGTATGGGTTGGCAAATCACGCTTTCACAGGTGGATCGGCTGCACGCTTACGATCAGACCGTGGCGGTTGTCGCTGAGCGTGTGGCCCATATAGCGCAATTCGCTGCCGGTGTTGTTGCCCTTGCGGTACAAGCGGGAATCCGGATCGGTTTTCGACTGGTGGGTGTCGTTGCTGCGCTTCTCGCCTTTGAAATTACCGCCGTCACCTTTGCCTTCGTCATCGTCTTTGCGCACGAAGCTCTTGTGGCCGGCCCACGCCTGGATCAGCGTGCCGTCCACGCTGAAGTGTTCCCCCGAGAGCCATTCCTTTTTCTCAGCGATGGCCAGCACCTCGTTGAAAAATTCGACCACGGCATCGTGCTTGATCAGGCGCTCACGATTCTTGGTGAAGACGGTGGGCACCCATACGGCGTCGTCCATGGACAGCCCGATAAACCAGCGAAACAGCAGGTTGTACTGGACCTGCTCCATCAACTGGCGCTCCGAGCGCACGCTGTACAGCACTTGCAGCAGCATGGCGCGCAACAGCTTTTCCGGCGCAATGCTCGGGCGCCCACCTTTGGTGTCGGCCTCGTACATCTCGGTGAATAGACCGTTCATTCGCTCCAGCGCCGTATTGGCCATCTTGCGGATCACGCGCAATGGATGATCCGCCGGGATGAAGTCCTCCAACTTACGCATGGTGAACAGGCTCTCGGTGAAGGTGTCGGCGCCGCGCATTGAGTCTTGGATCTGGAAAATGGGATGTCAGGATAACATTGGCTGCACCGCATCGGGTACGATGGGGAGACAGTATTTCAGCAGCCTGCTAGTACTGCGGACGTCATAGGTTGCTCGATTGACGCCAGGCGACTATCGATGGCGTGATGCATTCGGCAATGCAATCGGGTCTAGCTTGACGGAACAGTTGTGGCCGACGTCCTGCAAGCTGCTCAAGCGGTAGCGACCACCCTGGGGGTCGAATTTTCCGCTATTTCCTATCTGCCAGCTGACATCGCATATTGGATGAGGGGACCACGAGGGATGCTCGCACATCGACAGCTAAGGGGATTTCGTATGGTGTCGATGGGATGCGTGAACTCAAACATGGGGCGCTCACAGAGCTTGAAAGCCGTGGAGTGGATGTTGTGAGACGTGGCGATGCATGGGCCCTGCGTCGGGCCGCAGCAAGTCATGTGTTCGTCGATATGATGTTACTAGGAGACCCGCAGGAACTTGCGTTAGCAGTTGTTGGCGGAGAGATCGCCAAGCCAGTGCTTGGAGCACAACAAGAGCAATGTGGCGCGTGCTTCCCGACAATTTCAGTAAGCCGATTTCCGAACTCGTCACGTCCGGATCTTCACAGTTCGAACGAATGAATGGAGGTTTAAGGACGCCTGCGAGTCGAGTGCTCGACGATGCGCAAATCGAACGATTGACTTAAGAGTTTATCAAGGTCGGTGGCGATCCAGCAAAACTCCGGTTCAACAGTGGCCCACAAACATCTTATCTAGATGAGCTTGACGTAATTCGTGTCCGCGGGGATGTGTTTTCAGTTGATGACGCGCTGCACCCGAGGTCGAGCATGTCAGGCCGAGCTACTGGCTTCAAGCTAACGGCAAGGCGAATTTAGCGTCTCAGGGCTCGCCTTTAGAAAGTCGGTTGGTGCCCAATTCGAAGAGTCGGCCGAATCTGCGGCCGGCTCACGGTGAGTTTGATGCAAGCACCAACTATTTGCGGTCGGATTGCATGATGCATTCGGCAATGCGCTAGGAAGTAGCGTGTCGGAAGAGCTGGATCAGTTACCCCAGTTGAATGAGCTCAATCGAATCCTAAGAGCTACCCAAGGCCGAATTGAAGTCGATTCGCGCGTCCCGCGATCCGCAATTGAGCGTCGGATCCTTGTCTTCACGCAGTTCACCTCGCGCAACAATACTGTCGTGTGAGGAGGGCAGGAACAACTGCATGACGATAGTATTTGCGATTTGCTAACATAAATTGCACACAATGTTGCAACTACCACTAAAACTGTATCTACTTTGAAAATAGAGTGTGCATTTTTCAAGAATATGTATCAAATTGTGACAATTGGATAGGATTTGCGTTTCATCCCGCGGCTAAGATCGGCGTTCTTGTTGGGTGTCAAATGAACGTGTCATCTTAGTAACAACGCCGTTGCGCGGGAAAAGGATCATCAGTTGGACGTCACAAAGATCGCTGCAGAAGGCATGCAGCAAGATCTGCTGCGAATGCAGAGCATCAGCCAGAACATCGCCAATGTTCTCACTCCAGGTTACAAGCGCCAGATAGCTGCGCAACAGGGATTCTCCGTACAGGTTGAAAAAGGATTGGCGGTGCAGCCGGGGTCCACGATCGATGCGCGCGCCGGTACCATGCGCTTCACCGGCTTGCAGACCGATGTTGCAGTCGAGGGCGAAGCATTCTTTGAAGTGGCGACGCCGGATGGCCCGCGCTACACCCGCCAGGGCGCACTGCGTGTTGACGCAGGTGGCCGCCTGGTTGGCGCCAACAATTTCCCCATCATGGGTTCCAGTGGCGACATCGTGCTCGCCGGCGGGCCTTTTACCGTCGATTCGTCCGGACAGGTGTTCCAGGACGGGCGCGTCGCCGGTCAGCTGAAGCTTGTGTACTTCCGCGAGGCGCAGCGCCTGGAGCCGGTAGGCTCGGGCATGTACGCGCAAGGCGGCGCTTCGCTCGAAACCGCTGCAGCCACCGTGGCTGCGCGGGTGCGCTCCGGCTATCTGGAAAATTCCAACGTCGATAACGCCCGTGAAATGGTCAGCCTGACTGAGACGGTGCGCCATTTCGAAGCCCTGCACCGCATCTCCCAAGGCTATGACGAGGTCCTTGGCTCAGCAATCAGAAAGCTCGGAGAGTTTTAAGCAATGAATGACGCGCTCTATATCGCTGCAACTGGCATGAACGTGCAACAGCGCAGTGTCGACACCATCGCCAACAACCTGGCGAACGTGAATACGCCCGGCTTCAAGAAAGGCCGGGTCAACTTTGAGGATATGGTTTATCGCGCACTTGGCGCGCCGGCGGGGCAGGCGGATGCTGCGCGTCCTGCATGGCAGGGCAGCGGCGTCGGCATGCTGTCGCTGGTGAAGCAATTCGCCCCCGGCGAGTTGCGCAAGACCGAACAGCCGCTGGACATCGCGATCCAGGGCGAAGGCTTTTTTGAAGTCAACGCTACGGACGGCACCCCGGCATACAGCCGCGGTGGTTCGCTGATCGTTGACAAGGACGGCTTCCTGTCGACTGCGGATGGCCATGTGCTGAAGCCTGGCATCCACGTCGGCCTGGATGCGTTGGAAATCACCGTCAAGCAAGATGGCCGGGTTCTGGTGCGCAACCGTGAGGGCGGCTCTTCCAACGAAGTCGGCCGGATAGAGCTGGTGCGCTTTGCCGATACCCAGGGCCTGGTCGCCCTTGGCGGCAACCTGTATCGCCCGTCGGCGCAGTCCGGCGATGCGATCCTGGGACGTGCCGGCGAAGATGGCCTGGGCGGCATTGCACAAGGCTTCCTGGAGTCCTCGAACGTCAAGCTGGTCGAAGAGATGGTGGACCTGATGGCGGCGCAGCGCGCCTATGAGAGCAACGTCAAGGTGATCCAGGCTGCCGACGAGATGCTCGCGATGAGCAATAACCTGCGCAAGTAATCGTTGTCATGCGGTTTTGGGCGGGCTTGCTGTTCCTGCTGGCGGTGAACGCCACGGCCGCCGAGATCGTACTGGAACTGCGCAAGGAAGCGTCGGTGCGCGGCCCGATGGTCACGATTGAAGAACTGGTAGTGATGGATGCCAGCCATGCCGCGCTGGCCGCGACGCCTGTCGGCAGGGCGCCGCTGGCCGGGCAGAGCGCTTTGCGCAGCCGGCAGGAATTGGCCGATGTGCTGGCCCGTCAGCCGGGCTGGCGCGGCAAGCAGGTCGAATGGCGCGGTGCGGAGGCAGTGCGCGTGCGCACCGAGGCCGTGGCTTTGCCAGGCGAACGGCTGGTGGCGGAGGCGGAGCGTTACCTGCGCGAACATTTCGGCAGCCGCTACGCGAGGCTGGAGGCCGCGCCGGCAGCGGAAGTGCCGGAAGTCGCTGTTCCTGTAGGCGACCTTGCGCTGCAAGTGCGTCCGCTGCCGAACGCACGCTTGCCCGGGCGCGTCGCGCTGTGGATTGATGTTTTGGCCGGCGGTGCGGTGCAGCGCTCCATTGTGGTGCCGATGCGGATCTCGGCCTGGCAGGAAGTGCTGGTGGCGCGAGGGCCTTTGGCCGAAGGCGCCGGCATCGGCCAGGGCGAGGTGGAAGTAAAGCTGGAGCGCGTCGAGGCCATCGGCGACGAGCCGGCGGAGCCGGATGCGCTGCAGCGGAACGGCCGGCTGCGGCACGCAGTCAGTGCGGGGCAAGTGCTGTTGCGGAAGGATTTGGCGCCCGCTAACGCTGTATTGCGCGGCGACAGGGTGCGGCTGGTGGCCGGCAGGCCTGGAATGCAGGTTGAAGTGGGCGCGGTGGCCGAGGCCGATGCGCTGGTAGGACAAACAATCGCGGTCAGGCCGGCAAACGGCGGCGGCGTAGTGATGGCGCGGGTGACCGGGCTGGGTGAAGTCAGGCTGGATGAAAGATAAAGAAGAATGAAGAGCAGGATGTGGAATTGGATGGGGGCGCTGATGCTGGCACAGGCTGCCGTGGCGCAGGCGACCAGCCTGTATGATCCGGTGGCCTACCAGGCCCTGACTTCCGATTTGCGGCAGCGTAAGGTCGGCGACCTGATCACCGTCATGGTCTATGAGAACTCAAGCGCCAGCAGCACCGCGAATACCAGCGCGGGCCGCGAAGCTGGCATCGGCCTCGCCGCACAAGGCACCGGCGGCAAGCGGGTCGCGGCGTCGGTGCACACCAATAACGATATGGACGGGCGCGGACGCACCGAGCGTGAAGGCCGCGTGCTGGCGCAGCTCACCGTCTCGGTCCGCGAGATCACGGAATCGGGCGACCTGATGGTGGCGGGCGAGCAGGTGCTGGAAGTGAACAATGAGCGCCAGCAGATCAAGGTCGAAGGCCGCATCCGTCCGCAAGATGTGTCGGCGGCCAATGTCGTGCTGTCGACGCGCATCGCCAATGCGCGCATCAGCTATGCGGGCGAGGGCGACCTGGCCGCAATCCAGCGGCCCGCCTGGTGGCAGCGTTTCCTGACCCTGTTTGGCTTGTAATCCCTATGCGTCAATTTATTCTGCGCGCCATGCTGGCGCTGGCGGGGCTGTGCGCCTGTGTGCAGGTGCAGGCCGAAACGATTCGTATCAAGGACCTGGGCAAGGTCTCGGGCTGGCGTGAAAACGCGCTGACCGGCTACGGCCTGGTGACCGGCCTGGCCGGCACCGGCGATTCCAGCCGCAACAAGGCAACCCGCCAGTCGATCGCCAATATGCTGGCGCGCTTCGACATGACTGTAGTTGCGGAAGATGTGCAGAGCCGCAACGCCGCTGCCGTCATGGTGACGGCCAGCCTGTCGCCTTTCGCACGGGAAGGCGATACGCTGGACGTGACCGTCACTTCGCTGGGCGATGCGCGCAGCCTGGTGGGCGGAACGCTGATCCTGGCGCCGCTGAAGGGGCCGGACGGCAAGGTTTATGCGCTGGCGCAAGGAGCGCTGACTGTCGGCGGCTACAAGTACGACATGAACGGCAATGTGCAGCAGAAGAACCACCCGACGGTGGCTTCCATTCCAAGCGGTGCGACGGTGGAGCGGGGTGTGGTCAATGACGTGACCCTGCAGGGCAACAGCGTCACCTTCGTGCTGTCCGAGCCGGACTACACGACAGCCAGCCGTGTCGCCGCAGCGATCAACCGCGGCCTGGGCGGCAACCTGGCGACGGCGCTCGATCCTTCCGGCATCGAAATCAATATCCCGGAAGCGCGCCGCTCGCGCCTGAACGATTTCCTGATGGCCGTCGAAAACGTGTCCGTGGAACCGGACCGCCGTGCGCGCGTGGTCATCAACGAGCGCACCGGCACCGTGGTGGCGGGCGGCGACGTGCGGATCTCCAAAGTGGCGGTCTCGCACGGCGAGCTGAAAGTGAGCATCCTGACCGACAACACCGTGTCGCAGCCGCTCCTGGTCAGCAATACCGGCGCGGGCGTGCGCACCGCGCAGGTGTCGAACAGCCGGGTGGACGTCGAGGAGCGCGGCGAAACGGGCCTGGTGACTGCCGGCGGCAATACCGTCGCCGACCTGGTGCAGTCGCTCACGCGCGTCAAGACCAATACGCGCGACATCATCTCGATCTTGCGGGCAGTGAAGGCGGCAGGCGCCTTGCACGCGGAACTGATCGTTCAATAAGGACTGGATTATGCAATCGATTATCGAATCGGGCACCGTGGACCTGTTGCGGCTGGCGCTGGATGCGTCCATCATGCGCCAGCAGGCCATTGCCCACAATATCGCCAACGCCAATACCCCCGGCTACCAGCGCATGGGCGTCAGCTTCGAAGCCCAGGTGGCGCAGCTGATGGACCAGCAGAAGGCCGGCACGCCAACGCTGCCGATGGCGGCCTTGCGCCCGGAGTTCGTGTCCATCGGCCAGGAGCCGGTCTCGCTCGACACGGAAATGGCTTCGCTGGCCGAGAACACCCTCCACCACCAGGCTCTGCTCAAGGCCCTGAGCAAGCAAATGTCGCTGGTGAGCACAGCGATCAACGAGGGAAAACGCTAAATGGACTATCACGCGCTCTTCCAGATCAGCGCCAGCGGCATGGCGCTGGAAAAACTGCGGCTCGATACCACCGCCGCCAATATCGCCAATATGAACGTCGCTTACGCACCAGGCGAAGCAGGCTACCGCCCGATGCGCGTGGTGGCGCAAACCGCGCAACTGGGATTCAGCCAGCAATTCGGCAGCATGTACCGTGCCGTGGGCGGCGTGCAGTCCATGAGCGTGGTGCAGGAGTCGGCGCCGCCGCGCCTGGCGCATGAACCGGGCCACCCGCTCGCCAATGCGCAGGGCATGGTTGCCTATCCGGGCGTCAACCACACGCAGGAAATGGTCAATATGACCGCCGCGCTGCGCGCCTATGAGGCGAACGTCGCGGCCATGAACGCTGCCAAGACCATGGCGGCGCGGGCACTGGACATCGGAGGCCAGCAATGACTTTGGAAGCGATCGGCGCGATCGGCGCCGTGGATGCGCTGGACACAGTGGCGCCGGCAACGGCACAGGCGGCAGCGCCGGAAGGCAGTTTCGGCAGCTGGTTTGCGCAGGAAATGGGCGTGGCCAATACGCGCGCGGCAGAGGCAGACCTGGCCGTGCGCCAGCTGGCGGCCGGCGAACCGGTCAGCCTGCACGATGTGATGATCAAGCTGGAAGAGGCGAAGCTTTCCTTCCAGCTGCTGGCCCAGGTGCGCAACCGCGTGCTGGAAGCCTACCAGGAAGTAATGCGTACCCAGGTGTAATTGATGACGATGATGCAGATGTGGAGCGGCATGGCGCCGCGTGCCCGGACGGGATTGGCGGCGGGCGTGGTGGCGATAGTCGCGCTGGTGGCTGCGCTTGGCTTCTGGGCCTACCGGTCCGACTACCAGGTGCTGTTCTCCGAAGTAGCGGCGGCTGATGCGGCGGCGATGACGGCCGAACTGGACAAGCAGAAAACGCCTTACCAGCTGGCGGACGGCGGCTCGACCATCCTGGTCCCGAAGGACCTGGTGTACAAGACGCGCTTGAAGCTGATGGGCAAGGAAATGCCGCTGCACGGGGCGGTGGGATTCGAAGTATTCAATAACGCCGACTTCGGCATGACCGAGTTCGTACAGAAGGTGAACTACCAGCGCGCCATCCAGGGCGAACTGACCCGCACCATCCTGTCGATCGAGGAGATCCAGGCCGCGCGCGTGCACCTGGCCTTGCCTGAACAGGGCCTGTTCCGCAAGAGCGGCACCAAGCCCAAGGCCTCGGTGACGGTCACCATGAAGCAGGGTCACGCGTTGGCGCCGGAACAGGTGACCGGCATCCAGCGCCTGGTCGCCGCGTCCGTGCCCGATATTGTGGCGGCCGACGTGACGGTACTGAACCAGCAGGGCGTGGCGCTGACCCGCGTCGCAGCGGAACAAGGTGGCGAGCAATTGTCGATAGCGCAGCTGGACCTCAAGCGCGGTACCGAAGACTACCTGGCGAAAAAAGTCAGCCAGGTGCTGGACCGTACCTTCGGCGCGGGCGAGGCCGTGGCCAGCGTCGACGTCCTGCTGAACCTCGACCAGACCAAGGTCACGACGGAAGAAGTGCTGCCGGCCCGTGGCGCAGCAGGGGCGGCAGCCGGCGTCATGGTGCGCGAGCGCCAGACCAGCCGTGAAGGCGCGCCGGCCGTCGCCAGCGGCCAGCCAGCCGGCAGCGGCAGCACCCTGACCGAAGCCGATTACCAGGTCGGGCGCCGCGTCGAACAACACGTGCCGGGCAGTGGCGCCATCCGCCGCATGACCATTGCGGTCGTGGTGCGCCAGCCGCTGCGCGCGGAGCAGCAGGAGAAACTGAAGGAAGTGGTGATGGCCGCGACCGGCTTTAGCGCCGCACGCGGCGACGCCGTTGTGGTGCATACGATGGAGCAGTTGCTGACGCCGGCGCAGGCGGCGGGCAATGCGGCGCCCGACGCGCAAGGTGCGCTGGCTGGCTCGGCTGCGGCAAGCGCGGCTTCGCGCGCCTCGGCCGAAGCTGCCGCGGCCACCGGTTCCGTGCCGTGGGCCTTGACCGCCGTCCTTGCAGTGATCGTGGCGGCCGTCGCTGTCGCCTATGCACTGCGGGCGGGCCGCAGGCAGGCGCCGGCTGCGCGCCTGGATCCGGCCACGCGCCAGTTGCTGCTGCAGGATATCCGCAGCTGGATCGCGGCGCCTGCCACTGCGGTGGCGAAGGAGCACAAGCCATGAGTGGACATCGCCAGGCGGCGGCCGTCCTGCACGGATTGGCCGCGGAAGACCGCGACCTGATCCTGGCGGAATTGCCGGCCACGGACCAGGCGGCCCTGCAGGCCTACCTGCAGGAGTTGCGCGAGCTGGGCTTCGAGGGCGGCCCGGATGCGGTGGCGCCAGTGGCGCCGGCGGCCGGCAATCCGCGCGACGTGCTGGCGCGTGCCGGCCTGGTTCCGGTGCAGGCCCTGCTGGCCGCGGAACCTGCATCGCTGGTGGGCCAGTTGCTGGCGCTGGGCCCCTGGTCCTGGGCCGATGAATTGCTGGCGCAAATGCCGGCGGCGCGGCGCGAGGCGGTGCAAGCCGCCGCTGCGCAGCGGCCGGCGCCGGCGCTCGCGCGCTTCCTGCTGGAAGATGCCGCGCGCCGCCTGGCCGACAGCGTGCCTGCCGCGCCTGCCCCGGGCCGCCGAGGCCTGCTGAAACCATTACTGCGCCTGGTGCGGCCATGGACCCGATAATCCGCGCTGCCGACATTGCCAGTGTGCGGCGCCTGGCGCGGCCAGGTTCGGCCGCGCAGGCCTCGCGTGCCGCGGCCCCGGGGCCGGCTGCGGTCCCGGCGGTGGAAGCACTGAAACCGGTGCCGCCACTGGCTGCCGTGCGTCCGGCCATCCCCGGCGAGGAGGAATGGCAGGCCCTGGAGGAGCGCGCCCTGGCCTTGGGCAAGGGCGAGGAGGCGCTGCGCCGCAGCCTGGCCGACCTGGCCGTGCAGCAGGACAAGCTGGCCGGGCGCGCGGCCGAACTCGCGCAGCGCGAACAGGCGCTCGAAGCCGAACTGGACGAACGCCGTGCGGCAGCGGAAGAGCGCGGCTTGCTGGCCGGCGAGGCCAGGGCGCGCGCCGCCGTGGACGCCATGCAGGAAGAAGCGCAGGCGCATGCAGCTGCCCTGGCGGGGCAGGTGCGCAAGGTGCTCGAGAGCCTCGCCGCCAGCCGCGCTGCGCTGCTGGCGGAAGCGGACGACGTGCTGGTGGAAGTCGTGCACGCAGCGCTGTGCCGCATGCTGGGCGAGGGCGGCGCCGCACGGGCGCTGGTCGCCACGGCTGTCGCCGCAGCCTTGCGCGAGGTGCGCGATGGGGAGCCGGTGCGTGTCTACGTCCATCCCCAGGACCTGGAAATGCTGCAAGGCCTGGCCGGCGCGGAAACCGATCCGCGCGTCCAGCTGTTGCCCGACGCCGGCGTCGTGCTGGGCGGCTGCCTGGTCGAAACCGCGCGCGGCACCCTCGATGCGCGCCTGGACCTGCAGATGCAAGCCCTGCGCGAAGCGCTGATGGCGGCGCGCGAGGCGCGCCGCACCGTCCAGGTGGCCGACTGATGCAGCAATACCTCGACGCCGTTCGTGACGCAGCGCTGACCCGCCGCCTGGGCCGGGTGCTGGCCGTCACCGGCCAATGCATCGAGGCGGCCGGCCCGGATGCGGCGGTCGGCGAACAGTGCGAAGTGCTGTTGCCGCGCGGCGAGGGGCGGCTGCTGGCCGAGGTGGTCGGCGTGCGGCCGGGCCGCGTAATCCTGATGCCTTACGGAGACCCGCGCGGCGTCGCTGCCGGCTGCGAAATCGTGGCCAGCGGCAAGGCGCCTGGCATGCCGGTGGGCGAGGCCTTGCTGGGACGGGTGATCGACGCCTTTGGCGCGCCGATCGACGACCTCGGCCCGTTGCCGCCGCTGGCCACGCGCAGCCTGCACGCGGCGCCGCTCAACCCCCTGAGCCGGCCGCGCATCAGCCGCCTGCTCGAAACGGGCGTGCGCGCCATCGATACCATGCTGCCGCTCGGCTGCGGCCAGCGGGTCGGCATTTTCGCCGGCAGCGGCGTTGGCAAGAGCACCTTGCTGGGCATGCTGGCCTGCGGCGTGCAAAGCGACGTCAATGTGATCGCCCTGATCGGCGAGCGCGGGCGCGAGGTGCGCGACTTCGTTGAAAAGCAGCTCGGGCCGGAAGGCTTGCGCCGCAGCGTGGTGCTGGTGGCGACCTCGGACCAGCCGGCCCTGGTACGCATGCGCGCAGCCCATGCCGCCACCGCCATTGCGGAGTATTTCCGCGAGCAGGGCAAGCAGGTGCTGTTGATGATGGATTCGCTGACGCGTTTCGCCATGGCGCGGCGCGAAGTCGGCCTGGCCGCCGGCGAACCGCCGACGGCACGCGGCTACACCCCGTCGGTCTTCGCCGACATCCCGCCGCTGTGCGAGCGTTGCGGCACCAGCGCGGAGGGCGGCGCCATCACGGCGCTGTACACCGTGCTGGTGGAGGGCGACGATTTCAACGAGCCGGTGTCGGACATCGTGCGCGCCACGCTGGATGGCCACATCATGCTCTCGCGCAGCCTGGCGCACGAAGGACACTTCCCGGCCATTGACGTGCTGCAAAGCGCGTCGCGCCTGGCCACCGAGCTGGCAAGCGCGGAAGAGCTGGCCCTGATGGGCGAGACGGTGGACGTGCTGGCGACCTACGAGCGCAACCGGCAGATGGTGGAAATGGGCGCGTACAAGGCGGGCAGCAATCCCGGCATCGACCGTGCCCTGGCCGCCATGCCGGCGCTGCGCAGCGTGCTGCGTCAGCCGGTGGCGGAAGTGGCTACGCGCGCCAGCGCCCTTGGCGGCCTGCAGGCGGCACTCGGGACGCGTGCATGAAGCTGCGCGGATTCCGTTATGCGCTGGAACCGGTGCGCCTGACGCGCCAATGGGCAGTCGACGGCTTGGCGCCGGAGCTGCAAGCAGCCGCTGCGGAGCTGGCCGTGCAGCAGCGCGAGTTGGACCGGCTGCAAGCCCTGGCGCATGCCGCGCAAGCGGAGTGGAATGGGCTGAGCCAGGCCGGCCAGGCCATGCCGGCCGAACGCTTTGCGCAACTGGGCCGCTACCTGGGCGATTGCCGCTTGCGCCAGGCCGTGCAGGCACAGGCCGTCGAGCGGACGGTGCAGGCGCTGGAAGCCGTGCGGCAGCGCATGCTGGCGGCAAGGCGCGAACTGGATGCGGTGGAAGAGCACCGCGACGAAGCGGGCCGGCAATTCCTGCGGCAGCGCCAGGACGGTGACATCAAAGCCGCCGATGAATTGTGGAATGTGTTGAAGTCAGGACGGGGGACAGCATGACAGCGATGATTGATGCAGCGGGCGGTGCGCTCACCGCCCGCAACGGCGATGTGCGCCAGATGGACGGTACGCGCCAGGCGCGCTGGCTGTACGACCTGGAGCAGGCCTTGCTTGAACAGGGATTGAAGCCTTACCAAGCGTCCGACGATGAGCAGCCGGGCGCTCGTGCCGGCCAGGATGCCTTGCCGAACAAGGCGCAGCGTGCCGCATGGGAGCAAGCCGGCCAGGTGGTGCCCGGCGCGGCGCCTGTTGCGGCCCAGGCCCAGGCCCAGGCCCAGGCAGCGGCGCAGCAGCAAGCGGAACCGCAAGCGGCGGCCCAGCCGGCCGCTGCGGCACAGTCTTCGGCTGCGGGCACGCCGGCCTTCGCGCTGGCCCAGCCTGCCCGCACGACGGCGCCGGCGCTGGCCGCGCTGCCGGTGCAGGCTTTGGCAGCGCCGGACCGGCAGCACGAGGCGCAGCCGGCGCAGGCCGGGGTTGATGCCATCGATGCTCCCGCGGCCTTGCGTGGCGCAGCTCCGCTGCAGCGCGCGGCCGTGAACTTGCTGGCAGCGCGCAATGGCGCGCCGGCGGGCGAAAGCGAACTGCAGGAACCGACTCCGTCCAGCCAGCAGGCGCAAGCGCCGGGCGAGCCGTTCGAGAAAAAACTGCTGCACCTGTTTTATGGACGCGACGGCGTGCACGCCTTCGTGCGCGACGCCGAATTGCAGGCGGAACAGATGCGCAGCCTGGCCCAGAACCTGGCCAGTGAACTGGGCGGCGAGGGCAGGCGCCTGGCTTCACTGACGGTAAACGGACGCAAGGTGGATGCCGCGCGCGGCACGGCAAGCGAAGCAGATGACACGGCGCAGTACCAGGCGCCACAACAGGACAGCACAAGGAGCATCAATTAATGGCTATTTCTTCTACTGCGGCAGTGGGCGCGGGTCCCGCATCGCAATCGAGCAATATCGGCATCGAGGATTTCCTGAAAATCCTGACGTCCCAGCTGAATAACCAGGATCCGCTGAAGCCGCTGGAAAACCAGGAATTCGTGGCGCAGATCGCGCAATTTGCGAACCTGGAGCAAAGCCGCCAGCTGAACGTGAAGCTGGACAGCATGCTGAACTACCAGTCCGCCATGCAGTCGGTGGGCATGCTGGGCCGCACGGTGGACGTGGAGCAGGGCAGCGGCCTGGTCACCGGCAAGGTGACGGCGCTGGACGTATCCTCCGGCACGCCGCTGATGACAGTGACCACCACCAGCGGTTCCTTCCTGGAAAAAATCAGCCTGTCCCAGGTCGTCAATATTCGCTAAAACAAGGGAGATTCCATGTTTGATACGCTGTTAATCGGCACGTCCGGCCTGCTGAGCCATGCGAAGGGCCTGAAAGTCGTCGGCAACAACCTGGCCAACGTCAACACGGCAGGCTTCAAGAGTTCGCAGCTGCAGTTTGCCGAGCTGTTCGAGCAGGGCGGCGGCCAGCCGGCGGCCGGGCAGGGCGATGCGCAAGGGCAGGGCGTGGTGGCGCAGGCGACGCGCGTCATGTTCCGTACCGGTACCGACCAGAGCACCGGCAATGCGCTCGACCTGGCCATCGGCGGCAACGGTTTCTTCATCGTCAAGCGCGACGACCAGCTGCTGTACTCGCGCGCTGGGCAGTTCCAGTTCAATGCCGACAACATCCTGGTGAACGCGCATGGCGACAAGGTGCAGACAATGGACAGCAGCGGCCACTTGTCCGACGTCACGCTGGCCGACCTCGAGCACAGCTTGCCGAAAGCCACCGCCGTCGCGAAAATCGGCGGCATCCTGACCAACGTCGTGACCAGCCCGCCGGTGACCGCGGCGCTGAATGGCGTCAGCCTGATCGCGCCGTCCGGTTCCAACGTCACGGTCAACCTGAGCTTCAGCAACGCTGGCGGCGGCAACTATACCGTCAAGGTCACCAATAGCGGCGGCACCGAGGTGGGCAGCGGCACCATCAAATTCGCCAACGGTTTTGCCGTGCCGGGTTCCAGCACCCTGAGCTTCAATTACACCGACGGCACGAACCCCGAGTTCGCGGTGCAACTGGATTTCAACGCGGTACAGAACAACGGGCAGTCGACCCAGCTCGCCATGACCACGCAGGACGGCTTTGGCAGTGGCGTGCGGACCGACCAGACCATTGGCGCCGACGGCACCGTGACGGTGCGCTATTCGAATGGCCAGACCGCCAAGGGCCCGCGTATCGCCCTGGCGGACTTCCAGTCCGAAACGGACCTGAACCAGGTCGCCGGCGGCTTCGAAATGCGCGAAGGCGCGGCGCTGCACCTTGGCTATGCGGGCGACGGCTCGTTCGGCAAGCTGCAGTCGGGCCATCTGGAAGGCTCGAACGTCGACCTGGCCGAAGAATTCGGCAACCTGATCCTGATGCAGCGCGGCTACCAGGCGTCGTCCCATGTGATCAGCACAGCCAATGACATGATCCAGCAATTGTTTGATATGAAGGGCCACCGTTGATGGAAGTCAGTCCATACGCGCTGCTGGGCGCCAGCCGCCTCAGCGCGGTGCGCGACACGCTGGAGCGCGCCCTGTCCGCCTGGGCGGCCGACTGGGGTATGCGCGAACCGGAAGTTGCCGTCGAACGGGCCTGGGAAGCGGCGCCGCACAGCGCGCCGTGGCAGTACGCCCGTGCCGGCACGGACGGGCGCGGCTTGTGGCTGGCCTGGCCGGCGGAGCTGGCAGGACAACTGCAGCGCCAGCTGTTTGCGCCAGACCGGCGCCATGCCCCGCAGCAGGGCCAGCCAGCCATGGCGCTGGCGGCGGCGGATGCGGCGCTGGCCGCGCTGGCCGACGGCATTACACGCGAAGCGCTGGGACAAACCGTGGCGCTTGAAGCGGAGGCGCCGCACGGCTTGCGCGACCACGCGTCGGGCGCCCTGGCGTTCGAGCTGAGGATCGGCAAGCTGGCCTGCCATGGCCTGCTGAACCATGAAGCGGTGCTGCAGCTGGCGCCGCGGCGCGCCGCCGCCACTGCGCTGCCGGCGGTCAGCCTGGTCGCGCTGCTGGCGCAGCAGCCCGTTGCGTTGCAGGTGGCAGTGGGCCAGGCGCAAGTGACACTGGGCAGCCTGTTGGCGCTGGAGGCGGGCGACGTCATCCGGCTGGACAGCCTTGCCGAAGATGCGCTGGCGGTGCGCGACGATAAGGGCCGCCTGCTGTTTGGCGGCCATCTCGGCGTTGCCGGAAACAAGTTGGCGCTGGAAGTGGTGCCTGGAACAAAGAACGGAGTAAAAGCATGAGCAGTACGAGCAAGGGCGGCGCGGCCGCCCAGACGCAGTTGGTGGAACTGGTGCACATCGAGCCGCAGCCGGAGAAGGGGCCAGCCCTGCTGGGCGGCAAGCTGGGCTTGCTGGACAGCGTGCCGGTGACCCTGAGCGTGGTGGTGGGCGAGGCGCGCACGACGGTGGGAGAACTGATGGCCCTGCGAGAACTGTCGGTGCTCAAGATCGACAAGGAAGCCGATTGCCCGGTCGACGTCATCGTCAACGGCAATGTGGTGGCGCGCGGCCACCTGGTGGTGGTGGACGACAATTTCGGCGTGCGCATCAGCGAAGTCGCCCAGGCAAGCGCGCAGGCATGAACAGCCAGGCAAGTTCGACAGCGGCCATCCCGTTCAAGCGCGAGAGCGACGTACCGGTCGGCAGTGCCGTCGGCGGCGGCGTCGGCGTGCTGCTGATCGCCCTGGCTGCGATTGTCGTGGTGCAGGTGCTGCGCAAGAAGCTCAAGCTGGCGCCGCCCGGCGCCGGTGCGCGCCACCTGCGCGTGCTGGAAACCCAGCGCCTCGGCCCGCGCAGCACGCTGGCGGTCGTCGAGTTCGCCGGCCGCCGCTACCTGCTGGCGCAGGGGGAGCATGGCGTCAGCTGCGTCGACAGCGTGCCTGCGGAAAAGGATGCACAATGAAGCGGCCCCACTTTTTGCTGCTGGCCCTGGCTTGCCTGGCGCTGCCGGCCGTTGCCGCCGAGCCTTCGCTGGCCTTGCCGGGCGTACAGGTGCAGCTGGGCAAGGGCGGCACGGACGCTGCGGCGGCCGTCCGCATCTTGCTGGGCTTGACCGTCCTCAGCCTGGCGCCGGCGATCCTGATGTCGATGACGTCCTTCATCCGCATTGCCGTCGTGCTGTCGATGCTGCGCACGGCGCTGGGCATGCAGGACACGCCGCCCAACACTGTACTGATCAGCCTGGCGCTGTTCCTGACCTACTTCACCATGGCGCCGACCCTGAAGCAGGTCAACGAGCAGGCGCTGCAGCCGTACATGGCGGGCAAGCTGTCGACCGAAAGCGCGTTCGACAAGGGCAGTGCGCCATTGCGCGACTTCATGGTGCGGCAAACCCGCGAACAGGACCTGGCCCTGATGGTGGAGCTGGCCAAGGCGGCGCCGCCGCAGGACGTCAGCGACATCAGCATGTCCCAGCTGGTGCCGGCCTTCATGCTGTCCGAGCTGCGCGCCGCCTTCCAGATCGGCTTCGTGGTATTCCTGCCCTTCCTGCTGGTGGACCTGATCGTTTCAAGTGCCCTGATGGCGCTCGGCATGATGATGGTGCCGCCGGCGTCGATCGCCCTGCCGCTGAAGATCCTGCTGTTCGTGCTGATGGACGGCTGGAATCTCGTGGTGCGCTCGCTGCTCGGTACTTTCGCCTAGAACCGATCATGGCTGCCGCCTTGCTTGCCTGTGAACCGGATGCCGGCGCCGCCCTGTGGCAGCGCTTCTGGGGCAGCCGCGACCCGGCGCTGCGGCAGCAACTGGTCGAGCGCTATCTTGAGTACGCACGCATCATGGCAGCCCGCCTGTTCAGCATGCGCGCCCATGCCGGCCTGGAGTTCGGCGATTTCCTGCAGTTCGCGCGCGAAGGCCTGCTGCAGGCGGTTGACCGTTTTGAGGCAGGGCATGGCGCCAAGTTCGAGACATTTGCCGCTGCGCGCATCAACGGCGCTATACTCGACGGCATAAGGTCGTACAGCGACGCGCAGGAGCAGGCGGCGGCCCGCAAGCGCATCCTGGCGGCGCGTTCGGCTGACCTGGCGCCAGCCGGCGCAGCGCCGGCCGACCCGGACGCGCTCTTCGGCCAACTGGCCGAAATGGCGGTGGGCCTGGCGGTGGGATTCGTGCTCGACGATTCGGGCATGTATCTTGCCGACGAGCCAGGCTACCCCGACAATGCCTACGCCGGCATTGAAATGCGCCAGCTCAGGCAGCGCATCCATGCCTTGCTGCACCAGCTGACGGAACGCCAGCGGCAGGTGCTGCATTACCACTACCTCCAGCAGCTGCCGTTCGAAGAGATCGCCAATATGCTGGGCTTGAGCAGGGGGCGCATTTCCCAGCTGCACAAGGAAGCTTTGGACGCCCTGCGCAAGCGCATGCTGCAGGACGACCCCGTTAACCTGATATTTTGATTGGACGCATAGATGAGCAATTCGATCCTCGCCGGGCTTGACCAGGCCGAACTGTTACAACTGGCACTCAAGGCCGGCGCCGGGAATGAGGCGGGCAGTGCCATTGCCTACTTGAAGGAAGCCGTGGGGCGCCCCGATGCGACCGCCCAGGCCCATTACCTGCTGGGGGCGGAATACGCCCAGCTGGGCATGTACGACCGGGCCGCCGGCGAAATGGAAGCGGCGATTGCCCTTGACCAGACGCTGTACACTGCGCGCCTGCAGCTGGCCTTGCTCTGGCTCGGCGCCAGCCAGGCCGAGCGCGCGGCCGGCGTGCTGCGCCCCCTCGAGGAAAGCGGCGTGCCGGCCGAGCTGCAGCACTTCGGCCACGGCCTGCTGTTGCTGATTGCCGATGACCTGGCCGGGGCACGTACGGCGCTGGCGCAAGGGATTGAGCTGAATCATGCCAATCCGCCGCTGAACGACGACATGCAGCGCATCATCGGCGAGCTGGACAGCCGGATCGCCGCCGCAGGCGCGGCAGCGCCGGCGGACAGTACCGGCGCCGAGGCGGACGGCGACGGCCAGCACTTGCTGCTGTCGGCTTATGCCGGCAACTTCAAGCACTAAAGCATGACTTCGATCAGCCCGGTCACCCAGCTCGTTGCGGCCATCCGCAGCCAGCTCGACCGCGCGGCGCCGGCGCGCCGGCGCCGGCCGGGCGCGGCGGCGGCATCGCGCCAGGCGGCGGAAGGGCTGACCAGCCTGATCGAACTGCGTGTCGCCCACATTGCTGAAGACGATCCCCAGCGCGGCCGCAAGGCGTTCCGGGTCTTCCTGGAAGCGGTGCTGCTGGCGCATTTTGGCACCAAAGTCGCCAATGATGCCCGCTTCCACCAGATGCTGGACGACATCCAGCAGGCCATGGAAAGCGACCCGGCCAGCGGCCAGCTGGTAGAACAGGCGATTGCCCACTTGCTGGCGCGCCAGTCCTGACTCACTAACGAAAGACACTATGCAGCATCAAGAAACGCCCCCACTCGAACGCCTGGCCCGGCACGAAGCCTACCTGGCTAGCGATCCCGACAACCTGTCCCTGCTGCAGACGGTGGTTGAGCTGTGCTTCGCGGCCGGGCTGCCGCAGCGCGCGGAAACCCATGTGCGCGCCGCGCTCGAACGCCATGCGGGCGAGCCGGGTCTGCTCGCGATGTTGGGCAACACGCTGCTGGCGCAGCAGCAATGGGAGCCGGCCGCCGAGTTGTTCGGCGGACTGCTGGGAAGGTTCGCCGATGGCGGCCTGGCCTACAATTTTGCGCTGGCCTGCCTGTTCCTGGGCCGCTGGCAAGAGGGCTGGCACGCGCTGGCGCCGTATGTCGAAGGTGAGGGCGCCAGCCCGGCGCCGGGCGCGGTCACCATCGCCTTGCGCCTGCTGCACCGGCTGGGCGACCTGGACAAGGCAAGCGCCCTGGTGCAGCGCTACCGCGACGCGTTCAGCCAGGCGCCTGCCTTCCTGGGCGCGGCCAGTGCCGTGTGCCTGGACGACGGCGACCTGGAGCAAGCCGAAGCCCTCAGCACGGCCTCGCTGGCCTGCGGCCGCAACGTCGAGGCGCTGGTGGTGGCCGGCTCGGTCGCCCTGGCCCGTACCGACAACGACGCCGCCGTCCCGCTGTTCGAGGAAGCGCTGGCTTCCAGCGCGACCGAGGCGCGCGCCTGGGCCGGCCTGGGCATGGCCAGCATGCTGCGCCGCGACCTGAAGAGCGCGCAGCAGCAGCTGGAAAAGGCGGTGCACTTCATGCCGGGCCATATCGGTACCTGGCACCTGCTGGCCTGGGCCCGCCTGTACAGCAACGACCTGGCCGGCGCGACTGCCGCCTTCGAAACGGCGCTGGGCCTGGACCGCAATTTCGGCGAGAGCCACGGCGGCATGGCGGTGGTGCAGGCCATGGCCGGCAAGCGTGCCGAGGCCGAGGCCAGCATTGCGCGCGCCCTCGGCCTGGACCGCGACAACCTGTCGGCGCGCTACGCCCAGATGGCGCTCGATGGCGACCTGCAGGATCCGGCGCGCTTCCACGCCCTGGCCATGCGCCTGTTGTCCATGCGCGAAGGCACGTTCGGCCGCAGCATGGGCGATATCGTGCAGTCTTACCAGAGCCGCTGAACATGGGTGCCGATTCCGCGCTCCAGATGCTGGCCGAACTGCTGTGGAACGGGCTGCTGATTACCGCCCCTTTGCTGGCGGTGACGCTGGTGGTCGGCCTGCTGATCAGCATCCTGCAGGTGGTCACGCAGGTGCAGGAAGCGTCGCTGACCTTCATCCCCAAGATCATCGCCGCCGTGGTGGTGCTGGTGGTGTGCGGGCCGTGGATGCTGAAGCGCCTGGTCGGCTATGCCACCGGCTTGATTGCCTCGATTCCGCAGCATTTCTGATCTGGCATGACCCTGAACATCGACATCGCCTGGCTGCTGGCCGTGTTCTATACCACGCTGCGTCTCGGCGCCGTGCTGCTGATGTCGCCCATCATGTCGGGGCTGGGCGGGCTGCTGCTGGTGCGCGTGTTCCTGGTACTGGGCTTGTCTGTCATGCTGGTCAACAGCCTGGACCTGCCGCTGCCGGCGCACGGCCTGGAGCTGGGGCCGATGATTGCGGGCGCGCTGCTGGAGCTGGCGCTGGGCATCACCCTGGCGTTCGGCGTGCACGCGGGATTTGCCTCCTTCACCCTGGCCGGCAAGGTGCTGGACATCCAGAGCGGCCTGGGCATGGGGTCGGTCTACGACCCGGTCACGCGCAGCAGCGCGCCGCTGTTCGGCACCATGCTGAATATGGTGGCGGTGGTGGTGTTCTTCGCGCTGGATGGCCACCATGCTTTCGTGCGCGGGCTGGCCTATTCGCTGCAGCAGGTCGCGCCCGGCAGCGGCCTGGCCGCGCTGCCGGCCGAGGCCGTGGTGCGCCAGTTCGGGCTGATGTTCTCGCTGGCCGTATCGCTGGTGATCCCGGTGATGCTGGCCCTGCTGCTGGCGGAAGCGGCACTGGCGATGGTGTCGCGGGTGCTGCCGCAAATAAATATGTTCGTGATCGGGGTGCCGGTCAAGATCGTGGTGTCCATCGTGGTATTGATGCTGACGGCCGGCAGCCTGGGACCGGCAATGGGACGCGTGTACAGCGGCATTTTCAGGTATTGGGAACAGGTGTTGGGTTAAATGGCAGAACAAGATTCCGACCTGACAGAACAGGCGACACAGTACAAGCTGGAGCAGGCGCGCAAGAAGGGCTCGGTCGCCCGCAGTGCTGATTTCACGGCGGCAGCGATGATGGCGGCCCTGGTGCTGATGTTCCATGCCTATGGCGGCGCCGCCTTGCGCGAAGCGGCTAGGCTGCAGCAGCAGATGCTGGCCCACGCCCAGGCGCTTGACTGGCGCAGCGAAGCGATGGCGGCCTGGCTGGGCCAACTGCTGGTGGCGATGCTGGCGATCCTGGGGCCGTTGTTCCTGGCGCTGATTGTCGTGGCGGTGCTGGCCAACCTGGTGCAGACCGGCCCCGTGTTCAGTTTCCATCCGCTGTCGCCGGACATGAACCGCCTGAATCCCGCGCAAGGCTTCAAGAAGATCATGTCGAAACGCACCCTTTTCGAGGCGGGCAAATCGATCGTGAAGCTGGTGGTGCTGTGCGCCGTGGCTTACTACATTGTGCGCGACATGATTCCCGGCCTGGCCAGCTTGCCGGCGCTGGAAGCCAAAGGCTATGTGCATACGCTGCTGGGGCTGTGCGGCTCGCTGCTGGCGAAAATGCTGGCTGCGCTGATTGTCATCGCCATGCTCGACTTCGGGTTCACGCGCTGGGAGTTCAGCCAGCGCATGCGCATGAGCAAGCGCGACGTGAAGGACGAACACAAGAACAGGGAAGGCGATCCACGCATCCGTGGCCGCTTGCGCGACCTGCGCAAGGAAATGCTGAAGCGCAGCCAGTCCGCGGCCAAGGTCTCACAGGCGGACGTGCTGATTACCAACCCGACCCATTTGGCCGTGGCGCTCAGCTACCAGCATGGCGTCTCCGGCGCACCGCAAGTGGTGGCCAAAGGGGCCGGCGAGCTGGCGGCGCGCATGCGCGAACTGGCCGGCCGCAATGGTATTCCCGTGGTACAGAACCGGCCGCTGGCGCGGGCACTGTTCCGCGAAGTCGGCCATGACGGCTATGTGCCGGAAAAATGGTACCCGCAAATTGCCCGCATCATGGTGTGGGTGTATACGATGCGCGAGGCAAAGCGCAATTCTGGAAAGGCAAGATGATGTTGGCGTTGCAAAAGGTGTTCAAGAACCACACCGATATGGTGCTGGTACTGCTGGTGGTCGGCATCCTGACCGTGCTGTTCGTGCCGATTCCCTCTGGCCTGCTGGACTTCCTGATCCTGTCGAACGTCAGCTTTGCCATGCTGATCCTGCTGCTGACGTTCTACATCGGGCGGCCGGTCGAGTTCTCGACTTTCCCGTCGCTGCTGCTGATCGCTACGCTGTTCCGCCTGTCGCTGAATGTGGCGGCCACGCGCCTGATCCTGTCCGAGGCCGACGCCGGCCGTGTCATTTCGGCCATCGGCTCCTACGTGGTGGGCGGCAATTACGTGATCGGCATGATCGTGTTCCTGATCCTGGTGGTAGTGCAGTACGTGGTGGTGACCAATGGCGCCCAGCGCGTGTCCGAGGTGGCCGCGCGCTTCACCCTGGACAGCATGCCTGGCCAGCAAATGAGTATTGACGCCGACTTGAACATGGGCTTCATCGACCAGGAGGAAGCCAAGCAGCGCCGCAAGATGCTGGAAAAGGAATCCGGCTTCTACGGCGCCATGGACGGCGCCAGCAAGTTCGTGAAGGGCGATGCGATCGCCGGCATCATCATCATGCTGATCAATATCGTGGGCGGCCTGGTGATTGGCGTCATGCAGATGGGGATGCGCTGGGACCAGGCGCTGCAAACCTTTACCCTGCTGACGGTGGGCGACGGCATCGTGACCCAGGTGCCGGCGCTGGTGATTGCGGTGGGCACCGGTATCATCGTGACCCGCTCCGCCTCGGACGGCAGCTTGAGCGGCGAGGTGCTGAAGCAGATGACCGCCTTTTCCAAGCCGATGTTCATTGTGGCGGCAGCGCTGTCGGTGCTGCTGTTCCTGCCCGGGATTCCGTCCGTGCCGGTGCTGTTGCTGGTGACGCTGCTGGCCGGCGTCGGCTGGCTGATGCGCCGCAAATCCGCCGGCAACGGGACTTCGGATGAAGACAGCGCCGACAGCTCGGCTGGCGAAGGGAAGGATGGCGAGACCGGCTACGACCTGCTGCGCGTGGAACCGTTCGAGGTGCACGTTGGCGCCGCCCTGGCGCCGCTGGTGCGTGGCGAGCAGACTGTCTTCATGGAACGCATCGCTGCGATCCGCAAGCAGTACGCCCTGGAGTCGGGCATGGTGCTGCCGAGCGTGCGCTTCCGGGACAGCGCGCAGCTTGGCGCCAATGCCTATGAGCTGCAAGTGTTCGGGGTTCCGGCCGGGCGCGGTGAAATCATGATGGAGCGCACCCTGGCGATCCGTGCCAGCGCCGAAGCGCGCCCGGTCAAAGGGATTGAAACGCGCGAGCCGACCTACGGGCTGCCGGCGGTGTGGATCGAAGAAGCTGAAAAGGACATCGCCCGCGCTGCGCGCTATACGCTGGTCGATGCCACCACGGTCTTCATCACCCATTTGAGCGAGGTCCTGAAGCAGCAGTCGGCAACCTTGCTGACCCGGACGGAGACCGACAGGCTTCTGCAGCGCGTGCGCCAGGACCAGCCTGGCCTGGTGGAAGAACTGGTGCCGACCGTGCTGTCCATCGGCGACGTGCAGAAAGTGCTGCAAAACCTGCTGCGCGAAAAGGTCTCGATCCGTAACCTGGAGCTGATCCTCGAAACGCTGGTCGATGCCGGCCGCAATTCGAAAGACCTGGGCTACCTGACCGAAGCAGTTCGGCAGAAACTGGGCCCGGCGATCTGCCAGGGCCTGATCGGCGACCACGCCTCGCTCAGCGTATTGACCCTGGATGCCGGCATCGAACAAGTGCTGATGGACAGCGTGCGGACGGCCGACAGCGGCAGCGCGCTGGTAGTGGAACCGCGCTATGCGGAGCAGCTCCTGTCGCGCCTTGCCGCGCAATCGGAGCGCATGATGAAGGGGAATATGCTGCCCGTGCTGCTTTGCTCGCCGGACCTGAGGCGCCATATCCGCGCCCTGGCTGAACGCGCGGTGCCGCATATGCGCGTGCTCTCGATGGCCGAGATCCCGGGCAGCGTCAACCTGAAGGCTTACGCCACCGTCACGCTGTAATCGCCGTTCCTGGCCCGTTCCAGCATGGCCAGCTGGGCCGGCAGGCAGACCGAGCGCAGGTCGTAGCATTCCACTACGCTCTGGCGCGCGCGTGCGCGGACCATGGCGAAGGCTTCCGGCTCCGCCAGGACCTGCACGGCGCATTCGGCGATCTGCTGGGGCGAGAAGAAGTCGACCAGCAGGCCGTTATCGCCATCGCGGATCACTTCCTCCACCGGCGCCGTGCGCGAACCAATGACCACGCAGCCGCAGGCCATCGCTTCGAGCATCGACCAGGACAGCACGAACGGGTAAGTCAGGTAGATATGGGCCCGCGACAGTGCCAGGATGCTGGTGAACTGCGGATAGGGGACGCGGCCCAGGAAGTGCACCCGGCTCCAGTCGGCCGCATCGCCGATTTCCTTCCGCATGACATCCTTCCAGCTCCCGCCGCCTGCCGGTGGTGCGCCATAGCTGACGCCATCGCCGCCGATCACCAGCACGCGGGCCTGGGGCCTGCGGCGCAGGATTTCCGGCAGGCTGCGCATAAAACTTGGGAAGCCGCGGTGCGGTTCGAGATTGCGGCCGACGTAAGTCAGGACTTCGTCTCCGGCCCTGAGTGTGATGCCGGTGCCGGGAATCTGGAAGCTTGCGGCGGGATTGGGGCGCAGGCGCGCCGTGTCTATGCCTGGCTGACCTGCGTGCCGCGGTAGCGGGCAGCGCCGCAGCGACCAACTACCTGTACAACGGCAAAGGCCAGCAGGTGGGAAGCGTGGACGCAATGGGTACCCTGACCGAAACGGTGTACGACAAAGAAGGCAATGTCTCGCGTAAGATGCGCTACGCCACGCCCGTGGCCTGGCAGGATGGCGCCACGCTTGCCAGCCTGCGCCCGTCCGCTACGGAGACCGACCGCCGCTGGAATTACACCTATACCAAGCTGAACCAGCTCGAGACTGAGACAGCACCGGTGTTGGCGCTGCGTGAATTCTGCCCCACCCTGCTGATTGAAATTTGACCCAGGGCGGATATTGCCATTCTTTCCGGCAACTGTGGATAAGTGTAACAAAAAAGACAAGGGTGTCAGCGTTTTGCGCTGACACCCTTGTCTTCGTCCGGCATCGGGGGTTAATGGTATAAACGATTTATATCATTGCGCGGAGGGTGTGACTTCGTCATTTCGACTGCGCTTCTGCTCCCGTTGCCGAATTCTTCCTTTGGCTGCCATGCTGCTATGTTGGAACCGATAGGATTCATTGCCAGTTTCAACGATGTGGCAGTGGTGGGTCAGGCGATCCAGCAATGCTGTCGTCATCTTGGCATCGCCAAATACACCAGACCATTCCGCGAAGTTCAGATTGGTCGTGATGACGACACTGGTGTGTTCGTACAGCTTCGACAGGAGATGGAACAGCAGTGCTCCTCCGGCCTGGCTGAAAGGCAGATATCCAAGCTCGTCGAGAACCACCAGATCCACCCGCTGTAGTACCGCCGCCAGTCGCCCGGCTTTGCCGTCGCGTTTCTCGCGTTCCAGCGTGTTGACCAAATCAACCGTTGAGAAGAATCGGGCCCGCTTCGCGTAGTTGGTGATCCCAGATATTGCGATAGCGGTTGCCAAGTGGGTCTTGCCGGTTCCAGGGCCGCCGACCAGAACAACATTTTGGGCGGTCTCGGTAAAGGCCAGCGTCCCCAGCTGCCGTACCAACTTCTGATCGACTCGAGACGCATCAAAATCAAAGCCAGCCAAGTCGCGATGCACTGGGAACTTTGCCACATGCATCTGGTGCCGAACAGTGCGCATTGCTCGATCAGTGGTCTCAGCGTGCAACAGGTGCTCTAGCAGCCAACTGCTTGTTTCCAATGTGGCGCCTCCTTTGGCGACCAGTTCGCTCCAAGCTAAAGCCATGCCGTGCAGGCGCAGGCCCTTGAGTTCAACAGAAAGGTCACGCATGATCATCCTCCGATTGAGCCAGTTCCCGCAAATTGTCGTAGCGCGCAGCATCGGCAAGCGGCGCCTCGGTTAGTTGCAGAGCCGTGGCAGCGCTTGGAGGTTGAGGTGTGCTGTGCAGCCTGGCGAGCACGTTCTCGACGTGTTCGACAGACAGGACGCCTGATTCGACGACCAGTTCTGCTGCCACTAGCACGGCATCCAGTCCGGAGACCGGGATGGCCGCCAACACCTGCGCCATCAGTCGATCACCACCGGGATGGCGGAGCAAGCCGTGCCGTAATTTCTGCAAGGGTGCAGGCAGGTCGCCAAACGGCGCTCCATTGGGCAACGCACCAGGCTTGCGTTCGATCAGAGAGATGTAATGCTGCCAGTCGTAACGCACGTCGCCGCGATCGGTAATGCGGACATGGCTGGCGACAATGGTGTCGCTAGCGGCAACGCAGACCCGATTAGGGTACAGGCGGGCACTGACCACCTGGCCGGCCAACTCACACGGCACGGAATAGCGATTACGCGCTACAGTTACAAGGCAGGTTGAAGACACGCGCACCGACTGCTCGACGTATCCATCAAAAGGCGCTGGCATGGGCATCATGTGCAGTTGCTCTTGTTCCAGCATTTCCGCGACCGTGAATTCCCGGTGCTCTGGATGGCGCAGCTCTTGCCATAAAGCCCGGCAGCGATCACCTAGCCAAGTGTTGAGTTCCTCGAACGAGCCGAAACGACGGTTGCGGGCATCGATCCAGATTCTGCGCCTGCTGTCTTGAACGTTTTTCTCCACCACGCCCTTTTCCCAGCCGGCAGCGGTGTTGCAGAAGTCGGGATCGAACAGGTAGTGTGCGCACATGACCGCGAATCTGGCGTTGACGATGCGCCCCTTGCCTTTGTTGACCTTGTCGACCGCCGTTTTCATATTGTCGTAGATGCCGCGTCGGGCAACCCCGCCAAGTGCTGCTAGGCAGCGTGCATGCGCGTCGAACAGCATTTCGTGGCCTTGGCTTGGATAGGCCACTAGCCAGAAGGCCCGACTGGCGCACAGCTTCATGTGGGCCACTTGCAGCTTTCGATAAACGCCGCCGATAACAATACCTTCCTCGCTCCAGTCGAACTGGAAGGCATCGCCTAGCTCGAATTGCAGCGGCACGAATGCCTTGGGAGCCTTGCCTTCTTGCTGACGCCATTCCCGAATAAACTTCGTTACCTGCGGATAGCAGCCGTTGTAGCCGGCGGCACGGATCTGGGCAAATAATGCCTTCGCTGTCCGGCGTTCATGCTTCGGGCGGTGCGCGTCGGCTTTCAACGCCTGGACTATCGAGTCTCGGTAAGGATCAATCTTGAGTGGGACTGGACGGCGCTGGTACTTCGGCGCTGCCTTAGGATCGGGCTTGCGCAGCCAAGCCCGGATGGTATTGCGGGACAGACCAGTGCGTTTCGCTATTTCGTGCAGTGAGAGCTTATCGCGCAGGTGCATGCGGCGGATTTTGCCTAACATTTCCATGGTGATCACCTATTAATCTCCTGCCTAAGTTATGGGCAGGGGTAGTAGAACACCTGGGTCAGTTTTCGATCAGCACACAGCTTCTAGGTGGGTCAATTTTCGGTCAGCGCCAACAACATGGGAGGCAGGCATGAAAAAGCGATTTACGGAAGAGCAGATCATTGGCGTGTTGAAGGAGGCTGAGGCGGGCGCCAGGGTGGCTGACCTAAGCCGGAAATACGGCATTGCCGAGGCGACGTTTTACAACTGGAAGACGAAGTTCGGCGGGATGACGGTCTCACAAGCGCAGCGGTTAAAGGAGCTTGAATCCGAAAATTCCAAGCTCAAGCATCTGCTGGCCGATGCCATGCTGGATAACGCGGCGTTAAAGGAATGGTTAGTCGAAAGTGGTAAGCCCGCAGGCGAAACGACTCGCCGTCGCGCATTTAATGAGTATCCATGCGCTGGGCGTGACACGGGCTTGCGGGCTAATCGGGATTTCCAGATCCTTGTTCCGGTATGCAGCGAAGCGTCCGGACGATGACGAACTGCTGGCCAGGCTAACGACGCTCGCAGGCCAGAAACGGCGATATGGTTACCGTCGCCTGCACGTGCTGCTGCGCAGAGAAGGATGGACGCTCAATTGCAAGCGTACCTACCGCGTGTACCACGCGGCAGGATTGATGGTTCGGCGTAGGAAACGTAAACGCATCGCTGGGGTTGAGCGCACGATCCGGGTGCTGGCCACGGGCGCTAACCAGAGCTGGTCGATGGATTTTGTCTCGGACGGCTTTGTCGATGGACGGCGCCTGCGCTGCCTGAACATCGTGGATGACTTTACGAAGGAATGCTTGGCAATTGAAGTCGACACCTCGCTGCCTGGTTGGCGTGTCGCCGCAGTGCTGGAACGCCTGGCAGAATCTCGCGGCTTACCAAGCTCAGTGACCGTAGACAATGGTCCGGAATTTGCAGGAAAAACCTTGGACACATGGGCATATCAGCACAAGCTCCAGCTGAAATTCATTGCGCCCGGCAAGCCGCAACAGAACGCCTACGTCGAAAGTTTTAACGGCAAGTTTCGCGATGAATGCTTGAACGAGCACTGGTTTCTCTCGCTGCGACATGCACGCCAGGTGATCGAAGCCTGGCGCCGCGAGTACAACGAGGAGCGTCCGCACAGTACGCCGAGGAATCTGACACCGAAGCAATTTGCGGAAGGGTTATTAACCGCAGACTCCAGTTCGGGGCCGTACTAAATTAGGTAGCAGGTCAATTTCTATCGATCCAGCCCTAATGCGTGACGTCACTCCATCGATTGAAGGTGTTGGCCTCAGGCATTCGTTGCAAATGCGGAGCCTCGAGAAGCTTTTCTGCAATTCCAATTGGGTTGCGTGACCAGATTTGCTGTATTTCTACAAAACGGTGTTATTCCGGATGAGCTGTGCAGTCTGAATCTCCATCAATATCGGCAAGTCGTCAGCGGAATGAATCGGCTGATCTACCAAATCCAGGCCAACATCGCATATATCTATATCATTTGTGATACGCGTAGAGATTTCAAATCTCTCCTTATGCGACGCCTGATAGGGGAAAACTGAGTTGCCCACCCCCGTGTGACTAGCTGGCGGTTTTCCCACGAGCCCCAGGCGTGGTGCCGAAACGCTGCACCACGAATTCCACAAAGCTGGCCAGCTTGGGCGTCGACTGCCGGTCGCGTGGGTAGATCAGGTGCATTGGGCGTGGCGCCGGCCAGAACTCTAGCAGGATAGGGATCAGCCGACCGGCGGCAATTTCGTCCGCCAGCACGGCGTCGGCCTGCATCACCAGGCCCAGGCCCGCGACCGCTGCCAAGCGCAAGGCTTCGCCATTATTGGAGCGCATACGACAATGGGGTGATGTGCCTTCTTCTGTGCCGAGCTGCCCGAGACGCCAGCGCGCATCGTGGCGCCAGTGCGAAAAGTCCAGGCAGCGATGCTGCGACAGTTCGCTGGGCGTGCGTGGCGTGCCGTGGCGCGCCAGATAGCCTGGTGCTGCGCACACCATCATCTGCAAAGACCTCAGCGGGCGCGCTACCATGGTGGAATCCTTCAAGGGGCCAATGCGGATGGCAGCATCCAGGCCTTCTTCCACCAGGTCGGACAATCGGTTGGATAGGTCAAGCTCGAGGTTTACCTCGGGATTGGATTCGAGATATTCGGCCATGGCCGGCGCCAGGCAGCGGCTGCCGAATGCGGCTGGTGCACTGATCTTCAGCGTGCCGCGCGGGACCGTACGCATGGCAAGCGCGCCTGTCTCCGCCGCGTGTACCAGTTGCAGGATATGCCGGCATTGCTCGGCGTACTGCCGGCCGATTTCGCTCAGGCTCTGGCTGCGCGTGGTCCGGTGCAACAGGCGTGCACCGACCAGTTGCTCGAGGGCGGCAACGTGCTTGCTGACCATCACGGTCGACATGTCGAGCGTGCGCGCTGCGGCGCTGAAGCTGCCCGCATCCACCACACGCACAAAGACTTCCATGCTGCGCATCTTGTCCATGCATTTTTAATTCTGAGTTAAAGATGTTGTTAATTTTAGGGTATTTTTAATCCTGCTTGCAGGCTGGATACTGGCGGCATGACAACAATGACCCTTTCCCTCTGGCTGGCTTTCCTTGCCATGGCCCTTGCCGCCACCTTCAGCCCAGGCCCAGCCGTGCTGCTGGCGGTTTCCACCACGCTGACCTTGGGCGCACGCCGCACTGCATACGGTTCCGCCGGCAATGCCGTGGGAGTATTCCTTGTCTCTTGCGTGGCTGTGGGCGGCATGGGCTTGCTGTTCAAGGCGTGGCCACCGGCTTTTTCCGCCCTCAAGCTGGCGGGCGCCGCATATCTTGCCTGGCTGGGCGTCAAGCAATGGCGCAATGCGGGGCAGGTGGGGGCTGCTGCCATGGCGAGTGCGCCGGAGGGCAGCAGCCGCGGTGCGGTGTTCCGGCGCGGCATGCTGGTCGCTTGCAGCAACCCCAAGGCGATCCTGTTTTTCGCGGCGGTGTTCCCGCAATTTATGCCGCCGGGCGCGGTGGATGTCATGCGCTTCCTGCTGCTTAGCCTGACCTTTGTCGCGTGCACTTTTGTCGCGCACCTGAGTTATGTGCTGCTGGCTGCTACAGCAGGTGCGCGGATCATGTCTGGTCGGCGCATGGCGATACTGCAGCGTGGCACTGCTTTGCTGTTCATTGGCCTCGCTATCGCCCTGGCTTTTGATTGATGTATACCAATCACATACCAATTAATTGATTTAATGATAATATCACTTCCCTCGGCCGAGTTGGCGCGTTATCAGGGGAGAGCACATGGATCGCAGGCGGTTTCTGGAGTTATCGGGAGGTGCGGCGGCAGCGTTGCTGGCAGGGTGCGGCGGCGGTGGTTCGAGCGGTAGTCCCTCGACCCCGGTTCCGCCGGGAGAGGCGGGGCTGAACTGGACCAGCTTATCGGCTTCACTCGGCGGCCAGTTGCTGCGACCTGGCGATAGCGCCTATGCTGCCGCGAGCCTGCTGGCGAATATGCGTTTCGACGGCACCAAACCTGCGGCCATCATCAAGTGCAATTCGGTGGAGGATGTCAGGACCGGCCTGGCCTTCGTGCGCAACAATAGACTGGCAGTGACGCCGCGCTGCGGCGGCCATAGCTGGGCCGGGACGTCGACCACCACCGGCATCGTACTGAACGTCACGCCAATGAATGCGATCCAGGTCAATGCCAATGGCACGACCAAGGTCGGAGCCGGTGCGCGGCTGGCCGAGGTATATGACACCTTGATTGCGAACGGGGTCTGCATCCCTTCCGGCACCTGCCTGACGGTGGGCATTGCAGGCATCACCATGGGCGGGGGCATCGGCATCCTCGACCGGCAGTTCGGGCTGACCTGCGATAACCTGTTGGCGGCGGAGGTAGTGACGGCGGATGGGCGCTTGCTTAGCTGCGATGCGCATACGGAGCCAGAGTTGTTTTGGGCCTTGCGTGGCGGAGGCGGCGGCAATTTCGGCGTGGCCACGTCCTTTACCTTCAAAACCCATCGGATCGAGGACATAACCGTCGCACGCGCCGATTTCCGTTTCCAGGATTTTGCCGCGATGTTCGATGCCTGGCAGCGTTGGCCGCAGTCGCTGCCTGACAATATCTGGGCGCAGATCTACATGCAGTTTGGTTCAAGTGGCGCCTCATGCACCGTTACCGCCTACTGCCTCGGCACTTCCAGTTTCCTGCAACCTTATTGGAACGCTTTCCTTGCTGCGACAGGTGTTGCCAGCAACGATATGAGCACCGCCATCAGCCAGCTTCCTTACCGCGATGTGGCGTGGAGCATGTGCACGGGGATTCCGTTGAAGGAGTGCAGCTTGAGCGGCTATTCGCCGGAAGGACGCAAGACCCGCTATGACGAGGTGCTGAGTTCCGATTTCTTTAACGCGTTGCTGCCAGCGGCAGGCATCGCGGCGTTGAACCAGTCGGTGAAAGATGCCATGGCTGCCGGCATTTCCGGTTCATACATCTTCGACCACATGGGTGGTGCGATCAGCCGTGTCGCAGAAGATGCAAGCGCCTTTGTCCACCGCAAGGCCTTGTTCAGTGTGGAATACGCCACCTGGCAGTCGCGCGCCGTCTACGACACGACGTTCCCCAACCGCATGCGCGGTGTGATGAAAGCCTGGAGCAGCGGCGGCGCTTACGTGAACTATCTCGATCCGCTTCTGAAAGAATGGCAGCCGGCGTACTACGGTGCGAACTATGCGCGCCTGTCGAAAATCAAGAAGCAGTACGACCCCGGCCGGGTTTTCAATATGTTCCAGGGTGTCGAGCCGGCGTAGGTGCATGGCGTGGCCGCAAGGCCAGCGCTTCCGTGACCCAGTAGAGCAGGGCGATGGCCGGGAAGGTAATGCCGGCCAGCAGCGCTGCGCGCCAGCCGTAGTTTGCCAGGATCCAGGCGCCAGTCGCCGAGCCCAGTGCACCTCCTGTGAAGAACACTGCGAAGTAGATGCCATTCAAGCGGCTGCGCACCTCTGCGCCCAGCGCAAATAAGGCGCGCTGCCCCAGCACGAGGTTGGCAGCTACTCCCATGTCGAGCACAATGGAAGCAATGGCCAGCATGCCGATTGCAACGACGCGCGATTCAGGTACCCACAGCGGCAGCGCAAAGCCGAGAACCCCGAGCAGGAGCGCGCCAGCGGTTGCTGGCAGCGTATGGCCTTTATCTGCCAGCCTGCCGGCGATGGGCGAGGCAACAGCACCTGCCATGCCGACCAGGGCAAACAATGCGATGCCGGTCTGGGACAAATGGAAGCGTTCACCTTCCAGCACCAGTGGCACAACCGTCCAGAACATGCTGAAGGCGCCGAACAGGCCTGCGTGATAAGCCGCACGGCGACGCAGCACAGGCGTGTCGCGGAACAGGTGCCACAGCGAACCAATCAGTCGCTGGTAGGAAAGCGGTGCGGTAGGCACGCGCTCAGGCAGTTTCGCGCGCAGCACGAAAGCCAGTACTGCCACCAGCACGGAGGCTGCGCCAAATACTGCGCGCCAGCTCGCAAAATCGGCAAGCAGGCTCGCCGCGGGGCGGGCCAGCATAATCCCCAGCAATAATCCGCTCACCACCTTGCCAACGGTCTGTCCGCGCGTCGCTTCGTGCGACAGGTGGGCGGCGAAGGGCACCAGCACCTGGGCTGCGACAGAACCGAGCCCGATGGCCAGCGAGGCAGCAAGGAACTGCATTGCGGTTTGGCTGGAAGCGGCTGCCGCCAGTGCTGCTGCAGCAAAGAGCAGGGCAACGAACACCAGCTTGCGATTTTCCAGCAGGTCTCCCAATGGGACCACGAACAGCAGCCCGAGTGCGTAGCCGGCCTGCGTGAGGGTCACGATCAGGCCCGCTGCTTCAGGCGAAAGGCCGGTTGCAGCGCTGATAGGGCCGACCAGGGTTTGCGCGTAATACAGGCTGGCGACGATGAGACCGCTGGCGCCTGCCAGCAAGGCCACCATGCCGCGGGAAATGTCATTTTTCATATTTGAACTCCGGTAGTGGAAAGCATGGGGGCATTCTGCGCGAGCGGGTCCAAAAGATAATTAGGCAACAAATGCTCTATACTTTTCACAATAAGTGAACAATTGGAGTGCCATGGACCGCCTGAAAGCCATGCAAACGTTCGTCCGCATCGTGGAAGCAAACAGCTACACCAAGGCGGCGGAAACACTCGGCCTGCCACGCGCCGCGCTGACAGCGACGATCCAGAAGCTGGAAGCCTACCTCGGCACGCAGCTGCTGCAGCGAACTACGCGCACGCTCGCGCTGACCAGCGACGGCACGGCATACTTCCGCCATTGCATGGCGATCCTCGCCGCGGTGGACGAAGCGGAGGCACCTTTCCGCGCCAGCGAAAACGCGACACCGCAGGGCCTGCTGCGTGTAGAGCTGGGTGGCGCGGTGGGACGCAAAGTGGTGATACCGCGGCTTGGGGAATTCTGCCGCGCCTACCCGAACGTCGAGCTGGTGCTGAATCTCAGTGACCGGCTGGCAGACCTGGTTCGTGACGGCGTGGATTGCGCCTTGCGCGTGGGGGCGCTGCAGGACTCCGCCCTGATCGGGCGCCAGATTGGCACCATGCGCTTCGTGAGCTGTGCCGCGCCTTCGTACCTGGCCGCGCATGGTGCTCCGCAATCGCTTGAAGACCTGGCGCAGCACAAGGCGATCCTGCATTACTCGGGACGCACGGGCCGTCCCTTTGATTGGGCGTTCAGCGCCAGTGATGGCGAACGCAAAATCGATATGCCCGGCACCCTTGCGACAAACGACGCGGAAGCTTATGCGACGCTTGGCTTGCAGGGACTGGGCCTGGTACAGACGGCGACCTACCTTGTCCGCGATCATCTCGCCAGCGGCGCGCTGGTGCAGGTGTTGCACGATACGCCGCCCACGCCGATGCCCGTTTCGCTGGTTTATCCGCAAGGCCGCATGGCTTCGCCCAAGCTGAAGGTGTTCGCGCGCTGGCTGGAGGCACTGTTCGATGCCGAGCCCGACTTGCGGCGCGACACCTCCCAAAGCTTTGTTGCGGGAGGGGAAGATTGATAATAGTATATTGTTGTTGAATTAATTCGAGCGTGGGTGATGAAGGATCCCTGTATCTCGCAAGACCTGAAGGAAAACTGGAGTAACAGGGTTCTCAATCTGGCCTCCATTTTCTTGCCCTGGATGTTGATGGCTGCCATGGCTGCCGGCGGCGGGAGGCAGCTTGCGCCAACGGTCGCGACTGCGCTGGTCTTTGCCGTTTTCTTTGCTTTAACCGTGATGGGCGTCGCCATCGGCATGCATCGCTATTTCACGCATCATGCATTCAAGACCAGTGGCTTCATCAAGGTGTGCCTGGGCGTGCTGGGAACCTGGGCGATGCAAGGCGATATCACCCGCTGGGTGGCCGACCACCGGCGGCACCATCGCTTCGCCGACAAGCAATTCGACCCGCATTCGCCATGGTATTCCGACCGCGGCCCCATCTCGAATCGACTGCAAGGCTGGTTCCACGCCCACGTTGGCTGGATGCTTTACGGACGTGTCTCACAGTCAGCGCGCTATGCGCCGGATTGTCTTGCCGATCGCAGCATTTCGTTCCTGTCGAATTATTATTGGCCGATTGTCGCGGCAGGCCTCATTTTGCCCGGCGCCGTTGGCTATTGGCTGGGCGGCGAAGATGAACTGTATCGATGCATCTTCTGGGCCGGCGCTGCGCGGGTCGCCTTGCTTCACCAATTGACCTGGTCGGTCAATTCGTTCGGCCATATGTTTGGAAACAAGGTGGCCGGCAGCGAAAACGAATCGCGCGACAATATCTTTTTTGCGCTGCTATTGCTGGGCGAGGGTTTGCACAGCCACCATCATGCACGCCCAACCTCTGCGATGAACGAACCCAGGCACCTGGATTTTGGCGGCTGGATTATTCGGGGTTTTGAAAAGCTCGGCCTGGTCTGGCAACTTCGATAAGGTCTCAGGGCAGGACGTTACGCAGGGCGATCGGCGCGCCGTGGCGGACGGCAGTCATTTCCGCCACGATGGCGACGGCAATTTCGGGCGGCGTGTGGCTGCCGATGGGCAGGCCGATCGGGCCGTGCAGCCGATCCAGTTCTTCGGACGTGAAGTCGAAGTGGTGCGACAGGCGTTCGCGTCGCTTGCCGTCATTGGCGCGCGACCCTACCGCGCCAACATAGAAGGCAGGGGAGCGCAGGGCTTCCAACAGCAGCATGTCGTCCAGTTTAGGATCATGGGTCAGCGCGACGACCGCAGTGCGCGAATCCGCGTGCATGGACAGGAAGGCGTCATCGGGCATCGAAGTGAGAAGCTTCGTGCCCGGCACGCGCCATTCTGCGCCGTATTCCAAGCGCGGCTCGCAGATCGTGATGTCGTAGTCCAGTGCCTGGGCCATTTGCGCAAGGTAGCAGGAAATCTGGCCGGCGCCGACGATGAACAAGCGCCATTGCGGACCATGCACCGTGCGCAGTTGCCGGCCATCCCAGTTCAGGGTGTCGCCGCGCCGCGCGGCGGCCAGCGTTGAGGCGCCCTGTGCCAGGTCCACTTCCCTCAATACCAGTTCGCCCCGTTCCAGGCGGCTGGCCAGTTCGTTCAGTTGCGCGGCGTCCGGCTGCGGTTCAACCACCAGTTGCAGCGCGCCGCCGCAGGGCAGGCCGAAGCGCGCGGCTTCGTCCTGGGTGACGCCATAATCCAGGCTGAATGGCAGGCGCTCGCCAAGGCGGCCTTCTCGCATGCGAGCGATGATGTCGTCTTCAACGCAGCCGCCCGATACGGAACCGACGGCAAGGCCATCGTCGCGAATCACGAGCCAGGATCCGGCCGGGCGGGGCGCCGAGCCCCAGGTGTGGGCCACCGTTATCAGCGCGTAGCGCCTTCCTTCGGCCGCCCAGCGGCGGGCGGCCTCCAGCACCTGCAAGTCGACACTTTCCATCAGGCCTTCAACTCCTCCGTGCGGATCGGCAGGCTGCGCACCCGTTTGCCGGTTGCGGCGGCCAGTGCATTCGCCAGCGCAGGCGCCAGCGGCGGTACGCCCGGTTCGCCAATACCGGTAGGCTTCTCGGCAGACGGGACGATATGCACTTCCACTTTCGGCATTTCGGTGATGCGGATAGGCGCATAGTCATGGAAGTTGGACTGCTCCACCACGCCGTCCTTCAGCGTGATGGCGCCATGCAGCGCAGCCGACAAGGCAAAGCCAACGCCGCCTTCGACCTGTGCGCGCACCACATCTGGATTAACGACCATGCCGCAGTCGACGGCGCACACGACACGGTCGACTGTGAAGCTGCCATCGGCGTTCACGGTCACCTCGGCTACTTCGGCAACATAGGTGCCGAAGGATTCATGCACTGCGACGCCGCGGCCGCGGCGCGTGCCATTCGCTCCCGCCGGCAGCGGCTGGCCCCAGCCGGCTTTGTCAGCGGCCAGTTTCAATACGCCCGCATGGCGCGGATGCTTGTCGAGCAGCGCCAGGCGGTAGGCGACGGCGTCCTGCCCGGCGGTGCCCGCCAGTTCGTCGATAAAGGTCTCGGTGGAGTAGGCAGTATGGGTCGAGCCGACCGAACGCCACCAGAGCACCGGAACCTGGATATCTGTCGGCGTATGCAGTTCGACGCGCATGGCCGGAATGCCATACGGAAGATTGGCCGCCCCCTCGACGGAAACAGCATCAATGCCATCCTTGATCATCATGCCGGCAAATGCAGTGCCGGCCAGAATCGATTGGCCGACGAGGCGGTGGCGCCATGCCGTTGGGCGGCCATCCTCGCCCAGCGACGCCTCCAGCGCATGGTGGAAGGCAGGGCGGTAGTAGCCGGCCTTCATGTCATCTTCGCGCAGCCAGACCATCTTGATTGGTGCGCGCGATTTGCTTGCCTTGGCGATCTGCACCGCTTCCAGTACGAAGTCGGCGTCCTTGCTGGCGCGGCGGCCGAAGCTGCCGCCGGCGTACAGCATGTTGATCTTCACTTTCTCAGGCGGCAAGCCAAGCAGCGCGGCGACCGATGGCTGGTCGATGGACTGGAACTGGGCGCCATACCACAACTCGCATTCGCCTTCGCCGATGCGCACGACGCAGTTCAGCGGCTCCATCGGTGCGTGTGCGAGGTAGGGGAAGTCATAGGTGGCGCGCAGCACGCGGCCAGGCCGCGCAAGGGCGGTGTCGGCATCGCCGGCGCTATGGGCGACCAGGCCAGGCTGCTGCGCCAATGTGCGGAACTGCGTGAAGATATCTTCGCTGCCCAGCTTGAACGCCCTGGATTCGTCCCAGTCGATCTTGAGCGCGTCGCGGCCTTTTTTCGCGCTCCAGGTGTCATGCGCCAGCACCGCTACGCCGCTCGGGATTTGCACCACGTCCACCACACCCTTGATCGCCTTGGCCTTCCTGGCGTCGAAGGATTTGACCGTGGCGCCAAAGCGCGGCGCATGGGCGACAACAGCCGTCAGCATGCCTGGCAGGTGCACGTCCTGTGTGAACTGCGCACGGCCATTGACCTTGTCCGCGCTGTCCTTGCGCGGCGCGTGCTTGCCGATCAGCTTGAAGTCCCGGGGAGATTTCAGCGCCACGTCGGCCGGTACCGGCAACAGTGCTGCGGCTGGCGCCAGCTCGCCGAAGGTGGCTTTGTTTGCGCCGTGCGTGACAACGCCCTCGCTGACGCGGATCTCGCCGGCAGGCACTTTCCATTGTGCCGCAGCGGCCGAGACCAGCATGGCACGGGCACTGGCGCCGGCCTTGCGCATCTGTTCCCACGAGTTGGCCATGGCAGTACTGCCGCCAGTGCCCTGGAATGCTCCGAATGCCAGGTTGTTGTAACGGCGGGCGTCCGCCGGTGCACCTTCCACGCGAACCTGGGACCATGCCGCGTCAAGTTCTTCCGCTACCAGGGTGGCAAGGCCGGTGTACGCACCCTGGCCCATTTCAACGTGCTTGGCGATGACGGTGACCATGCCGTCCGTCCCGATGCGGACAAAGGCGTTCGGCTCGAATTCCGGGACTGCAGCGGCGGAAGGAGCCGCGGCCTGCGTGCCAGGCAGGTACAGGGCCAGCGTCAAGCCGGCCGCAGCTTGTACCGCGCTGCGCAGGAAATCGCGGCGGCTGCCGTTTTCAATGCGGGGAAGATTCATGTTCATGCCAGCTCCTGTGCGGCTTCGTGGATGGCGGCGCGGACGCGCACGTAGGTGGCGCAGCGGCAGATGTTGCCGGCCATGGCGGCGTCAATGTCCGAGTCCGATGGCTTGCGATTGCCTTCCAGCAGGGCGACAGCGCTCATGATCTGGCCGGACTGGCAGTAGCCGCACTGCACAACGTCCAGCTTTTTCCATGCCTCCTGTACTACCTTGCCAATGCGCGCGCGGTCGACGCCTTCGATGGTGACGATCTTCTTCCCGACCGCAGCCGAAACCGGCGTGCTGCACGAGCGAATCGGGGTGCCATCCAGGTGCGCCGTGCAGGCGCCGCACAAGCCCATGCCGCAGCCGTATTTGGTGCCGGTCATTTGCAGCTTATCGCGCAGCACCCACAGCAATGGGGTGTCGCCAGCGACGTCAACGCGTGTCGTCGTGCCGTTGATATTCAGTGTGATCATTCCGTACTCTCCGCTCATGTGGAAATGCAAGCTTGCATTCTAGGGAGCGGGATTTGGCAACTGATAGCACGATTCCACTGATTTCTTGCCTGATCCTCTTTGGCGTATCAGGCAGCGGCAGCGTCGCGCCGCATGGCGCCGATATCGCGCTTGGGCGGCGCGCCGAACAGGCGGCTGTATTCGCGGCTGAATTGCGAGGGGCTTTCGTAGCCGACCTTGAACGCAGCGCTGGCGGCATCGAGCTGCTCGTTCAACATCAGGCGCCGTGCTTCATTCAGGCGCAGCCACTTCTGGTACTGCAAGGGGCTCATTGTAGTCAGCTGGCGGAAATGCAGGTGCAGGTTGGATGCGCTCATTTTGACGTGCGCTGCCAGCTCGTCGATGTGCAGCGGCTGCGCGTAATGCAGGCGCAGCCAGTCGAGCGCTCGTGCGATGCGGAAGCTCTGGGTACCAACCGAGGCGATCTGGCGCAAGCGCGCGGACTGGTCGCTGAGCAGCAGCCGGTAGTGGATTTCGCGTTCGATCAAAGGGGCCAGCACTGGCAAGGCTTCGGGCTCGTCCAGCAGTGCGATCAAGCGCTGGAAGGGCTCGGCCAGCCCGGGCGTCATGCTGCCGATAGCAGCCACTCCCTGGATGGCAATGTCGGCCGGCGTTGGTCGCCTGCTATGCGTCGCCAGTTCGGCAATGGTGCGCAGGTCGAGCTTATACACCAGGCCAAGGCAAGGGTGGTCCGGGCTCGCTTCCAGTACCTGCGAGCTGCCGGGGAGGTTAAGGGAAGTCACCATGAAACGCTGGGCATCATAGCGGTAGCACTGTTCGCCAATCACCAGCTGCTTGGCGCCTTGCGCGACCATCACGATGCTGGGCTCCACCAGGCAAACGTTCGGCGTTGTCGGCTCGTTGCGCCGGTACATGTACAGGTTGGTAACCGGGGACTGGTAGTCTTCGACGTCCTCGGTCCATTGTGCGATAGCGTTAGCCAGGGATTTCATGCGGGTCTCAACGAATTTATCGCGCTGAGCATAACACCGCCGCCAAATTTATTCAGGGTCCGGCATGAGATGTTCGCTTGACAAGGTCGACGGGAGCGTCCTACCATTTATGTAGGACGAGTGTCCTAATCCATTTTTTTTAGGGAGGAGCATGGTGGGCGAACTGTTTGCTGGGCCAGATGGCGGCGCGCGATGCCGTTGGTGCGGTGCTGCGCCGGAGTTCCTGCATTACCACGACCTCGAATGGGGTTTTCCGGTCGTCGACGACGCCCGCCTGTTCGAGAAGATCTGCCTGGAGGGGTTCCAGGCAGGACTGAGCTGGCGGACGATTCTGGCCAAGCGTGAAAACTTCCGGCGTGCTTTCCATAACTTCGATATCGGACGCATTGCGCGTTTCTCGGAACGGGACGTTGAGCGCCTGCTGCGGGACGAGGGCATAGTCCGCCATCGCGGCAAGATCGAAGCGGTAATCAACAACGCCAAGCGCGCGAAAGAGCTGATCGCAAGCGAGGGATCGTTGGCGCGATTCGTCTGGAAGTTCGAACCGGCCCAGGATGCGATGGCCGCACCGCAAACCGTTTCGACTTCCGATGAGGCCATCGCCCTTTCCAAAGCGCTCAAAAAACTGGGCTGGAAATTCGTCGGGCCGACAACTGTCTATGCCTTCATGCAGGCCATGGGGCTGATCAACGATCATGCGCATGGGTGCGTCGTGCGGGAGCGGGCGGCATCGGCGCGCTCCAGGCTCAAGCGTCCATGATTCGTAAGAGGAACCAAAGCAGTTGCTGGCGCCACCAAGTGAGGTCGTTTCGGTGACCGAACAGAGTGAATGGAGATGCAATGCTCAATCGAGCCGGCTACAGTCCCTTGCCAGCCTTGCCGCCGACTGCGGGCGGTACGCAATCCTTGTCGCCGCCGGCGCGCGCACCGGCGCAAGGCAGCCCGCAGCCGTCAGCGCGCATGCCTGCGCCGCGCGCCGGGACGGTACATCCCTTGCAGTCGCAATGGCGCGGCTCTACTTCGCAAGCCGAGGGGCCGCCGTCGCAATCGGTAGGCTGCAACAGCACCGTGCTGGACATGGTGAAATGGGACACCAAACATAACGTCGACATGGTGGGCAACGTCCTGGTACTTGGGCATGAGTCGCGTGCCCACGATCCCCGGCAGCGAAATGCCGGCGGATCGCCAGAGCCGAAGATAAAGCTTGCGCTCGATAGCGGCACGCTTTCGCCGGCAGACGCCCGGTACGCGGAGATGTTGGGCAAGCAAGCTGCGGTGAACATGCTGCATAACACCACGCGGCGTTACGACTTGCACGGAACACCCGCAGCGCAGTTTATCCAGGATGTCTGCGACTGGCTGGGTGATCCTCGCACACGGATGACTGCGGGCGCACTGGGCGACATCGTCAGGGACGTCGGCGAAATGGTCCATGCCCAGGAGAGCAAGGACCTGGGCCCCTCCCGCGCCCCGCGCGAGGCCAAGCGGATGCCGATGGAATGCCTGACCCATCTCGGCTACGCGATACGGGATATGCGGCACGACGCCCGCCCCGAACACCGCCAGTTCCTGAAAGAGCTGGGATACGAAACGATGGACCGCACCATGCAGCACAAGTTGCGGCCCGACGAGACCAAGGACTGGTTGCGCCAGGTGGAGGCTGATTGCCGGCAAGCGGGATTGGAGGGCCTTGGCAAACTGGTGAAACGCCTGCGCCACGACATCCCCGCCTCGGCGGACGGCTACGAGACGCGGCTGCACGACAACATCTACGGGCGCGCCATGGAATCGGTGCTGATCGCCGAACTGGTTCGCGACCCGCCGGCGAACGTCAAACAGGGCATGGGCGCGCTGGCTTTGCACCTGGACCTGGCGTTGAAGGCGCTGCCGCGGCAAGCGCAGCAGGATGTTGCGCTCCAGGTGCAAGGCATGATGCGTCACGAGCGGCGGGGCTGGCAAACCAAGTCACCGGAGCTTGAGGCCTTTTTCAATGCGCGCCCCGAGCATGCTCTCGGCGCGCTGAAGCGCCTGTTGCGCGCACCGATGGACAATGGCTTTGATTGCATCGCGATTCCATACGTGAGCGTCAAGATGTCGCTATGCATGCAGGCCCACGGCGCTGCGCCATGGATGGGCAAGGCGAACCGGAATTACGCCAATGTAGTGGGCCCTGCGGCCGCGCGGCTGACGGAAGGAGCGGCCAATGCCAACCGCATGGCGCCGAAATCAGGAATCACCATGCACCACCAGCCCGACATCGTTCGCGGCAGGGAATCGGCCATGCATCCGGGAGACCGGAACCGTCCCAACCTGGAGCAGGCCAGTCCGGAATTGCACACCGCACTCGAACATGGCGTATCGTTCGTCAGCGGGGTGTCCGGCTCGACCAATATCGTGATGCACATGGTGGGCGATATCCTGGACCAGGGCGGGAAGGTCGATCCGAAGGACGCCTTGCTGGGCACCATGATGTTCCTGAACTACGACGGCGGCCACTCGATGCACGAGGCCATGTGGGTCGGCAACCAGCTGGATCGCAGCCTTGACCTGAAAATGGACATGCCGGGTGGCGATCCGCGCAACTTCGTCGCCGACTATGATCGTTTCATCGAGTCGTTCCCACAAGCCAAGGGCCGCGACCAATTACGCGCCGCTGCCGATATGGCCTGGGACAAGACCCTCGACCATTTCGGTCGGCACAGCCACTTCTCACCGGAGAACCGGCCGCCGATAGCTTGATCACCTGGATTTTGAGGCAGTTCCTGGTTGCCTGGACTTGCCCTCGGATGCAGCTGACTGCTTGTTGCCTTTTGCAGAAGATGCGTTGCCCGCATTTTTGCTGTTCTGGGTTTCTTGCAGCTTGCTGTTGCGCCCATTTTTTCCGGCTTGGCTTGGCTTGCTCATGATTTCCTCCGTGTTCAGCAGGATTACTGCTTCAATGATAATTGCAGCCCGCTGCCAGGATGTAGGAGTGACGCCTGACCGGACGTAGGCGAGTGGCCAAGCCGGTGTATGGCGACGAACGCTATACTTGCAGGGTCCACTTTTCCCGAAGTTCGATGCGCGCCTGGCCGTTGTTATCCATTTTGACAAGTTTCCTGCTCGTGGGGCAGGCGGAGGGCGCTTGCCAGCCGCTGCGCTACGGCTATACGGACAAGGCGGTGCCTCCTTATTACAACGGCTCCGGGCCGGAGGCTCCTGAGCCGCCTGGCGCACTGGCCGAACTCGCGCGCGATGCCGCGGCCAGCGCCCGTTGCCGGGTCCAGATGGTGCGCATGCCGCCGGCGCGCCTGCACAAAAGCCTGGACGAGGGGGCGATCGATGCGATGTCCCTGTTTGATCCGCAGGTGGTGGGCGAACTGCCGAATGTCGTTTATCCGCGCGACAAGCAAGGCAAGCTTGATGCGGCGCGCGCCATGCCGCTTTACGTCGTGGTTTTTGTGCGCGCGCGCGACTACCTGCCGGTCGATGCCGATCCGGCGGTCACCTTGCGCGGGCGTATCGTCGGTGTTTCGCAAGGCGCGCCGCACGTCAAATACCTGCAAAGCGCAGGTGTGGAAGTCGATGCCGGCGCCTCCAATCCCGACCTCAATTTCGAAAAACTCAAGCTGGGGCGCATCGACGGCTTTGCCATTTCGCTGTCGACGCCGGAGGACATGGACGCGCCTGTGGCGGCGCGCTACGGCAAGGAGTTCATCCGCCTGCGCAAGCCGCTGCTCGTCATTAACTCGTGGCTGGCGTTGAACCGGGCTTATTACGAGAACAACCGCGAAGCTTCCGAGGAGATCTGGAACTGGTACGGTTCCCACGGGCGAGCGCACCTCAACACGCTCTTGAAAAAATACCGGCGCTAAGCTCAGTTGCGCCGGTACTGGCGGGCGAACTGGAAGATGTGCTCCCAGGTTTCCGGGAAATCGCCGGGGATGCGTCGGTTGTACATATAGATTGCGCCGGCGATTGCCTGCAGCCTGGCTTCGAACGGCAATTGCAGCCCGGGTCCGAAATCGAGCGAAGCGAAGCCGGTGCGGGCGGTGTCGGGATTGATTTCGTGCAGGTCGCAATCGCGGTTATGAAAGTAGATGCCGACGCTGATGCGCGGCTGCCTGGCCCGTGCGCTGCTGCGACCGCCCCAGTGCAGCACGTGGGTATTCCATCCCAGGGGCGCGCCGGCGGGAGCGGGCAGCGCACGCACGTTCTGCCAGTCGCCCAGGTCCAGTTCTATCTGTTCGCCCTCCGGCCCCAGGCTTCGGTCCAGGTTCTGCGGCAGCACGTACATGCAGGCGTTGAGGGGGCTGACGTCGGTCAGCGGAATCCAGATATTGAGTATCCGCGGGCGGCCATCGGCGCCGACGGCTTGCGGGTGGTGCAGGTCGCGGTGCGGCCCCCAGCCGGTGGCGTTTTCCTGCGGCGCCACGTGCCAGGCCCAGATATCGGTGGGCATCATCTGGTAACGCTCGCCCAGTAGCTGGCGCAGGACGGGGTCGAGCGGCGCGAACATCTGCCAGAAAGCGTCGTAGACCATGCAGAAAACAGGTGGAATGCCGCGCTGTACCAGCCCGCCGATCACTTGTGCGAGTTTGCCTGCATGGCTGCGCGGGATGATGGGGCCGGCCTGGAAATAACCTTCGGCGAGGGCGTCCGCCACATGGCGCCCGGGCTCGCCCAGGCCGGGCAGGGCGGTCGGTGCCGGCTTGGCCAAGGGCGTTGCGCTGATCGGCATGTCCGGATTCATGTCCAGCCAGAATGCCAGTTGGCCGGCATGGGCCAGCGGCGAAGGAGAAGCTGCCTGTGATTGTTGTTCTGCGTAGTCCATTTGCTCGTCTCAAGTGAGAACGCCGGCAAGCGCTGACAGGGGCCGCGCAAATGCGCCCGGCACCAGGCCTGCCGATAGGTGGCTGCGCCGGCTGCGCTGGTTCCGCGCTGCCGTTGCGCTGCGATGGAACGCATGCGCTGTTTGCTGCCACTCAGCTTGGGGCGCTGCTGCCCTACACCATATCAACCTTGAAAGGAGTCAGAAATGCTGCCAATACTTGCCGCAATCGGTCGCGCCGTCCTGCCTGAAGTTATCAATACCGCTGCCAAGGTCCTGGGCGGCGGCTCGGAGCAGAAGCCGTCAAACCCGGCGGACGACATCATCTAAGTGAAGCGCTTGCGGCCCCCAAGGCCGCAAGCGCAAGCCGGAGCCTGTTCAACCGCTGGTGATATCCGCTCCGGATTCTTCCCGTCCCTTATCCTTGATCTTCTCCAGCGTGGCGACGCTCACCCCCAGCATGCCCGCCAGCTTCTTCATTTCTTCCGCCGAGATGGTGCCGTCCTGCAGCTTCTTCAGCAGCTTTTGCAGATCGTCCTCGTCCTCGCCACCGCCACCGCCGCTTTTTTCCGCCTGGTTGGCCTTGAGGCGCGACTCCAGTTCGTGACTGATCGCGTCGCGGGCAGCGGAACTCAGGTTGTCCTTTCCCAGCATGTTGATCAAGTCTTCATTGGACTTGAATTTCAGGCTGTCCTTGAAAAGGTCGCTGGCCTGGGAGGAAAAATTGAAGCCGCCGACCGGTGAAAATTGAATGCCCATATCTGCTCCTTTGATGGTTGAGGTTTTCCTGCGCATGTTCCATTACATAACGCACCGATAGGTAGCGGCTTTACGGCATACGGTTCCACGCAAGAGGCAAACCAAAAATCGAATTCGATGCATGGAACTGCCGGCGCACCGGCCTCCACATATCGCTACCGTCGCAACGCAATGCGTAAGGCGGCAACTTCAACCACAACCAAGGAGGTAACCATGTCTGGAATGACCGCAATCACTTCGTGGATCGGCGCCGGCGGCGCTATCGCTGATCAGGAAGCTACCGCTGCAGCAAAAGAAGCAGTGAATGCCAACGCCGCGAAACTGAAGCTGGCGAAGGCTGGCCAGGACAACGCCTTGTCCCTGATCTAAGCCCCCTCAAGCCCGCCAGGGAGTGAGGTGAAGGGGTGGAACCATCCGGTTCCACCTCTGTTGCATCGATCAAAGGAGAACCATATGAGCAGTTACCAGAACAGCATGTTCGCGCCATCGCAGGCGCGCCCGGGCCAAGCCATGGAAAAGACCAAATCCATGCCGCTCGGCCAGGCCGCGCAGATGGGCGCCGCCGAAGCCATGGAGTTCCAGCTGTGGGTTTCGCAGCAGGGTACTTCGCTGGCCAAGCTGAAGGTCTTTAATGCGATGGCCAAGACGATCAACGACCAGCAATAGGAGCGTCACAATGTCCGACTCAAGAACACGCTCAGCGCGCGCCAACGAAGCGAAGTACGTCCGCCAGCTGGAGGAAGTCGCTGCCGCAAGGAGCGACGTCAACAACGTGGCAGTGTTCACCAAGTTGATCAAGAAAGCGGAAGAGATTTCGCAGGCGGCAGTGTAGACGCGCCTTTAATCACTCGACTAAGGAAACAGCATGTCTGCCACGATTACCACTACCACCACGACGATCACCACCACCTTTGACAACGACACGCCGGGCCTCTTCCGCCCGTCGTTTACCGGGGGCTCGCCGCTTGGCGCGGAATCGAGCGACATCCTGTTTGCACCTTCGCAGCGTCAGCAGGGCTCGTCCGATCCGCTGGCCGACGTTCTCGACGAATTGGGCCTGCCACCGTGGCTGAAGAACGCCGCCAGGAACATGCTGCTTGCGGGCGACGGCGGCAGCCAGCTACCGTCGGAATCCAGCGCAGCCAAGACCATCAACTCCTTCCAAAGGGACAACGGCATCCGCTACCTGTCGCCGGACCAGGTGAAACAGATGGCTGAAACGGGCTATTTCACCGACAAGAACGGCAAGACCCGCCTGGTGGATGACGACGTACGACTGGCGGCCCAGAAGATGATGGCCAACGGCGGTGAGCTGTACCGCAAGCTGGAATCGGCCAAGAACGGCGAGCATGACGGGAAGCTGAGCCAGGAGGACTATCGCTATGCGGTCAAGGATGGCACCATTTCGGCCAACGGCGGTTCCGACTATCCGTCGACGATGCGCGGCATTTCGCTGCTGGACTTCATGAACGCGATCATGAACGGCAATATCTCGTCGAACCGCCCGAGCGAATATGGCGCTGCCAAGACCATCAACGATTTCCAGAAAGAGCATGGCATCAGCCACCTGTCCATCGACCAGCTGCAGCAGATGGCCGAAACGGGCTACTGCAAGGACAAGAACGGAAAGTTCATCCAGGTGCCGGAGGAAGTGCAGGATGCGGCCCGTGCCATGGCGGCCAATGACTTCGAGCTGTTCAAGAAGCTTGAAAGCGCTACGAACGGCAAGCATGACGGCTCGCTGAGCATCGGCGACTTCGGCGAAGCGGTCAAGGATGGTTCGATCAGCAAGGGCAGCGGCTTTATGCGTGATGTCGGTTTCGAGCTGGAGCCTGAGGGCGGCTTCGAAGGACTGCCATCGCGTGCCGATGCGGCCAGGACGATCAAGGACTTCCAGAAAGATAACGACATCCACCTGCTGGACGTCAACCAGGTCCGGCAGATGGCGGAAACAGGCTACTACACGGATAAATCCGGCAGGAGCCGTCCGGTTCCGGACGATGTGCGACTGGCTGCGCAGCGCATGGCGGCCAACAACTTCGAGTTGTTCAAACAGCTGGAGTCGGCAACCAACGGTGAACATGACGGCAGATTGAGCCAGGGCGATTACACCGAAGCGGTCAAGGACGGCACTATCCAGGGCCGCAGCGGCCACCAGCCGGATTATCGCTACATCAGGAATCCGGATGACGTCTGGACGGGCAGTGGCGACCGGACTTCGGCCACGGCGGCAAGTCGCACCATGCAGGAATTCCAGGCGCAGCACGGTATTCGTTTCCTGAATGTCGACCAAGTGCGCCAGATGGCGACCACCGGCTACTGCACGGACAAGGATGGCAATACCATTCAGGTGCCGGAAGAGGTGCGGCAGGCGGCGCAGCGCATGGCGGCCGATAACTATGCTCTGTTCAAGGAGCTGGAGTCGGCCACCAACGGCGAGCATGACGGCCGTTTGAGCATGAAGGACTACCGCAACGCCGACAGGGATCGCTACTTCGCCACCTGATCCCTGACCCACCAAAGAGGAGTTCAACATGAGCGCGAATGCGAATATGCACCGTGAACGGCCCGCGCGCGAGCAGGAATGCACAACGCTCGACGAGGGCTTCAACTGGCACCGCATCCGGCGCCTGACCCGCAAAGCCTGAGTGCCAGGAGACGCCGATATGGACAAGCTTTGGTGGGAACCTGGGCCGGAGCACTTGAACTTCGCCTGTGTGCTGGGCGGCATCGAACCCGTGCCGCTAAGCCGGGCCTTCAATTGCCTGGTGCTGGGCTGCGACGGCGGGTCCGCGCAGGCTGCCGCCGCTGGCAGCCATCCGCACGGGACGTTCCATGCAGCCGATGCGGGAACGGACCTGGACGCTGCTTTGCCGCCGATGGACTTCATCGTCCTGCGCGGCGCTTATAGCTGGCTGGATCGAAATCAGCGGCAGCAGGTCGTTGCGCTTCTCAATCGTTGCCTGAAGCCTGGCGGCGTGGCCTACGTCGGCTACAACGCCATGCCAGGCTGCTGCAGCATCCTGCCTTTGCAGCGCCTGGCGCGTGAGCAGGGCAGGCTGCATGCTGCCATCCAGGTTGAACAGCTGCGGGGCGCCAGTGCGGCATATTTTGCAGACAACGATACGCCTGCCATGCGCAGCCGCCTGGACGCCTTCGGTCCGGCATGCCATGAATTCAGCCAGCGCGGCTGGGAGGCCCTGTACCACGCCGACGTGGCACGCACCCTGGCGGATGCCAAGCTGGAATACGTGGCCTCGGCCAACCTTTGGTGGAGTGATCCCGGCCGCTACCTGACGCCAGCCCAGCACGCGCTGCTGGAAGCGCAAACTATCCCGGTATTGCGCGAGACGGTGCGCGACGTCCTGCTGGATACGGCATTCCGGCGCGACGTCTATGTAAGGGGCGCGCGCCGCATGCATCCCATGCGCCAGGCGGAATGGCTGGGAAAATGCCGCCTGGCCCTGGCCGCCGCCGAGGGCGAAGGGCGGAAGGAAGCGCTTCTCGCGCCCATGCTGGATGCCTTGGCCGGCGGGCCCCAGGCCATCGCTGCGCTGGCGCACCTGCCTGCGATGCAGGGCAAGAACGTGCTTGAAGTGGCGCGGCTGGCCGGCTTGCTGCTCGACTCCGGCCACGCGGTCATCTGCAACCAAGGAGCGTGACAATGGATTGGAACGACGGCTACGTGGCGGACCTGGACTATCCGGCAGCGTTCTTTGCCGAGCAAAGTCCCAGCCACCTGAGTATTGCCTGCATCCTCAACGGCGTCGAGCCGGTGCCGCCTGACCGGACCTTTACGTATTTCGAGCTGGGCGCGGGCATGGGCCTGACGTCGAACATCCTGGCGGCCAGCCATCCGCAAGGCCGCTTCTATTCCAATGACTTCAATCCTGCCCATGTGGCAGCCGCGCGCCAACTGGCGGACGAGGCGCAGCTGGAAAACATGACGGTGCTCGAATCCAGCTTTGCCGAGCTGGCGTCTGGCAAGGTCGACCTGCCGCCGCTTGACTACATCACCATGTACGGCATTTACAGCTGGATCACGCCCGCCAATCGCCAGTGCGTCGTGGATTTCATCGGCCGCTACCTGAAACCCGGCGGCATCGTCTACGTCAACTACAACGCTTTGCCGGGCTGGACCCGCACCTTGCCCTTGCAGCGCCTGTTGCTGGAGCACGCGAACTGCAATCCCGTGCCGCGGATCGCGCAACTGGAGCAGGCGCGCGACCTGGCGCGTAAGCTGGCGGAGGCCGGCGCCGCCTACTTCGACGGCAGCAAACAATTGGGTTACCGCATGGCTTCCCTGGCGCGGGACAAGGCCGGCTACCTGGCGCACGAATACCTGAATAGCGGCTGGGAGCCGCTTTATCATGCCGACGTGGCAGGCGAGCTGGCTGCCGCAGGGCTCGACTTCGTCGGTTCGGCGGACCTGCCGCTTGCCTTCATGGACGATTATCTGACGGCGCCGCAGCAGGCGCTGCTGGCGGGCATTGCCGATCCCCGCTGGCGCGAAACGATGCGCGACTACCTGCTCAATACAAGCTTCCGTGAAGACGTCTACGTGCGCGGCGCCCGCAGAATGGGAGAAGAACGCCGGGCCGGCTGGCTTGCCAGGCTTGGGCTGGTCCAGACGTCGGTGGCGGAAACCGCCCCAGCGCCCGCTGCCGCGCCCGGGGACGACAGCGTGGCACAGCGCGCGATCGTCGACGCACTGGCAGCCGGGCCCAAATCCCTGCCGGAGCTGGCCGGCCCGCGATGCGAAAGCCTGCAGGCAACCGCGCGCCTTGCGGCACGCCTGGCCGCCGCCGGCAAGGCAGCGATGTACTTCCTTGGCAGCGAGACCGTCGATCCGGCGCCGGCCATGCGTCTCAACCGGGCTATCGCGGCCCAGTCGACCTTCGGCGACCATTACCAGGCGCTTGCCGCGCCGCGCCTGGGCGGCGGACTGCACTCCGGCCTGGCACAGCGCCTGGTCTACCAATGCCTGGCGCAAGCACCTGCCGATGCACAGCCTGACGCACATGACGTCAGCCGCCAAGTGGCCTGCCTGCTGCAGGGACACTTCGCAAGCTGCATTCCGGGCAGCCCTGCCGAAGCTGCGTTGCATGAGCTGCGCGAGGGGCTGCCGCGCACGGTGGCGGCGATCCTGGCCCTGCGGCTCCCTATCTGGCGCACACTGTACATGCTGTAACAGGGTAGCCTGCTAGAATATGCCGGCCATGGGCCAGCGTCGGGCCCGGGGCGGCATCCGGGCCGCGTGCGCGACGACATGGGGCATTCGCAGTGCAAGCCGAACATCCAGAAAGCAGGGAATTCGATGGCTCCGGCCACGCAGCCAATGCGCTGCTGGCGGAGCTTTGCGCATTATGCGGCCAGGATGCCTCCTCTCCGCCCGTCCTGGAGCTGCGCTTCGGGCTGGTCGTGACGCGTACCGCGGTGGATTCCGCTGAAGGGGGAGCCTGGCTCACCATCTCGGCGCGGTTGCCGGCGCAGGGCCACGACGGCTACGCGCCGCTAGGCCGGAACGCCCGCTTCGACGGACTGGATTGCATGTGGCACGCCGACGAAGGCTGCCATATCGCGGTACGGAGGATTGCGCTGGCCCGCCTTGGCGACGAGCGCAGCGTGATGGATGCCATACTGGAAACGGCCGACATGGCCCAGGCCTGGCATGCCAGCCTGGCGCTGGACCAGCCTCCGGCCTGCTGAACCTTCATTCGCGTCCGCACTGGCGGCGCGCCGCAGCGCGTACCCGGGCCACACGCGATCTTACGGTACCGATCGGGATATCCAGCTCCCTGGCCGCTTCTTCGTAGCTCTTTTCCCCATCCAGCACCGCCTCGAAAGTATTGCGGATGGCCTGCGGCAGTTCCCCCAGCAGGTTCTCCACCAGTCCCGCCATCTGGCGCAGCTCGCACAGCAGGGCCGGATCGGCATGCGTGTCGACGATCTGTTCCAGGAAGCCGTCGTCGGTTTCCTCGTAACGGTCGGCGCAGTTGCGGCGTACCTGGTTGCGCGCAAGGTTCAAGGCAATGCCGAACAGCCAGGTGGAAGGCTTGGACAAGCCGGAGAACTGGTCGGCGCAGCGCAAAGCTTCGACGAAGGTGTTCTGCACCACGTCCTCCGCATCGCCCGGATTGCCCAGGTAGCGCTGCACAAAGCGCAGCAAGTGGGTGCGGTGCTTCTGGTACAGATGCACCAGGTCGATGCCGCCGGGCGCCTTGGCCGGCGCCGGATGCAGGTTGAAGACATTGGCACTGGCAAGGACCGGCACCGGTACGGCGTAGCCGGTGCTATGGATATCGGTGGCAGCAAGCATGGTTTGGTACATGAGTTCCCCCACTGGGCAGGATGGTATCGTCGGGCAGGGCGCCTTGTGCAGTGGGCGCCCCGGCTTGTGTAAGGTGAAAGATAGCAGCCGGTTTGCAGTCTGTAGCGCTTCCGTGAACATTGATGAGACTTTGAAAAAAGTTGAGGAAAGGCGTCTGGATTTACCGTCGTTTGTGCGGAACCGCGCCGGCCGGCGCTGCCACTGATGCCGCATGAAGAACGTATATAACTCCCCCCCGAGCCCCGTTGCACTGGAGCTGCAGGCACGGCTTGCGAAACCGGAAGCTGCTTCCGCCAATAGCTTGCGGCAATCACACGTGACGGTCGACCTGAAGTCACGTGAATCAGTCGATATCGAGGCTGGCGTGAAGGAGGAACTGGCTTTCCTGAACAAGACGCTGGAACAGCGCCGGGTGCCGGTGACGGTCAGGACGGCGCCGCGCGGCTCGCTGCGCGACAAATCACGCAGCCAGCAGGCCAGCAAGGCAGCGCACGTGGGCAGTCCGGGGCAGCTTGACGAAGGGCACGATGAATGGCATCCCGTGCAGCGTGCATTGGAGATGCTGCGCGAGGACAGCAGCCAGCAGGGCCGGGCAGCTGCGGAAGCGATGCTTGCCGAACGCTTCGATATGGTCCAGAGCTATAACGCCCTGCTGGAGGCACTGCGCGAAGCCGACCAGTTGGAGGGCTTGAGCGCCTACAGGAAGAGGGCGCTGAAAGGCGCGCTCAACGAGATGATGAGCGACATGATGCAGCGTAGTTCGGGCGACCTGCGCCACACGCTGCAGGAAACCGAGGAACTGCATGGCGCCATGGAGTCGATGGCGGAAGAACCGCTGCCGACGACGCGCGAACTGCGCTTCCTGATCGGCGGCAAAGCAAAAGGCCGCGTGGACGTGCCCCTGACGCCACTGAGCATGCTCAAGGCGCTGATACGCAATTTCGGCGCGGAGCACTGCGTATCGGCGATGGAAAGCCTGCGCTCGCGCATGATGGCGGGACTTTAAAGGGAGGGCGGCATGGGAGCGGATTTGCGGCGGGATCCTGAGCGCAGGATGGGGCGCTACTGGCTGACGATGTCGGATGCAAAGGCCTTCACCGTCGTCAGGTCGGTATTCGAAATCGCCGAAACGCTGCGGCGCGACCTGGCCGACCAGGCGGCGCTGGTGGCGCAGCCGGATGTGCCGGAACTGGCGGTGCAGCTGTTGACAGCTGCGGAAACCGGTTGGGGCAAAGCCAAGGCTGCCACTTTGATGGCGCAATTGGGCGATGTGAAGCCGCTGCGTGCTGAGGCCCGCTGCAAGGCATGGTCGCTGCTGCGCTCCGCCATGGAGGCTTTGCCTGCGACCCTGTGGGCAACGGACAAGCTGGCGACCCGGCGCGAGCTGCTTGACGAATTGCAGCGCCAGGCCCACGCAGCGCACTCCGAACTTCCCCTGTTGCCAAGCAAGGCGGAGCGCCGCGAACAGGAATGGCGCGACAGTATCGCTGCGCGCTCCAGGGGCGAGCGCGATGCCATGAGGGGCAGGCAATGAAAGAAGAGCTGAACGAGCTGTATACGCAGCTGGCCGCGCAGGCCCGCCTGCATGGTGCCGTGGCCACGGCGGCGCTGGCCGGCGGCACGCGATTGTTTGTCTATCCGCTGGAACGCGGCGTGCTGCTGGCGCTTGGCGTGGGCGCAGGGGAAGGACCGCCGCGGCAGGCAGGGATCCTGCTGCGCCGCCGCGGCGCCGATGTGCGGCGTTTGGGAGCATGGCTGCCGGCGCTTTTCGCCGACGGCAGCTGGTACCTGGTACGCCGCTGCGCCGATAGCGAGGCGAACGGCCTGGACGACCACGAATGGCTGGCGGCCGAGGAGTTGCTACGGTGATCAACACGCGCCTGAACGATGCGGCAGGCCTCGGCTTGCAAGGACTGGCCGACGCCGGCGAGATCCACAGCCTGGCGCCCTCGCTGCAGACGGGCAAATCGCGGCCTTTGCTGCTGCCGGCGGAGGAAGCCTTGTCGCTCCCTCCGCCGGTGCCCAGTGCCGATCCCAAACTGGCGCTGCTGGCCGAAGCCGTGGGGCCGGAGCTCAGTTTCGATAACCCGGTCTGGCGCGGCAACCCCCTGCCTTCGCTGCGCGGCCTGCAAAAAATGCTGATCGAGCAGGCGCTCAAGCACCCTCTCGAAGCGCGAGGTCCCGCCTTGCGCGCCGTCCAGGTGGTGGAAACGGCAGTGCAGCTGCGGCTGCGCTGGCAGCAGATGCGGCGCAGCGACGCCGAACCGGATCGCGCATTGCAAACCGCTGGGGGAGGCGAGGATGAGACAGCGCAGCACTAAGGCGGGAATGGCGGAAGAACTGGGCGCGGCCATCGGCCTGGTTTGGGGCCACATCGGCGCGATGCAGCATGAGGAGGCCCATGCGCTGGCCAGCGCATGCCTGGAACTCTGGCCTGGCGAAAAGAACCTGTTGCTGCTGGCCGGCTACGCGGCGACGGAGCTGGGCATGTCCGCCGACATGGCCGCACTGCGCCGCGCGTTCGGTGCGCAACCTTGCCTGGAGCTGATCTCCCGGCGCCAGCCTGCATAAGGAAATCACAGCATGCAATCGATGGCTATCGTCTTGTTCCTGAACGGGATCGCCGCCAAGGTGGCCAAGCGCGCCGAGCTGCTTGCCGCCGGCCTGGTGATCGGCATTGTCTTCATGCTGGCCTTGCCGATGCCGGTCTGGCTGCTGGACATCCTGATCGCCTGCAGCCTTGGCGCTTCGGCGCTGATCGTGATCGTCGCCATGTATATGCCGGGACCGACGGCATTTTCCACTTTCCCGGCAGTGCTGCTGCTGACCACTTTGTTCCGGCTGGCGATCTCGGTATCGACCACGCGCCTGATCCTGCTGGAGGCCGACGCGGGACATATCGTCGAGACCTTCGGCAATTTCGTGGTGGGTGGCAACCTGGTGGTGGGCCTGGTGATCTTCCTGATCCTGACGGTGGTGCAGTTCATCGTCATCACCAAGGGTTCGGAGCGGGTGTCCGAAGTATCGGCCCGTTTTTCGCTCGATGCAATGCCCGGCAAGCAGATGTCGATCGACAGCGACCTGCGGGCCGGCATCCTGACGGCGGAAGAGGCCAAGGAGAAACGCGCCAAGCTGGGACAGGAGAGCCAGCTGCACGGCGCAATGGACGGCGCCATGAAGTTCGTCAAAGGCGATGCGATTGCCGGCATCTGCATCGTGGCCATCAACCTGGTGGGCGGCATCTCGATCGGCATCGTGCAGCGCGGCATGGAAGCGTCGCAGGCGATGCAGGTGTATTCGATACTGACCATCGGCGACGCCCTGATTGCACAGATTCCGGCGCTGCTGATCTCCCTCGGCGCGGGCATGATCACCACGCGCGTGAGCGGCGATGGCGACGAGGGCGAAGAGAGCAATATCGGCCAGGACATTGTGGGGGAGCTGTTCAAGGAACCCAAGGCCTTGCTCACCACGGCAGCCATCATGCTTTTGTTCAGCGCCATTCCCGGCATGCCGACCCTGGTTTTCCTGACGCTGGCACTGGGCCTGGCTGGAGCGGGCGTGATCGGCATGCTCAAGCCGCTGGCCGACGCCGAAAAGGAGAGGGCGGCACAGGAGAAGGAGCGGCAGAACGCCAGCATCGTCGACCTGACCAACTTTTCCGCCACCACGCCCTTCATCCTGCGCATGCCGGAGTCGATGCGCGATACGCCCGATGCGGAGACTATCCGCGTAGCCGTGCGCGTCATGCGCAATGGCATGCTGGAGCGGCGCGGCATCCCCGACCTGAAACCTATCGAATTCGAATACCACCATTCCATTCCCGAAGGGCGGGTGCATTTCCTGATGGCCGAGGTGCCGTTGATCGACGAAGAGATCCGGCTCGGTTGGGGTTCGACCCAGGAGGCGGCGGGACGCTTGCAGGAGCTGGGCTTCACTGCCGTCGAAGCCCCAGTGGCCGGTTCGCGGCGCCGGCGGACCTGGGTGCGCATCGAGGACGAAGCGGCGCTGTCCGAAGCCGGCGTGCAGTACCAGCGCTGGGAGGCTGTTTGCGGCGCCGATATTGAAGTCGAAATGCTGCGCAACTGCCAGATGTTCGTCGGCGTCAATGAAGTGATCCGCTTCACGCGCTGGGCAGAACGGCGCTATCCGGAGCTTGGCAAGGAAGTCAACAAGACCCTGACCTTGCCGCGCCTGACGGAAGTGGTGCAGCGCCTGACACGCGAGGGCGTATCCCTGCGCAATGCCAGGCTGCTGCTGGAAACGACCCTGGACTGGGCCCCCAAAGAACGCGATCCGGACGTGATTGCCGATTATGTGCGGCTGGCCCTGAAGCGCCAATTGTGCTTTGAAGTGGCGCGCAACGGGCTGATCGAGGTGATCCTGCTGTCGCCGGAACTGGAGGACCTGCTGCGCAACGCCATGCGCCAGACCAGCCAGGGCAGCTATCTCGATATCGATCCCGAGACCGAGCAGATGATCCTCGACCGCCTGGGAGAGCTGTCGCACAGCGTGAGTTCTCCGGTGGCGCCGCCAGTGCTGGTGACGGCGGCGGACATCCGCCGCTCGGTGCGCAAGCTGATCGAAGAGGAGTTCTTTTCGGTGCCGGTGTTCGCCTTTTCCGAATTGACCCAGCACCTGCGGATCCAGCCGGTCGGCATGATCGAAGCGTAGTTGACGGAACCTGCCGGAGCCGGCTTGCCACTCATCGTTGCGGCGCGATCGGTGCGCCGGAAACTGTGGAGGTGGAGACATGGGCGAACTATCCGGGCTGGAATTGCGGATCCTGAGTGGACTGCATCGCGGCGCCAGCCTGCCGCTGGGCGGTGAGCGCTACGTGATCGGGGCCAGCGACGATGCGGATGTGGTGTTGCTTGATCCAGGCATAGCGAACCGCCACGCCACGCTGCGCCATGACGGCGAGCGCTGGCTGCTCGCGGCGCTGGAGGGAAGCCTGCGCGCTGCCGGCTCGGACGCGGAACTGGAGGAATATGTTCTTGCGCCGGGCGCCAGCGCGCGAATCGGAGCGGTCTGGATCGGCATTGCCGATGCGGCGGCTCCGTGGAGCGAGCCGCCGCCGGCGCCGCCCGCCGGCGTTGCCGGCCCTGGGCCTGAGCCTGGCGCAGGACCGGGCCAGGGTGCGCGGCCTGCGGCGCAGGTCCCGCCGCCATCGCCTGGAAAGCAGGGAAAGCCGGGGAAGCATCGCAGCCGCGCCATCTGGCTGCCTGTGGCCGCCAGCACCGTGCTGGCAGGCGCTGCCTCGCTGGCCTTCAGCGCCAGGTCGGCTCCGGCGCCGGCCATGCGGCCGGTACCGGCCGCGCTGGCGGTGGTGCCGCAAAGCTCCAAGCCGACGCCCGCAGCCCTGGCCCAGGCCTTCCGCAAACGCCTGGCCGAGGTGGACATGCTGCGCCGCTTCGAACTGCAGCTCGATGAAGGCGAATGGCGCATGAAGGGAGCGCTGGACGAAGAGGAAACCCTGCGTTTCCGCCGTATCCTGGCCGATTTCGTCAAAGCGAACGACATCAGATTCCCGGTCGACGTGCAACTGGGCGGCGCCGATACCTTGCTGCCATTCCAGATCCAGCAGCTGGTGACGGGCAACCAGGCCAGCATCGTGACCAGCGACGGCCAGCGCCTTTATCCGGGCGACGAATACAAGGGCGTGCGCCTGACCGCCATCGACGGCAACCGCATCACCTTTGCCGGACGTGGGCCGATCGAGGTGCGCTGGTGAACGGAGTGGAGGCAAGCCTGCGGCAGATGCGCGCCGCAATTCCAGCGTGGAGTGCGCAGCTCCCGCCGCATCCCGGCTTCTCCAGCCGCGGCAAGGTGGCGCAAGTGCTGGGCACCTTGATCGAAGCGCATATGCCGCCGGTGCAGATCGGCGAACTTTGCCACCTCCACGGCCAGCAGCGCGGCAGCGCCCCGATGCTGGCGGAAGTGGTCGGCTTTACCGAGCGCTGCGCCGTGCTGTCGGCACTCAGCCCGCTGGAAGGCGTCTCCAGCAGCACGGTCATCGAACCGCTGCGGCGCGCGCATACGATCGAGGTGGGCGACCACCTGCTGGGCAGCGTGCTCGACGGCTTCGGTCGCCAGATGTTCCGCGCACCGGCCGCCAGCGACGTGGCGTGCACGTGGTGTACCACGGTGCCGGTGATCCGCGACGCCCCCCTGGCTGTGGAAAGGCCGCGTATCGTCACCCCGCTGCCTACCGGCGTGCGTGCCATCGACGGCATGCTGACCATGGGCCTGGGACAACGTATCGGCGTATTTGCCGGACCCGGTTGCGGCAAGACCACCCTGATGGCGGCGATTGCGCGCGGCTGCGAGGCGGAGGCCATTGTCTTCGGCCTGATTGGTGAACGGGGGCGCGAACTGAATGAATTCCTGGAGCACGAGCTCGATGAAGAACTGGTGCGCAAGACCGTGATCGTCTGCGCCACTTCCGACCGTACCTCGATGGAAAGGGCGCGCGCGGCGTTTACCGCTACCGCCATTGCCGAAGCGTTCCGTGCGCGCGGCAAAAAGGTATTGCTGCTGGTCGACTCGCTGACCCGTTTTGCGCGGGCCCAGCGCGAAATCGGCCTGGCGGCGGGCGAACCGCCGGCACGCGGCGGCTTCACCCCGTCGGTCTACACCATGTTGCCGCGCCTGATCGAACGTGCCGGCAGCACACCGGAAGGAGCCATTACCGCCATGTACACGGTGCTGGTCGATGGCGAATCGTCTTCGGACCCGATCGGGGACGAGGCGAAGTCCCTGCTGGACGGGCACATCCTCCTGACGCGCAAGCTGGCGGAGCAGGGCCATTACCCGGCTATCGACGTGTTGGCCAGCATCAGCCGCGTGATGAGCAATGTGACCTCGCGCGAACACCGCGCCGCGGCCGGCCAGTTCCGCGAACTGCTATCGCGCTACCAGGAGATGGAGCTGTTGATTCGTCTCGGCGAATACCAGCCGGGGGCCGACGCGGTGGCCGACCGCGCCATGCAGTTGCGCCCTGCGCAGCTCGAGTTCCTGCGCCAGTACACCGGCAGCGGCAGCGGCACGCCTTTCCAGGAAACGCTTGATACCCTGATGGGGATGCAGGCATGAGGCGCGGCAAGCGGGAAGTCGTCGATGTGGCTGAACCCAGGCGGCCGGACCGCAGCCTGGACCAGCTGCTTCACGTGCGCAAGCAAAGACTGGGGCGGCTCGAACGTGAACGCAGCAGCGCCCGCGAGAGCTGGCGCAGCAGCCGGCAGGCGCTGCACGACTATAAATTGCGCAAGCGCGAAGCTGTCCACCAGGCCGCGCAGTTCTGGCAGGAGTCGCGTGCGCGGTTCCTGCAGATGACAATCACCACGGGTGAGTTCCACGTTGCCAAGGCCCGCCATGCGCGCATGAAGGAAGAAGCGGCCAGCCTGAACCTGCGCTGCCATGAGGCTGTGCGTCAATCCCGGCTTGCAGGCGCGCGCTTTTTCGAAGCACGCGCCGAGGCGCGGCGCGCCCAGAAGCAGCAGGAAAAGCTTGGCGTCATGCGCGATGAGCTGAAAGCATTGAGCCGGCTGGCCGGGGAGTGAGGATGAACCGTCTGCCTCCCGTACTGCCGGGCCGCTGGCTGGACGAGCTGTTGCCGGGCCGGCCGAATGTCCGCACGGGGCAGCAGTCGGCATGGCGCTTTGCCACCACCGCCGCGGCGCAGCCGGCAGCAACGGCACAGGCTGCGCCAAGGCCGGCGCGGGCGTACGGCAAGCCGGCCGCACCGGCCCGGTCCGAGCCTCCACGGACGGTTCGCGCCGCCCCCAATCCTGTCCGCGAGCAGCTGGCCGAAGACCACGGCGCCTGGCGTACCGGCCAGGGCGGGAGCGGCGACGGGCAGGGTCGCAGCAGCGACGGTGGCGATAGCGGCGGGGAAGGCGATGCCGAACCGGCGCTGTCCGGCGCGGCGCCGCCAGGTGCCGAGGCGTTCGACGCCGAAGACATCGTGCCCCTGCTTCCTGCTGGTGACTGCAGCGGCATCTTTGAAGTGCAGCTGCCAGGGGGCGAGATGATGGGCGTGGCAGTCGATGCCGGTCCGTGCACTGTGAGCTATCACCTGAAACCTGCTGGCAAGAATCTCGCGGATCGCTTGCGTAGCCAGCAGAAGGAACTAACCGCCCGCCTGGAGCGACGTATAGGAAAGGATGTGACCCTGACCATACTCTAAGCGGAGGGCCGAAATGGCTGAAACGGAGTGGCTGCCTGCCGCGCATGCGAAGACCGTGCGATTGCAGAAAGATGCGATCGGCGCCGCCAGTGCTGCATTGAGCCGCCGCGTGGCATGCGGCTTGTGGTGCAGCCATGCCGGCATGGCGCTGCACCTCGAATGCGCCGCGCTGCCCGCCGATCCGCAGCCGGAAGCCGGCAGCGCCGCTATCGGACTGGAGGGCCCGCATGGAATGTTCTACCTGGAGGACGGCGCGGCGCTGCTGCATGGCCTGACCGGTATCGACCCCATGGCGGCGGCGCAGGCGCCGGTGGCCCAGCGCGAGTGGATGGATGGAGCGCTGCTGGGCCGCCTGGCGGGCACGCCGCTGGGCGGCATGCGTACGCTGCGGCGCGGCGCGGTGCCGCCAGCAGGGTTCGCGCTGACCGCCATGTACCTGCGTCTTGACGATGGCGCGCATATGACCGGTGCGCGCATCGGCGCCACGCCCGAATCCTGGCTCGCCCTGCTGGAACGCCACCAATGGCAGTCCAGGGCGCAGCCGCTGGGAGCATTGGCAACGCTGCGCATTTCGCTGCCGGTCACGCTGGCCAGCCACGTCCTGGCGCCATCGGCGCTGCAGGAACTGGGTGTGGGCGACATCATCCTGCCGGACAGCACCCGTTTCGATACGCAGGGCCTGGGCCGCCTGCCGCTTGGCGGCATGCAGGCGCGGGTGCGCTATGCGGCGCCAGGCCTGCTCACCATACTCACCATGGAGACGCAATTGAACTACGACAGCGAAGACGAAGCGGGCGCCTTACAGGATGCTGCCCTGGACCAGCTGCCGCTGGCCCTCAGTTTTGAACTGGGCACGCTCCAGCTGAGCCTGGGCCAGCTGCGCACCCTGGCCAGCGGCGCCGTGCTGCAGCTTTCCCAGGGCAGTGCCGACAGTATCGCCATCGTGTGCGCCGGCCGCCACCTTGGGCGCGGCGAGGCGGTGGACGTCGATGGGCGCCTGGGGGTGCGCATCACGTCCTGGAGTGCGGCATGATGAACGGACAGACGGACGTCGTCTCATTCTCGCTGATGCTGGCGGGGCTGGCACTGATCCCGCTGCTGGTGGTCACGACGACGTCCTTCCTGAAGCTGTCCATGGTCATGCTGGTGCTGCGCAGCGCCATCGGCGTGCAGCAAGTGCCGCCCACGCTGGCGATCTACGGTATTGCATTGGTGCTGACCGGCTTCATCATGGCGCCGACGATCCAGCAGATCGGGCAGCGCATGGCGCAGCCGGCGCCGCCGGGCGCCGCTGTGCAGGCGCCGCCAGGCCTGGCCAAGGCGATCGACGCTTTCGAGCCGTTGCGCGCATTCATGATCAAGCATGGCAATCCGGACCAGCGCGAACTGTTCCTGGCATCGGCAAAGAAGCTGTGGCCGGAGGACTATGCGAAACAGGCGCGCAACAACGACCTGCTGGTACTGATTCCGGCTTTTGTGGTTTCCGAGCTGCAGGCCGGCTACGAAATCGGCTTCCTGATCTACATCCCGTTCGTGGTGATCGACCTGCTGGTATCGAACCTGTTGATGGCGCTCGGCATGCAGCAGGTCAGCCCGCAAACCATCACCATCCCGCTCAAGCTGCTGCTGTTTACCCTGGTTGGCGGCTGGGGCAAGCTGCTGCATGCGCTGGCCGCCTCTTACGCCTGAAAGGAACCCCGTGGCAGATACCTTGAACTTTTTCCAGCAGGGCCTGTGGCTGGCCGTGATGCTTTCCGCGCCGCCGCTGGTCATCGCAACCCTGTGCGGCGTGACCGTCTCGCTGGTGCAGGCGGTGACGCAGATCCAGGACCAGACCTTGCCCTATGTGGTCAAGCTGGTGGCCGTCGCCGTTACCCTGGCGAGCATGGGACGCTGGATCGGCGTGCAACTGATCCAGCTCACGGACCTGGCGTTCACCATGCTGCCCGCCGTGGGGCGCTAAGCGATGCAATCGTCGTTGCTGCTCGATATACAGAATGCACTGGTGGCGCTGGCACTGGTGACGCCGCGCGTGCTGGTGTGCCTGGTGATATTGCCGGGGTTTGGCCTGAACGTCCTGACCGGCATGGCGAAGAACATGGCCGCAATGGCCATTGCGCTGCCGGCCGCGCTGCCGACCTATTATGCGGTGCAGCGTTTCGGGCCCGATATGCTGACCTGCAGCATGCTAATCTTCAAGGAGGCTGCCATCGGCCTGCTGCTGGGGGTATTGACGACCATGCCGCTGTGGGCGGTGCAGTCGGTCGGCTCGATCCTGGACAGCCAGCGTTCGCCGATCCAGATCCAGAGCAACAACGCCGGGGTCGACCGCGATGCCAGCATCATCGGCGGCGTGATGGTGCAGGCTGTCGTGCTGGTGATGGTGCAGGCCGGCCTGTTCGTCGCCCTGGCGCGCATCCTCGTCGAAAGCTACGCGGCCTGGCCTGCCTGGTCGCTGGCGCCGCCGTACGAGGCGGGGCATCTGGACTTGCTGGTCAAGCGTTTCGGCGAGCTTTTCTGGCACATCGTGGTGTACGGCGCGCCCGTAATCATTCCATTGATCCTGATCGAACTGGCCTTTGCCCTGATCGGCGTGTTTGCGCCCAACCTGCAGGTGTCGTTCGCTTCGTCGCCGATCAAAAGCCTGACGGGCGTGGTGATCCTGCTGTTGTACTGGCCGACCCTGTCGCATCACGTAGCAGGCGACTTCTCCAACCTGCTGGACCTTGCGGCCAGCCTGCTGGGCGCCCGGCACGGGCCGTGACCGCCTCGCGAGGAGCGCAGCATGAGCGAAGAAAAGAACGAAGAGCCCACAGACAAGAAGATCGACGATGCCCGAAAGAAGGGCCAGGTCGCGTCCAGCCGCGACCTGGCCCGGCTGGCAACCCTGGTCGCTGTGGCGGAAGCGGCTTTCGCGACAGAGCCACTGTGGCGCGAAAAGCTGGACGGACTGTTCGAGCTGGGGATCGCCAGTGTGGGGCGTCCTTTCGAGGCTACGCTGTGGGATATGCTGCAGGCCGCGGGCACCCTGCTGATCGTTACTTTCTGCTGCTGCTTCCTGATCTGCATCGTGGCAGGCGTTGCGGCGCATTGGGGGCAGTTCGGTGTCCTGATCGCGCCGGAAGCGGTCACCCCCAAGTTCGACAAGCTGAATCCCGTCAACGGCTTCAAGCAGCTGTTCTCGAAGAAGAAGCTGGTCGAACTGCTGATCGCTGTCGGCAAGGCTGCCTTGATCGGCTGGACGGTGTACGTGCTGGCGCGCGGCGCGCTGCCGGCGATCGTCCAGCTCGCCACCGGCGAACCGAAGGATGCCTACTTTGGCTTCATCGCGGTACTGAAGTCCATCTTCCACTCTGTCGTCATCATCTGCCTGGGCCTGGCTGCGATCGATTTCGCGACGCAGAAGTACTTCCACAAGAAAGAGCTGATGATGGACATGGAGGAGATCAAGCGCGAGTACAAGGAATCGGAGGGTGACCCGATGGTCAAGGGGCAGCGCAAGCAGCTGGCGCGCCAATGGGCCAACGAGGCGCCGGTGGAACGCACCGACGACGCCAATGCCGTGGTGGTCAACCCGAGCCACTTCGCGGTGGCGCTGTTCTACGATCCCGAGGCTGGCATGGTGCCGCGGGTGCTGGCCAAGGGGCGCGACGCGACGGCGCAGGCCATGATGGCGCGCGCCCGCCTGCGCGGCATACCGGTTATCCGCCATGTGTGGCTGGCCCGCACCCTGTATGCCGGCTGCAAGCCGGACATGGACGTGCCGCGCGCCAGCTACGAAGCGGTAGCCCAGGTTTTCGCCGTGGTGCTGGAACTGCAGCGCATGGGGCAGCAGGGCGGCGAAGTGGAGCTGGAAGAACATGGCTATCCGCCGCCAGGCCTGCCGGGCTTGAGTGCGGACGAAGCGGCGGCGCAAGGAGACCGTAATGCGCATTAAGAGCAAGGAGATGCTGGGGCAGTCGCCGCCCGCTCCGGCGGCGCAAGCGGAAGCGCCGCCAGCGCCGCACTGCAAGCAGGCCAAAGCACCGCGGCCGTGCCCCCCGCGTTCGCAGATGGCGGGCGGCTGCCTGCTGTACAAGCCGGAGTCCGCCGCACTGGACGCCGATGCGATGTGCGATGACGGCGTGCCGGCGCTCCCACTTCCCGGGCGGGCGCAGGAGCCGGATGGTGCGGGCGAGTCCGACGGGGAAGACCGGGCGCGGCATCTCGCCATGGCGGGCGGCCAGGCCCATCCCTTGCTGCGCCGGCTGCTGCCGAAACCCGCAGCGGCGCTGCCGCCGGTGCGCCCGGGCTCTCGGCTGGCCTGCGAACGGCGCTGCGGCGGTGCCGGCTGCGACCCGGCCGACAGCCACGGCTGCGGCGGTGTGTACTGCCTCGATCCGCAGGAGCAATTGTGAGGGAACCGCACGCGTTCCGCTTGCCACCCATCTGCAGTGGATTGAATTTCTTTCTGGAGACAGCGTGGACACTCGACTCAGCATGGCGGTGCAAGGCGCCGCATCCGGCCTGGCAGGCAAGCCAGGGCCGCAGGTTCCAGAGTCCGCTGCGGCGGGCGAGGGCGCGGCGACCTTCAAAGTGCAGCTGCAGGTGCAACAGCAGCAGTTCCGTTCCGGCGCCCAGCAGGACCTGGCGCCGCAAGCTGTCGGGAAAGACAGCCTGGCTGCCGCGATGGCCGAACGGGCCGCCGGCCTGGCGGGCGACGTCAACCGCCACCAGCAATATGTGTCGCGCATGCTGGAACGCGCCACGGCCAGCGGCGATTCGCTGCACCTGATGCATGCGATGCTGGCCCTGAACGATTACCAACTGCGGGTGCAAACCATCTCGAAGGTGGTTTCACGTGCCGGCAGCTCCATCGATTCGCTGACCAAGCTGCAATAAGCGCCATGCTCAATCGACTGTTCCCCCTGGCGTTTTGCGTACTCGCGCTGGCCGGCTGCGGCAAGGCGGTAGTCCTGCAGGCTTCACTGCAGGACGCCGATGCCAATGAAATCGTCCTTGCACTCACCGGACAGGGCATCGAGGTCGAAAAGCACCAGGACAAGTCCGGTGTCAGCCTGACCGTCAAGGAAGCCGACCTGTCGCGCGCCACCAGCACCATGCAGGCGGCAGGACTGCCGCGCCGCAGCCGCTCCAACCTGGGCGAGGTTTTCAAAAAGCAGGGCATGATCTCCTCGCCGATGGAGGAGCGCGTGCGCTACATCCACGGCCTGTCGGAGGAGCTGGAATCGACCTTGCAGCTGTTCGACCGCGTGTTGTCGGCGCGGGTGCACGTGGTGCTGCCGGAGCGTATCGCCCCGGGCGAAGCGATCCAGCCGTCGTCGGCCGCGGTGTTCATACGCTATCGGCCGCCGCTGGATGAAGATGCCATCACGCCGCGTGTGCGGCGCCTGGTCTCGTCAAGCATACCGGGCTTGAGCGGGGAAGAGGGACGCAACAAGGTGTCGGTTGTGATGACGCCCGCTGAAGCGGCGCCCGCGCCGCCTGCCTGGACCAAGGTCGGACCGTTCCATGTGGCGCAGGAATCGGCCTCCGGCCTGCGTTTTGCGCTGGCGGTATTGGCTGTGCTGGTGCTGGCGGGGATGGCCCATGCCAGCCATGGCCTGCTGCGCAACCATCGCCTGTTTGCCGGCTTGCGCAAACGGCGCGCGCCGGCAACGGCGGGAGAGTGATTGTGGCGCATGCCGCGGCCGGGGAGTTCCTTGACTGGTGGTTCGATCCATCGATGCGGGCCGGCGCCGCTGCGCCGTTGTCCCGCCGCCTGGGCTACCGGCTCTGGTGCGGCGATCACGGCGTGCGCCCTGACTTCCCGCGCGCATTCGACAGCGGCTGGCAGCAATTCGCCGGATGCGAGGCGGCTGTGCTGCTCCATGCGGCCCGGCTCTACGGGGCTTTGCTTGCCGTACGCGAGGGCAGGCATGGTGCGTTGACCGAACTGCACTCTGGAGAGCGGCGCTGGAGCCTTGCCACGGCCGCTATCCAGCCGCTCGCAAGGCTTTGCCAGCCAGGCGGGGACCTTCAATGCGACGGCTTGCGCGAGTTTGCCTGCGCCATGGAGGCCGGCTTTCCCGGCATGTGGGACCGCCTGCGCCTGTCGTTGCCAGCCGAACCGGCTGCCGATGCGGGTGCTGCGCTGACGGCGTTCGTCCTGCGTGGCATGGCCGCAGGGGCGGCCAGCGGGGCGGCGGCGCGCAGGCGCCTGCGCTGCTGGTGCTTGTGCCTTGAGCAAGCCGGCAAAGGGCGATTACAAGGAGAATCTGCATGACCGGTTTCTGCAAAGCGCGCCTGGACGCGGACCCACGCCTGCAACCGGCACACGGCATACTGCGCGGCGGCGCCATCGAGCGCACTGCCGATGCGCATGTGCTGGCGGGGCAGATCGTCGAGCAAGGCCGCCAGGAGGCGCAGCAACTGCTTGCGGCAGCCCAGGAAGAGGCTCGCCAGGCTGTCCACGAGGCGCAGGTGGGCGTGCTGGAACAGGCCATGCGGCTGCAGCAAGGCATGGACGCGGCCATGGCCGAATTCGTGGACCAGGCGCAGCACATGGTCGCCGAATTGGCCGGCGCCTTGTACGACCGGCTGCTACTTGAAACGACGGCGCGGGAAAAGGCAGCGGCAGGCTGCCGCCGCCTGCTGCGCGAAGCTCCGCCCAAGCTGGTGAATGCCGTGCTGCGCCTGCACCCGCAGGATATGCCGCCGCCGCATGGTTTGCCCTGGCCATGCGAAAGCGACGACAGGCTGGAGCCGGGCACTTGCAGGCTGGAGGCCGACAACGGCGAATGGCGCGCCGATTTCACAGCGGCGGCGGCGGCCCTGCGCCAGGCGCTTGCCAACCTGCCTGGCGTGCGGGCTGCCGCCTGAATTTTCCCGCGCAGGGCCGAACCGCCATCCCCCGCGGCGCCACTCACCTTTAAATCACCTTCCAGGAGAGCGCCATGTCCAGCAAGCTGAACCCCGTTGTGCAATCCCTGCATCGCCTTGACCGCAAATTCGAAGGCATTGGCGAGCAGCTGCAGGAGTTTTACCGGCGCCAGGCCAACGGCGAAAAGCCCAATCCAAGCGAATTCACCCGCCTGCTGGAGCAGCAATCGCTGACCCATAGCGCGATGACCGCGCAATTCAACCTGCTGCAGAAACCCCTGAAAACCGTTCTCAACGAATCGAAATAAGCCATGAGCGACGATATCGCACGCTGGCTCGAGGACCTGCCGGCCGACGCGCCCCTCGTTCTCGACGGCGAATCGGCCTGCCTGCAGCTCGCATCCGGCGGCGCCGAACTGGCTGCCATCCTGCTGCGCGAGGCGAGCGATGCCCAGGTCGAAGAAGCCGCGCGTACCGGTTTCCAGGGTGCCCGCCAGTTCGAAGCCGGCCTGGCCCTGCGGGCCGACGGCGCACTGATCCTCTCGCAATGGCTGCCGCAGGCGGCAAGCTGGCTGGATGCCGCGCCGGCGCTGGAGCCATTGTTCAACCAGCTCGCCATGTGGCGCGCGGCGATGGCCCCTGTGCGCGCCCGCCAGCACATATCCGCCGACCAGAGCGAGCAGCGTATCCGTGCCCTGTTCGCGGGAGCGCAGCGATGAAGTGCCCTGCCATCGCCAGGGGCCTGCTACTGCTGCTGGCAATGCTGCTGTTGCCGGCCAGCGCGTTGGCAGCCATCCCCGCTTCCTGGAAGGGAACGGGATTTGCCATCAACGCCAGCGGCATGAGCCTGCGCGCCGTGCTGGACGAATTCGGCCGCGTGTACGGCGTGCGCGTGTCGATGGAAGTGCCGGGCCAGAAAGCGATGAACGGCCGCCTGGCCGCCAACAGCGGCAGCGAATTCCTCAACCGCCTGGCGCCTTTGTGCCAATGCGGCTGGTTCGTCTACAACGAAGTACTGTACATCGTTCCGGCCAGCGACCACACTTCGGTACGGCTCGACCTGGGCGACGATGCGGTGCAGGATGCCAAGGCCGCCATGGTCGGCGTGGGCCTGTTCGACGAGCGATTCGGCTGGGGGGAGCTGCCGGACGTGGGCACGGTCATCGTGAGCGGCCCGCGCAGCTACGTGAAGTTCGCGCGCCAGATCCTGCTGCCCGACGAACAGCGCGCCAAGGTGCGCGGCAGGCGGGTGATGGTGTTTCGCCTGAAATACGCCAGCGCCATGGACCGCACCATCAATGCGCGCGGCCAGAGCGAAATCATCCCCGGCGTGAAAACCATCCTGAGCGGGCTGCTCTTGGGACCCGCTACGGCCGAAAAGCTGGCCGACACCAACCAGTTCGACGTCGGCAGCCCGAAACGTTCGCACCGGCCGAAGGGGAGCGAGCGCGGCGTGCAGGAAGCACCGCGCGGCGGCAACGCCTTCGTGCCGATCTTCTCTGCGGGCCAGGGCGGCAATGCGCCGTTGCCCGCCACGCCGCCGCAGGGCGAGGGTTCCGGCAGGAAGCCGCAGGGCAGCGCCCCGGAAAACGGCAAGCCCCGCATTGAAGCCAGTGCGGCGATGAACGCCATCCTGATTTACGACGACGTGCAGCAGCGCGAGATGTATGCCAGCCTGATCGCCGAACTTGACGTGCCGCCGCAGCAGATCGAGATCGAAGCGCTGATCATCGACATGGACCGCAGCAACCTGGCCGAGATGGGCGTGGAATGGGGCGTGCGGGCCGGCACCAGCAACCTGACGTTCAATTCCACGGCTGGCGAGTCGCAGGGAAGCGACCTGCCGCTGCCGGGGGCTACGCTCCTGATCAGCAACATCAATCGCTTCTACGCCCGCCTGAAGGCGCTGGAAGCGAAGGGCGAGGCGCGCGTATTGGCGACACCGACCGTGCTGACGCTGGATAACGTGGCGGCGGTGCTGGACCTGAGCCAGACCGCCTACGTACCGCTGGTGGGCGAGCGCGTGGCCGACCTGGCCGACATCACGGCCGGCACCATGCTGCGCGTAATCCCGCGCCTGATCCGCGAGGCGGACGGCGCCAAGGTGCACCTGGAAGTCGATATCGAGGACGGCTCCCTCGACGGCGCCGGCAACAGCGGCCCAGGCAAGGACTCGCGCAGCAACGTGCGCGTCACGCGCTCGACCATCAGCACGCAAGCGATCGTGAACCTGCAGCAGACCCTGATGATCGGCGGCTACCGCGCCGAGCGGATGGCGACGGACAAGCAGAAGACCCCCGTGCTGGGCGACTTGCCCCTGGTCGGCGGCCTGTTCCGCAACCAGACCGAGTCGCGCAGTACGCGCGAACGGCTGTTCCTGATCACGCCGCGCATCAGTGGCCCGGACCGGGCATTCACGGCGCCGGCGGCCGGCGGCGCCCGGCGGGCTGGGGTTCCAGCGGAGGCCGCGCGCCAGCTGGCGGCGCTGCCGCCGCCCCCTGCACCGGGAAAATCGGCCACCACGCAGCTGCCCTTGCCCTTGCCGCTGCCGGCGCCGCCGGCCGGCAAGGATGCCGCGCCGGCGAAGATGCGCGCTCCCGCGCCCCCTTCGGGCGAACGTTCGCCCTGGGCCTTGATCCCCGCCGCCGTCAGCCCCGACCAGCGTTGATGCGCGCCTCCCTGCGGGGTGAGGATTGTTGAGCCTTGTTGAGAAATTCGGAATGTACTTTCGACTATATTCCTCTTAGCCCTGGCGCACTTGCGATGCAAGCGCTCCTGGCGACGGCAAGGCTTCGTCGATGTCATCTGCCAGTAATGGCCATCAGGAGGAAGAGCGTTGAACCTCAATATCACGTTGAATGGCGCGGCCAGGGTCTCCTTCGCGGCGCTTGGCCTATCGCTGTGCTGCGGCACGTTTGCCGCAGAACCGGCGAAAGCCGCGGCAAGCGGCAAGCCTGCCAAAGCTGCGCTGCGCCCTGCCGCAGGCAAAGGCCGCGCCATTGCGGTCGCGGCGCCGGCCGGCGAGCCGGCCGTACGCGCCGCACCCGATGCCTGGGACATCGTCCCGGCCGACAAGACCCTGAATGCGGCGCTGGCGCGCTGGGCCGGCGCGGCCGGCTGGCAATTGCTATGGGAGCTGCCGGTCGACTACGCGGTGCAGGTGCGCACCACCGTGCCAGGCAGCTTTGAAGAAGCTATCGCCACGGTAGTCGGCAGCATGGACAGCGCTGAAATGCCGATCAAGGCCGTTTTCTACAAGGGCAACAAGGTGTTGCGCATCATCGGCCGGGGTGTGCAATGATGCGCCGCCCGATCATGAAATGCCTGCCTGTGCTGGCCTGCGCCGTGCTGTCCCTGAGCGGCTGCTCCGACCTGGCCGACCGGGTGTCGGCGAACGCCGATGCCGCCGATGGAACGACGTCGGGCCTGGTCAAGGAAGTGGGCCGCAATGCGCGCGGGGCCGTGGTGCCGGCATCGGCGCGCGTGGTGCACGAACCGGGCATCTGGCTGGGCAAGAACGTGGTCAAGCTGGGGCAGCCGCCGCTGCCGGCCGTGTTCTACCAGCCGGCGACGTTCGACCGCAGCATCTATTCCCTGTCCGAACTGGCGGAGCGCCTGACGCTGCGCTCGGGCATCCCGAGCCGGGTCAACGCCGATGCGTCCAGTGTCGCCGCCAGCGCCTTCAAGCGCGGCGGCGGGCGCCTGCCGTCGCCGCCAGCCATGCGCCAGCCGGCGGGCGTGCCTGCGCTGCCGCTGCCGCAGGGCATGCCTGGCGAGCAGGCAGTGGCCGGCGATGCGCCGCTGCGCAGCGGCGCCGCCGACGCCAGTGTCAGCTTCCAGCCCGACCTGCAGGGCGGTATCCGCGTCAGCTATGCCAACGGTTCTTTCAAGGGCTTGCTGGATACGATCGCAGCGCGTTTCGGCGTCTCCTGGAAGTATGCCGACGGCGTGATCCAGTTCTACCATACCGACGCGCGCACCTTCCAGATCAGCGCCGTGCCGGGCGATGCGTCGTTTGCCGCGTCCGTCACCAGCGGCGCGGCTTCCCTGGCCGGCGGCGGATCGGGCGGCGGCTCGGGAGGCACGGGCGGCAACAGCGGCAGCTCGGTCTCGGCCAACAATAGCCAGAATACCGGCGTGGTATCCAAGCTGTCGGTCTACAACGGCATCGAGAACGCGGTGAAAGTGATGCTTTCCCCGCATGGCAAGGTGCTGGCTGCGCCGGCCACCGGCAGCATCACGGTGGTCGACACGCCCGATACGCTGGACCGCATCGGCAGCTATATCGAAAGCGCCAACCAGGCCCTGTCGCGCCAGATTGTGATGAACGTTACGGTGCTGTCGGTCAGCCTGGAGCAGGGCGACGAGTTCGGCATCAACTGGAACCTGGTGTACAACAGCCTGAAAAACAAGTACGGCCTGCAGAACACCTTCAACACCACCCAGGGGGCGTCGGCGCTGTCGGCCGGGATCGTCGGCAACTCGCGCTTCAGCGGCAGTACCGTGGTCGCCAAAGCGCTGGCGGAACAGGGCAAGGTGCGGCGCCAGACCACGGCGTCGGTGGTCACGCTGAACAACCAGCCGGTGCCGGTGCAGGTGGCGCGCCAGACCACCTACCTGCAAAGTTCGCAGACCGCGATCGTGGCGCAGGTCGGTACCACCACAACCATGGTGCCGGGCGTGGTGACGGCCGGCTTCAACATGAGCATCCTGCCGCACGTCCTCAACAACGGCGCGGTGATGCTGCAGTTCTCGATCGATATCTCGACCCTGCGCAGCATCCGCGTGATCGAGAGCAACGGCAGCCGCATCGAGTCGCCGGAGCTCGATACCCGCAACTTCCTGCAGCGCGTGTCGATGAAGTCGGGCGAAACCCTGGTGATCGGCGGCTTTGAGCAGACCGACGAAAACGTCGACCGCCAGGGCGTGGGCAAACCGAACAACTACCTGCTGGGCGGCGGCGTCAAGGCCAAAAGCAACAAGGAAGTGATCGTGGTGCTGATCACCCCGATGGCCATGGCCGGTACCTGAGGAGGGCAGCATGGGCATCCATATCATCCAGATCGACAAGACGCGCTTCGTCTGCGGCCTGTTCTGGCAGTCGCTGTCGCGGCCGCGAGAACTGCAGCGTGAAGCGCTGGAGCTGGGGCGCAAGATCGGCTCCGACCTGATGGTGGTGCGGCGCGACCAGTCGACCGCGCAGGCCGGCTATGCGCAAAGCAGCGACGGCGCGGCACGCACCCTGTACTCGCTGGGGGCGGCGGTATCGAAGACCGTCGCCATGGAGGGCGCTTTTTACGACGGCCTGCTGCAACCGGTGCACAACTGGCTGGCCGCCTTGCAGCTGCCGGACGGGAAGTGGGCTTATTTCGCCGTGCGCGACGCCAATTTCCTGCCCAACGGCGACTTCGCCGGCAGCAAGGAGGAAGTGCTGGAACGCCTGTACGGCGATTATGCGCTGGGCGGCTGGAACGTGGTGATCGGCGACGAAAGCCTGGCCGGGCAGGGTTTCCACAACTTCAATGCGCGCCGCATCGAAAGCCTGCTGCCGCACCGCAAGGACGGCAGCCTGCGCATCTTCCGCTGGTGGCGCCTGCGCCCGATCGCCGCCCAGCGGGCGCCGGAGTGGCGCCTGGCCGCCGGTGTCGCGCTGGCCGTGGTGGGCGCGGGCCTGTTCTTCGGATGGAAGCAGTGGCAGGCGCGGCGCGAGGCTGCGCAGCTCGTGCTGGCGCAGCGCGCCGCCGCGCCCACCGCAGCGCAGCGGCCGTGGATCGGCCAGCCTTTGCCATCGGCCGCATTCCGCGCCTGCTTCGACCGCCTGGACCACCTGACGCCCGGCGGCTGGCGGCTCGACGAATACAGCTGCACGCGCGGCCAGTTCAGCTACGCGTGGTCGCGCAATGCCGCCACGGTGGCCACCTTGCGCGACGCGGTGCCGCAGGCCGTGATCGATCCGACCGGCGACAAGGCGACGCTGAACGGGGTGCTGGCCGCGTTGCCGGCGGCGCGCGGCGAGGAGTTGCTGGCGGCGCCGCAGGCGATCGAACCCCTGATGGCGCAGATGCAGAACCTCGGACTGTCCTTGCGCCTCAACAAGCGGGCGGCGGCACCGGTTGCCGCCTCCATCGGAGCAGCGGCAGCGGAGGGACCGGCGACGCAGGACTGGCAAGCCTTCGGCTTCCAGCTCGATGCGCAGGGCGTGGCGCCGCAACAACTGGCGGCAATGCTGGAGCGGCCCGGGGTGCGCATTGAAAAGATCAGCTATCGCGGTATGGCGTGGTTACTTGAAGGAGTCATTTATGCAAAATAATCGGACCAGGGGCGTCGCTGCGCTGACGCTGGCACTCTGCATGCTGCCGCCGGCGCCTGTCCGCGCTGAGAGCACGGCCGCCAGCCTGACCCGCATCGAGGCGGAAACCATGCTGCTGCGGGCCCGCGAAAAGCAGCTCGAGGTGCAGTCTTCCATCATCACCAAACAGAACGAGATCGCCGCCAAGCAGACCATGGGCGCCATGCTGAGCCAGCCCGTGGTGGTCGGCGACCCGGTGGTGCGCGCCGTTGAAGGGCTGGGCGACACCATGTTCGCCACCCTGGAAATGTCCAACGGCAGCGTGGCCGAGGTGCAGGTCGGCAGCGTACTGCCGGGCGGCATGCGCATCGTCTCGATCCAGAACAATGAAGTGATGGCCAGCGCGCCGGGACGCAAACGCATCCGCCTGTCCGGCTACACCCAGCAGGTCAACGCTTTCAATCCGGGCACGCCGGCACCGATGCCGGTCGCGGCAGCGCCAAGGAGCGCGCGATGAAACTGCGCATTGCGCTGCCAGGCATGCAGGCCGGCGCGCAGCCTTCTGGCAGCACGCAGGCGGAAGCGCCGCAAGGAGCGGCGGTGCTGAGCCATGCCGGCCAGTACGAAGCCAGCGCCGAGGAGCGCAAGCTGGTGTGCCTGCTGGCCGACGGCCGCCTGCTGGTGGCCGTCGGGCAGGACATGAATGCGCACGTGCTGTCCTACCAGGCGCGATTGCAGCGCATGCAGAAGCCGTTCCGCGTCGAGCACGCGAAGATCGACGAGCTGCGCCACCTGTACGCCAGCGGCAATGGCTCGCTGGTGGAGCGGCGCCAGGAACACTCGATGATGCAGGTGACGGCCAAGGATTTGCTGAGCCGCGCCTGCGCCGCGCGCGCTTCCGACATCCACATCCGCGTGCGCCAGCGCGCCACCGAAATCCTGTTCCGCGTGCGCGGCGACCTGGCACCGGTCGGGGTGCAGACGCGCGAGTACGGCGAGCGCCTGCTGGCCACCTTGTACGGCGCCATGGCCTCGGTCTCCGACAGTTCCTACAAGCCGACCGAGCGCCAGGATGCCAGCATCGCCGACCGCGACAAGCTGCCGCCCGAGCTGCACGGCGTGCGTATCGCCACCGTGCCGACCAATGAAGGCACGCTGATGGTGCTGCGCCTGTTGTACCTGGATGCCGGCGACGGCGAATTGTGTCCGCTTGGCTTCAGCGAGCAGCAGGCCGCCATGCTGCAGCAGCTGAAGGAACAGCCGATCGGCATGAACATCATCGGCGGACCGACCGGCTCGGGCAAGTCGACCACGCTGCAGCGCATCCTGTCGGGCCAGATCGCCGAGGCGGAAGGCCGGCGCCACGTGCTCACCATCGAGGACCCGGTCGAATACCCGATCGATGGCGCGGTGCAGACCTCGGTCACCAATGCCGGCTCCGAAGACGAGCGGTCGCGCCTGTTTGCCGCTGCCATTTCCAACGCCATGCGGCTCGACCCGGACACCATCATGGTGGGCGAGGTGCGCGACCGTGCCTCGGCCCAGAACGCGGTGCGCGCGGCGATGACCGGGCACCAGGTCTGGACCACCATCCACGCCAACAGCGCGCTGTCAATTGCCGACCGCCTGCTTGACCTGGGCCTGGCTGCCAGCCAGGTGGCCGACCACACGGTGGTCACTGGCCTGATCAGCCAGCGCCTGGTCAAGGCCCTGTGCCCGCACTGCAAGCTGCCCCTGCACGCCGCTCCGGCTCCGCTGCCGCCCGCCGTCATGGGCAGGCTGCGCGAAGTGGTGGCCGACCTGCGGCGCGTGCACGTGACCGGGGCAGGTTGCGAGCATTGCGCAGGACACGGCAGCATCGGGCGCACGGTGGTGGCCGAGATCATCCTGCCGGACGACGAGTTTTTCAGCCACGTGCGGCGCGGCGACAAGGCTGCGGCCCTGGGCTATTGGCTGCGCTCGGGCGGGCGCACCATGGTCGAACATGCGGTGGAAAAGGTGGCGGCGGGCCTGGTTGATCCGCGCATGGCGGAACAGGTGCTGGGCCACCTGAACGCCGGCGCGGCCCTGGCGCGGCGCCGACTGCAGGTGGTGGAGGAGGGCTGCGATGCGCGTTGAAATCATGCGCTACTGGGCGCGCACCCAGTTCAGCGCCCCCGAGCGGGTGCGCCTGTACCGCAAGGTCGCCAAGATGCTGGCCGGCGGCCTGCCGCTGCTGCGCATCCTGGAGGAACTGGCGCGGCGCAATGCCGGCCCGGGCGGCGACAGCACCCTGTCGCTGGTGCTGGACGACTGCCGGCGCATGGTGCAGAACGGCCAGCTGCTGTCGGACGGCCTGGCCTGGTGGGTGCCCGGCACCGAGCAGATGATCATCATGGCGGGCGAACAGTCCGGCCGCCTGGAAGGCAGCCTGCATGCGCTGGTCGACGTGGTGCAGGCCGGGCGCCGCATCAAGACCGAGATCCTGGGCGGCGCCGCCTACCCGCTTGCCATCCTGGTCATGATCGCACTGTACATCTGGCTGTTCGGGGCCCTGGTGATCCCGCAGTTCACGCGCCTGGTCGATCCGGCCGGCTGGCACGGCGCAGCGCTGTCGCTCTACCGCATGTCGCTCTGGGTGCAGGACTGGATGCTGTTCGCCGTGGTGGGAGCGGTGGCCTTGATTGCCGCCATGCTGGCGTCGCTGCCTCTATGGCGCGGCAACATGCGGGTGTTTTTCGACCGCTTCGCGCCGTTCTCGATCTATCGCCTGATCGTCGGCAGCGGCTTCCTGATGGCGTTTGCCGCCCTGCAGGCGGCCGGCGTCACGGTGGAGAAGTCGCTGGCGCGGCTGTCGCTCAAGTCCGAGCCCTGGCTGCGGGAACGCCTGGACGGCGCGCTGATGGGCGTGCGCTCCGGCCTCAATTGCGGCGAAGCGCTGCGCCATGCGGGCTACGGCTTTCCTTCACCCGCCATCATCGACGACCTGTGCGTGTACGCCGACTACAAAGGTTTTTCGGAAGCGCTCAAGCTGCTGGCAGCGGAATGGATGGAGGAGGGCGTGGAGGCAGTCGCCTTGCGCATGAAAGTATTGAACGGCTTCGCCATCGTCACCCTGGCACTGGTGATCGCCTGGCTGGTGACCGGCTTCTTCGGCATCCAGCAGGAAATCGCCGCCGCCACGCGCGGCATCGGCTGATGCCCGGCAGATTTACCTGACAGACCAGTTACACAAATGGAGGCATGACCATGAATCACCTGTACCAATTGCAGCAACGTTCCGGCCGCATGCCATCGCCGTTCCGCCAGCGCGGCGCCTCCCTGCTGGAAGGCATCGCCTACCTGGGCATCGCCGCCGTGGTGGTGCTGGGCGCTGTGTCGCTGCTGGGCGGCGCGTTCAGCAGCGCCAAGTCGAACCAGGCCACAGAGGAGGCGGTGGCCATGCGCACCGCCGTGCGCAAGCTGTACATCGGCCAATCGTATCCGGTGGAGAGCCTGGTGCCGACGCTGATCGCCGCCAACGCCATTCCCGGCACATTGGCCAGGAACACCGAAGGCAACGCCCTGAAAAACAGCTGGGGCGGCGCCGTCACGGTAATGGGAACCGCCGCCGGCTTCGAGATCACTTATGCAGCGGTACCCAAGGATGTCTGCGTCAACCTGATCAGCGGCGCCAGCGGCTGGGTCGAGATCAGCGGGGGCGGCAAGGCCATCACCAGCTTCCCGGTTTCGGTCAGCGATGCAACCACGGTGTGCACGGTGGCCGGCGGCGCCGGCAATGCCGTGACGTTCAAGGGCGCCTGAGGCGTATCAAAGCACGCGGGGGAGGCAGCATGTGGAATGTCGTGATACTGGCTCTGGTGATGTCGATGGCGGGCGCCTACGTGGCGCTGGCCGAGCGCCAGGCTGCGGACGGGCAGCAGCACCTGGCCGAGGCCAGCGCCGAAGGCATGGCGAACTACCGCAGCGCGGTGGTGGCCTATTTCCAGGCGAATGACCTGCGCGCCACCAGCGTCAGCATCGATACGCTGAAAGCCAGCGGCGTGCTGCGCGCCTGGCCCCTGCTGGAGGCGCCGCCCGCTACTCCCTGGGGTAACTATCGCGATGCCGGCGGCACCATTTACATCTACGCCCGCCAATCGCCGCGGCGTGAATTGACGCGTGAAATCGTGCGCCTGGCCCGCAACTCGGTGCTGGCCGGCAGCTACCGGCGCGGTGCCGCCAACCTGCAGTCGCCGGTCTACGGCGACACCGGCATCCCGCTGGCGGCTCTGGCCAGCCTGGCTTTGCCGGACGGTGTACCGGTGTGGCTGGCGGTGGCGCCATGACGGCCCCTCGCCGCCAATCCGGCGTGGGCATGCTGGAGCTGCTGGCGGCGCTGGCCGTCGGCGCCGTGCTGCTGCTTGGCCTGACCGGCATGAGCGACAACTCCCTTGACGAGCTGCGCGGCCAGCAGGCCGCCTATTACCAGGCGCAGGTGGTGCATGCGGCCGAGCGCTATATGCAGGCCCACCACGACGAGATCAAGGCCGCCACGCCGACCGCCGCTGCGGTGCTGGCGGTCAGCCTGGAGCAGCTGCGCGCCGGGCATTTCCTGCCGGCCGGCTTTACCGACCTGAATGCCTACCAGCAGGGCACCTGCGTGCTGGTGCGCCAGCCCGATGCCACCGCCGCACCCGGCAAGTTCGACGCGCTGGTGGTCACCAGCGGCGGCAAGCCGATCGGCGACAAGGACCTGGCGGCAGTGGCCCTGCACGCGGGGACCGGCAGCGGATTCATTTCAGTACGCGAGCCGGCCTTTGCGCGCGGCGCATCCTGGCGCATGGACACCACGCCTTATCGCGGCATAGCCTGTGCCGGCGGCGCCGCTCCTGTGCTGCAGGGGACAGCGGCCGACGCCGGCCACCTGGCCTCGAACCTGTTCTACGACGGCGCCGGCCAACTGGCGGCGGACTTCCTGTACCGCGGCGCAGTGCCGGGCAAGCCCGAACTCAATCGCATGAACACGGCCATGCGGTTCGGCGGCGCCGCGCTGGTAGCAACCGGGGATTCCTGCCTGAATGCCAACGGCGTGGCCGAGCCGGGCCTGGCGATGGACGCCGGCACGCGCACCCTGCTTAGCTGCGACACCACCGGCCACTGGAACCTGGCCTCGTCGTGGAAGGCGCCGGTCGAGGCCTGGGGCGACCTGCCGCTGGCCGGCAGCGTACGCGGCGACGTGCGCATGGTGATGAACCTGAGCCGCGCCTTTACTTTCGACGGCGCAGTCTGGGCGCCGCTTGCCCTGGACAAAGACGGCAACCTCGATGCGCCCGGCGAAGTGAAAGCGCGCAACGTGCGGGCGCTCCAGGCCATCGAATCGGAGGGCACCATCCACGCCGTCGCCGATATCGCCAGCGAGCGCGACCTCCGGGCCGGGCGCGACCTGGACGTGCAGCGCGACGCCAACGTGGTGCGCTCCGTGTTGGCGCGCAGGATAGAAGCGAGCAGCTGGATGGCGGCCCCCTCGATCAACCTTACGTCGGTCAAGGCGGCTGCCGGCGCCTGCCATTACTGGGAATGGAGCGACCTGGAAGGGCGCAGCGTTTTGAAGTTCCCAGCCGGCACCGTCGTCATGGATGCCGATATGCGCCCGCTGATCTGCGGCCAGGACCACACCTTCAGGTATGCAAATGGAAACTACACACCGAATTAAGCGCCGCGCCGCGGCATTGGCGGCCTGCCTTTCGCTGGCCAGCCTGCCGGCGCGCGCATGCTGGGAAGAGGCGGCGACCTGGTACCGCGTCAATCCCTACCTGCTGTATGCGATCGCCAAGACCGAATCGGGCCTGAATCCGAACGCCATCAACCGCAACAAGAACGGCAGCTACGATATCGGCCTGATGCAGATCAACAGCAGCTGGCTGCCGACGCTGCGCAAGTACGGCGTGGAGGAAAAGGACCTGTACGATGCCTGCACCAGCATCCAGGTCGGCGCCTGGATACTGGGGCAGAACATGCAGCGCATGGGCGTGACCTGGGAAGCGGTGGGCGCCTACAACGCGCGCGATCCGGCCAAGCGGATCAAGTATGCGCTGAAGGTGCGCAAGAACCTGCCGGAAGCGGCCCTGGCCGAACAGGCTGGCGGGGGAGGGGCGAATGATGCCGCGTATTGAGCGCAGCCTGGCCGGTTCACTCCGGCGTGCACAGCTCCAGGCGATAGCCCTGGGTGTAGGCGGTGCGGATCATGACGATGCGCTTGTCGCCGACCTGCAGTTTCTTGCGCAGCTTGTAGACGTGCTGCTCGATGGTACGGCCGGCCACTTCGCTGTCCGTGCTCCAGATTACGGTGCCGATGGTGCTGCGCGAAATGTAGACGCCGGGCGAGGAGAAGAACAGCCAGGCCATGCTGAATTCGCGCGGAGTCAGTTCGATCTGCCGGCCGAGGAACTGCAGGCGTCCGCTGTCGCGTTCCAGGCTGTAGCCGGCGTATTCGATGCTGCGCCGCTGCGGGGCATTGCCGCTGCGGCGCAGCAGGGCGTTGGTGCGCGCCAGCAGCTCCACCGCTTCGAAAGGCCGCGGCACGAAGTCGTCGGCACCGGCGTTCAGCACCAGGGCCGCCAGTTCGGCGCTGCGCATGGGCGAAAGTACCAGCACCGGAGTCGCGTCGCCGCTGCGCATGTTCAGCCAGGACAGCAGGCTGTTGTCCGCCTCCGGTTCGCTGGCAAGGTCGATCAGGATCAGGTCCACGTCGTCGCGCCGCACGCCCCGCAGCAACGCTGTTTCCGAAGCAAAGCGCTGCACGCCGAAGCCGGCGCGCAGAAGCACGCTGTGTACCAGTTCGTAGACTTCAGCACTTTGGATATGGCATGCGATCTTCATGTTCGTCCAAACTTAATAGTCACTCCGGCCCGCACCTGCTCAACAGAATTTAATTGGCAATAGTAAACACAATCTTGCATTTTTGCTGCCAGCTCCGCTATCGTGTGCGCGCGCCGGTACAGGACCGGGAAGTGTGTCTTGCATGCGCAACTGTGTAGAATTACGTAGCCTGAATCAATTTCATCTTAGAGGGTGACCCTGATGTCCAACGATACTTCGCGCGCCAGCGACTTCCAGCAGAAGTTCATGCAGCTGGTCAGCGGCCAGCAAAGCTTTTCCGATATCCACCTGGAGCAGGGTGCTGCCGCCATGGTGAAAACACCGCGCGGCTGGCAGCAGTTCCACGAAGGCCCGCTGACGCTTGGCGAACTGCGCCCCCTGTTGGACAGTATCGACGAGGACTGGGAAGACAAGATTGTCGAGAAGGCGCTGGACCGCCCCTTCGTGCTGCAGAACTGCCGCCTGCGCTGCAATGTCTACCGCCTTGGCGCCGGCGCCAAGGTAGCGCTCTCGGTGCGCCGCCTGCCGCTGGAGCCGCTGCCGCTGGAGCGTACCGGCCTGCCGTCTTATGTGCGCACCATGCTGGAATCGAACAAGGGCTTGATCCTGGTGACCGGTCCGACCGGGTCGGGCAAGACCACCACCATCGCCTCCATGCTGGACTACATCAACACCAACCGCAACGGCCATATCGTCACCATCGAAGAACCGATCGAATACACCCTGCAGCGCAAGCAGTCGATCATCTCGCAGAAGGAAGTGCCGGTCGATACCGCCAGCTTCTCCAGCGGCCTGCGCGAGGCTTTGCGGCAGAAGCCCGACGTGCTGATGGTGGGCGAGATCCGCGATTACGATACGGCTGAAACCGTGCTGCACGCCGGCGAGTCCGGCCACCTGGTGCTGGCCACCATGCACACCGGGAATGCGGTGGGCGCCATCAGCAAACTGTTAAGCTTCTTCCCGGTCGACCAGCGCGCCCAGCGCTCGGCCATGCTGGCCAGTTCCCTGATCGGCGTGATTTTCCAGAGCCTGCTGCCGTCCGAGAATGGCGACAATTATGTGCTGGCCAGCGAGATGGTGTTCAATCATAACCAGCAGATAGCGCCTTACATCGTCGATCCGGACAAGCTGCACATGATCGGCGACTATATGAAACGCAAGGAAGACAGCATGTCGCGGCCTTTGAACGAAGTGCTGCAGCAGCTGGTTGCGCGCAAGGAGATCAGTGCGCGCGATGCGCTGCGCGTGGCCTACAACCGCCTGGAACTGCGCGAAATGCTGGGCAATACGCGCTGACAGGATAAAAAAGGTCCGGCGCAGGCCGGACCCGGTTGCCTTATGGCTGCTGCGTTTTGCGCCCTTGCTCTTCGTCGGGAGGAGGCGGCTGCTTGTGACGCGCTGCCTCGATTGCCTTGGCCGGAAGCTTGACCGTGCCTTTCACTACCTTCATCGCCCCCTGGCCTGTTTTCTCGGTCAGGACCGCGCCGGTCTGGGCCGGGAACGATGAAATGCCGCGCAATACGTTGTGTGCGCCCTGCGGAATGCGCTTGAAGCTGCCCGCTGGCGCCGTATGCGTCGCCGTGGCTCCGTCCTTGAGGTAGACCGGCGAGGCGGCGTTCAGCGGGCCGGATAACACGCGGTTGGTCAAGGCCGAGGTGCCGGCTGGATTGAGTTTCTTGCCCTCCGCGTCGGCAACGATGCCGGCGAAGAACGGCATCAGGGTCAGGTAGGACTTGAAGCCTTCCAGTACGGCATGGCAAAGCCGGTTCGCCGCGTTGCCGCCGTTCGGATCGCGGACGCGGTCCAATGCTTCGCTGACGTAGGTGTGAACGGCGGTGGCCATGGTCATGCCGACGCCGGCGCCCCATATCCTGCTATACAGATCCACCCGGTTGGCCGATTGTGTCAGGTCAAGCTTTTGCGACGAATTCCACATGCGCTGCAAGGCCGAACGCGGATTGGTATGCTTGGAAAACACGCGCGTGGGCAGGCCGTCGTGATGGTCCGACAGGGCCATCAGGTTCTGGGCGGTCGCCATGGCGCCGCCGCCTGCAAAGGATGCTGAAGCCCTGGCATGGATCGAACTGGCCAGTTCCGTCGCATTGCTCAAGGCATCGCGGATCGCGTTGGCTGAAGCGAACGAGGCGAAGCCGGCGAAGTCGCCTTTGAGGGTGCCGAAGCCGCCCTTGAGCGTGTGGTCCTGGAATTCCTTTCTATCCTTGATGCTGGCGTCGTTCAGCGCAGCATGCTCGTGGTCGGAATGCACGTGCAGGCTGCCCTGGGTGTTGAACTCGATGCGCGGCGCGTCGGGGAAGTAGGTTTCGGCCTGCACTGTCTCGATGGGGCGTACCCAACCCCCGACCTCGGTGAGGCTGTGCAGTCCATCGCGTGCAATGTCGCCGACCAGCTTGTGCGCCGTTCCCAGCGCGACGGCCTGCGCGACAACACCGGCCACCAGTTCGGCGGGACGATTCACATGTCCGTTCAGGACAGCGGTCGATGCCAGGAGCGCCGCGTTGCGGGCATAGCCCCAATGCGCGGCGGAGGAAACCGCCTGCGGCAGGCCTTGGCCGATGGCTACCTTGGCGATCTTGGGCAGGTTCTGCTTGACGCCCTGTTCCTTGATGTTGATGGCCCGGCTTTTCAGGCTGTCCAGGTGCTCGGCATGCAGGATGAAGTTGCTGGCCTGGTGGAATGCCTTCAGTTCCGCCTTGGCCGCTTCCAGCCTGGGTTTGGCAATTGCCGTATCGGCGTCGCGCTTTGTTTCGCCCCGGACGCCTGGCACCGGAATCTTGTTCGACGCTTTCTCGACGTCGATCTGGCAGGCGAGTGCATTCAGTTCCAGCTGGTTTTCGCGGTCGGCGATGCGGACCTTGAAAGCTGCCTGGCTCAATTTGACGTTGTCGATCATGGCCTGGTCGCGCGGGTCGTCCGCTTCCAGCCTGGCGATGACGTTCCTGTAGGCCGAATCGAGGGCCGTGGCGCGGTTCGCTTCGAGAGCGACGGAACCGGGGGCGCCCAGTCCGGGCGCGATCGTCGCCAGCGCCTCGGGCGGCAAGGGCGGCGCCAATTCGGGATGGCCTTCCGGGTTGATGATGGCATCGAGGGTTTCCTCGCTGACGGCACCGCGCATACCGATTGCTACCTGGCCCGATACGGCGCGCTGCAGCACCGCGCCGGAAGCAAGGCTGTCCAGGGCTTCCTTGCCAAGGCCGCCGCGCAGGGCCTGGCCTTCCAGGGCAAACTGGCGGGCCAGGATGTCGAGGTTGAGCGGCCCATGACGCTCAAGGTCTTCCAGCAAGGGGCCTTTTACGGCCGCCAGTTCGGCGTCGCGCGCTTCAAGGGCGTCGGCAATCTGCTGGATGTGCGGCGGCAGCTGGGCATGTGCCGTTGCGCCGGCATGCGCCGGGCTGCCCGGCTGCGCGCTGGACGAGGGTTGCAGGCTCTGGCTGGCCGGCGCGTGCCTGGCGCGGAGGGCAGCCTGGCCGGGGTTTGCCTGGTTCTGGTTTTGCAGCCATTGGTGCATCGCGATCGTGTTGTTGAGCGAAGCGATGCCGGGGAAATTTCCAAACATGGGAACTCCTTCGGGACGAGTGTATAAGGACGGTGAAAGAAAAAAGCGCGACGCGTCTTACGCCGGGCTGCCTTCCGCTCCGCTGCCGGATTGGCGCAATTGCGCGTCCAGGCGCGAGCGCGCGCCTTGGGCGGCCTTGCCGCCCTTGTCGTTCGAGGTTTCCTTTTCGTCGAGGAAGTAGCTGGTGCGCCATTGTTCGGCCACGGCTGCGAAGTGGCGCAGCATGGCCAGTGTGAGCATGCCGCTGGACTGCTCCAGCGGCAGCATGCAGTACAGGACGACCTGCTTGATTTCGGTGTTGTAGCCGAATGTGGCGTTATGGCCCGAGCCGGCCATCAGCAGGTTGGTTTCCAGCAGCCGTTGCAGCACGAGTTCGCGCGGCTCCGCCGGCAGCGGGCCCAGGCCGCAGTAGATGTTGACGATATGCGGCGCCTGTTCGCCGCCGTGGCGCAGCAGGAATTGGGTGCCGCCGATATCGAGTTCGGCTTTGTCGTACAGGGCGCGCGGGTCCGGAATCTGCGCGTGTTCGCAGATCTGGTTGATCAGGTTGCGGTAGACGTCGATGCTCATGTTCACTCTCCAGTGATGGGTTGGGGGACGCGATGCTGGAGATGAGTAGGGAATGCGCGGCGCCGGTTCCACCGCAGACGGCCGGGAACTTTCCGCCGGGCCGTGCTACAGATGGGGAATGCCACGCCATCAAACGAAAGGACGCATCATGCTAAGTAGACTTGCAACCGCCGTGGGCACTGCCGCCGCGGGCGCCGTACTGGATCGGATGGCCCATCGCAACGAGGCGCAGCAACAGCCGCAGCCCCAGCCGCAGGCTTTGCCGCCAAGGCCGCCGCATCCGGTCCAGCAGTCGGGCACCGGTAATGAGCGCCTGGGCCGGCTTGGCGACGCCATTCGTGGACCCGTTAACGGCTCGCCGTTCGCCAGCGGCATCAGCGGGCAGTTCGGCAAGATGCAGCAGTTGGGAGAGGATGCCAGGACGGTGGCGCAGAATCCCGTCATTACGGCCGAGGAACTCAAGCAGCTTGCCGACCGCGTGCAGGACGACGCCAAAGCGACGTTCGGGGCGGCCAAGGTGGTCAGCGGCCACGCGCCGCTGACCGGCGGCGACGCCGCGCGGCTCGGCAAGGCCGCAGTGAAGGACGCGGTGGACAATTTCGATCCCGCCAAAATGGTCGAGACCGCGAAGAAAGTTGGCGATACCGCCTATGCCGCGGCGACCACCAGCAAGGAGGGCATCGGCCAGGTGACGGATGCGATGCAGGACAGGTTGAAATTCGAGGCCCAGGCAACGGCGGCAGGTACCGCCGCCGTGCACCTGGGCGCTACCGCGATCAGCATGCTGCCGTTTCCCGGTGCACCCCTGGTGGGCGCCGCGGTGCGCACCGTCGGCACCATGGCCGCCGGCGCCCATATGTCGGCCACGATGCGCGAGATCGGCGGCGACGGCCAGGGCAAGGACAGCGCCCTGCGCCAGGAGGCGGCGAAGATCCTGATCGAGAAGTCCGGCAGCTAGGAAGGGCAGGCCGCCTTGCCCGCTGCATGGCTGCGCACGGCCTTGGCGATGTCCGCCGCAACCCTGGCCACGGCGCGGCGGTGGCCCATCACCAGGGCGTCGTAGCCGGCGGCCACTTCTTCACGGGCGGTGCTGCGGCAGGTCAGGACCTGTGCGCTGCCCGCCAGCCGCACGCTCCAGACGGCGTCGAGCAGCGCATATTTGCCGGGCGCCGATTCGAAGCGCTGCACATTGGTGCTGATGCGGTAGAGCGTGGCCTTTTCCGGCGGCTGGGTGCGGAACACGTCGATGGCGCCTAGTTCGCCGGACACGGCCAGCGACAGCGCCTGCCCGATCTCCGACGCCGGCGGCGAGGACCAGCGTTCCTGCTCCAGCAGGTCGATGCGTCCTTCGCCCGAGGTCACCACCAGCTGGCTGCGCGCCACCTGCTGCGGCACCGTCACGTTCTGCACCTCGATGTAGTAGCCGGGATTCGGTACGCCGGCGGCGGCTTCCATGCCGTTGCTGAGACTATAGAAGCGTTCCGGCGGCGGACTGGCGCAGCCGGCCAGCGACAATGCAAGCACTACACCACCTGACAGGGCATGCCGGCGCATCATTTGTTCTCCTTCGCGGGCTGGGGTTTGGCGCGGATCAGCGCTTCCGGATGGCGCTGGAGGTAATCGGACAGTTCGTTGAGCGACTGCAGCGTTTGCGTCAGTTGCTGCAAGGCCGTGCGCAGGTCGGACTGCATCGGCGAGTCCTGCTGCAGCACCTGCTGCGCCGCGCCGAAGGTGTGGCGCGCTTCGCCCAGCGTGGACTGCAGTTCCGGCACGAGCTGCGAGTCGACTTTTTTGAACAGGTTGTCGGCGCTCTTCAGCGAGTCGCGCAAATTGTTGCCGATCTGCTCGAACGGTACCTTATCGAGCTTGCGGGCGATGCTGGCGATCTGCGCCTGCAGCTCGTCCAGCGCATTGGGCACGGTCGGCACTTCGAGCGGGTAGGCATTCATATCCAGCTTGACTTGCGCCGCGTTGGGGAAGAAGTCCAGCGCGATGTACAGTTGGCCGGTCAGCAGGTTGCCGGTACGGAGCTGGCCGCGCAGGCCGTGGCTGACCATGCGATCGAGCACCAGCGGGCCGGCGTTACGGTCCTTGTCGTCGGTGACGGTCTCCTGGAACCGGCGGCCGAGACGGCCGGGGTACATGTCCACCGTCACCGGCATGCGGAAGTCCTTCTTGACAGGATCGAACTCGACGCCGACCGAGCGCACTTCGCCCAGCACAATGCCGCGGAAGTCGACCGGTGCGCCGGGAGATAGGCCGCGCAGCGACTGGTTGAAGTAGAACACCGTGGTAATCGGCGCACCGTCCGGTTCGCGCATGGCGCGGGCCTGGTCGGCTGCCAGCGGGAATTCGGTGCCGGCGGCAGCGACGGTGTCGGGCTTGCGGCCGGTAACCGACTCAAAGCCGATGCCGCCCACCAGCAGCGCCGCCACTGATTGCGTATTCAGCTTGAACCCGCCGGAGTCCAGCTGCAGGTCCACGCCGCTGGCGTGCCACCAGCGCGTGTTCTTGCCGACGTACTGGTCGTAGGGCGCGTTGACGAAGACCTTGACCGCCACCCCCTGGCCGTTATTTTCCAGGTCATAGCTGATGACCTGGCCGGCGGGGATGCGACGGTAAAAGACCGGCGAACCTGCATCGATCGAGCCAAGCGATTCGCCGTGCAGGGTGTAGTAGGTGCCTTTCTGGTCGCCCGCCACTTGCGGCACTTTTTCCAGTCCGGTGAAATCGTGGCTGCTTTCCTTTGATTTACCCGCATCGACGCCGATATAGGCGCCCGACAGCAGGGTGCCAAGACCCGATACGCCGCTCACGCCAATGCGCGGCTTCACCACCCAGAACCGGGTATCGGCGGCAGTGAAACGGCGCGCATCCTTGTTCATGTCGATGGTCACCAGTACCTTGCTCAGGTCCGGCGACAGGGAAATCGCGCGCACCTGGCCGACGTCCACGTCCTTGTATTTCACCTTGGTCTTGCCGGCCTCAAGTCCCTCGCCGCTGCGGAAGCTGACCACCACGGTTGGGCCTTCGTCGAAATAGGATTTGGCTACCAGGCCGATGCCGATCAGCGCCGCAAGCAGCGGCACCAGCCACACCAGCGAAGGCAGCCAGTGGCTGGCCTTCTCGACCTGGGGCTGGGGCAGGGGCGCACCGGCAGTGTTGGCCGGGGTGCCGTCGTGTTCAGGCATGTTTTTCTCCATTTGGCGGGACAGGATCCCAGATCAGGCGCGGGTCGAACTGCATCGACGCCAGCATGGTCAATACCACGACGGCGCAAAACGCCAGGGCCCCGGGCCCGGCGGTGATGGTGGCAAGGGTCTGGAAGCGTACCAGGGCCACCGTCAGCGTAATGACGAAGATGTCCAGCATCGACCAGCGGCCGACGAATTCCACCATCCGGTACAGTACGGTGCGCTGCAAGGGGCGCCAGCGCGAGCGGCGCTGCGCCGTCCATGCCAGCAGCGACAGGGCGGCCAGCTTCAGCAGCGGCACCACGATACTGGCGATGAAGATGATCGCGGCCAATGCGGGCGAACCGCTGTCCCAGAAATACAGCACGCCGCTGATGATGGTGTCATCCTCCAGGCCGAACAGGGAATGGGTGTACATCACCGGCAGCAGGTTGGCGGGAATGTACAGGATGGCCGCGGCAACCAGCAGGGCCCAGGTGCGCCCCAGGCTATCGGGGTGGCGGTGATGCAGGCGCGCATGGCAGCGCGGGCAGTCCTGGCGCCGCGCGCCGTTGTCAGCCGACACCAGGCCGCAGACGTGGCATGACAACGCTGCTTGCGGAACGGGCGGCGGCACGTCAGGCTGGGGCGTCAGGGCGTCGCCCAGGTTCCACAGCATTTTGGGGTCGAACGAGACCACAATGGCCAGCATCAGTGTCAGCGCGGCGAACGCAAACAAGCCAGGTTCCAGCACTACCGTGGCCAGGCTGGTCATCTTGACGATGGTGATGAGGATGCCGATCATCAGCACCTCGGTCATTCCCCAGCGCCGCGCCAGGTGAATCGCATACAGCAGGAGGTTGAACGACTTCGGTTTGTGCCCGCCCGCCAGCGCCAGGGTGACGTGCAGCAGCGACAGCAGTTCGACCGCCGGCAGCAGGACGGTAAACATGAAGACCGCCGCCGCCACCAGCGGCATATGTCCCTGCCACAGCACGATGATGGAACCGAGCAGGGTGGCGCGCGAGGCGTTGCCGTTCACGTCCAGTTCAACGATCGGAAAACACTGGGCGATGACGAACACGATCAGCGCGGCCAGGGTGATCGCCGCCATACGGCTCGCGTCGGAATGGATGCCTCGATACATCACCGAACGGCAGCGCACGCAGCGTGCCTTCTCGCGCGGACGCACCGGGCGGCGGCTATGCAGCACGCCGCAGTCATGACAGCTAATCAGGTCGTAGCGATGCACACGTTTGGCGGGAATTCGAACATGCCAGCATGATACGACATTTGATGTGAAAGTCCGGACTCGTGACTATTCGATAGACTTTTGGGACTTCAGTTCGGCTAAAGTCTGCGGCCTTCGAAAGTTGAACGGGAACCGTCATTGAAATTTGCGCGTAGAGCTTTGCTGGCATTCCTGCTAGCCGTTGCCAGCTACCTTGCCATTGCCGCGGCGTGGGCCTGGGTGGCTTTCCCTTCTGCCGCCCGGGGCTTGCCGCAAGCCGGGCTAATGCCGCTATCGCCGCGCCAGGTGGAGATCCTGCTGAAGATTGAAGACCCGGGTTTCTTCAACCATCGGGGCCTCAGTGCGTGGAGCGGGCAGGGGCTGGCGACCATTACTTCTTCGCTGGCGCGCAGCGTGTACCTTGGCGACACGCGGTTGGATGGCGCCACGGGCGCATTCCAGCGCTTTTACCGTGGCGTCTTCGACTGCTGCAAGAAGATCGACATCGGGCGCGACGTGATGGCCCTGGTGCTGGACCACAAGCTGGACAAGCAGCGGCAGCTGGCTGCTTATGCGGCCCTGGTCTATCTGGGAACCCAGGAGGGAAAACAGGTTCACGGATTCGAGGACGCTGCAATCAGTTACTACGGCAAAGCGCTGGACTTGCTCACTGAACCGGAGTTCGTGGGCCTGGTGGCAATGATCAAAGCGCCTAACCTGTACCATCCCGTCAACAATCCAACCCGGTTCGTGCAACGCCTGGTGCAGGTGAATGCGCAGCTCCGGAACGACGATGTAATCAAATAGAATGAAAAGACTGTCGCATTCAATCCTCCTCGCCTCGCTGGCGCTTTGCAGCGCGATACTCCAGGCTGCGCCCCTTGAGCTGAATTGTCCTTCATCCGGGACGGAAAAGGAGCAGGTGCGCATCAACCGGCTCGCTTCGGGCGTCGTGGCTCGAAAAGGTGCGCACCTGTTGAAGGTCACCACCAAGGCCGGCGTCCAGACATTCAAGGACAAGCCTCCCTATGACGAGCCGTTGGACGGCGTCCACCATTACTTTTGCGACCGTAAAGAAGGCTTCATCCTGATCAAAGTCGAGGATGGCGGCGAGTTCACCGGCAAGCTGATTGACGAACAGACCGGAACCGTCATGAAAGGCGGCGAAAGCGTCTTGTTCTCGGAAGATCGCCGCGCTTATCTCGCCAGCGAACACGGGGACGGCCTGGATGGCGATGTGTGGACGATCTATGCGGTGAACGGCCAGGTATCCTGGACCGGGTACAACTTTATTTCGGCCCCCGATCAAAGTTACAGGTACGTTGACCTGGGCATGCCAGCCTGGATGCCGAATGGAGAACTGGTTGCAAGCGCAACCTGCGCCTCCGACGAGAACCGCAAATGGAAAATGAAACTGGTCAAGAACAACGGCCAGTGGGACTGGGCGCCTCGCAAGAAGTGCCCAGCTTCCAAGTAACTGTTCAAGCGTGGAACAGCGGCAGCACGTCTGCGGCGATCTCGTGGAAAGTTTCATCCAGCGCACGGCGGTTGCGCCGGAAATGCAGGCCTACGTGGTCGACCCCGGCCGCGCGTAGCGCAGCCAGTTCCTCGACCAGGGCGTCGCGGCCGCCGCGGAAGCCGAAGCGCCAGCGCTGCATTGGTTCATCGGCGCCTTCGCTCAAGTCCAGATGAATGAAGGTGGCGTACGGCTTGTCGCCTGCCACGGCGCGCCAGGCGGCTACCCGGCGCGCATGGTCCTCGGGCGTGCCGGGATAGGCCAGGCTGCCGTCCATGCGGGCGCCGATCCAGGCCGGGCTTTGCTGGGCCAGCCCGGCCGCCATCAGCGGCAACGGCGCTGCCATGCGCGGTAAAACATCCAGGCCCGGTGGCAGGCCGGATTGCGCGCCGTCGCGCAGCAGCGCGACCTGCTCGCGGAAGTTGCTTCCGCGTTCGGCGAAGTCGCGGCCGAACAGCGGGTACTCCACCGGCCGGTCGCCGCTGGCCACGCCCAGCACCAGGCGGTTGCCGCTCAGGCGCTGCAGCGTAGCCGCCGACTTCAGCGTCAGCAGGGGCTCGCGGATCGGCAGCACCACGGCAGCCGTGCCAAGCAGGATGTCTTTGGTGATGCCTGCCAGGTAGCCAAGATAGGAAAATACCTCGAACACCTGGGCCGCATCGCCAAAGGACGGGTCGTACATGGGCACGTCGCGCACCCACAGGGCGCGGAAACCCAGGCGGTCCGCCAGTTGCGCCAGTCCGGCATGGCGCTGCAGGTCCGGTTCGCCGGGCAGGCGGCCGTCCTGTTGCCTGGCCTGCTCGCCGGCATGCGTCCAGTCGTTATCCAGCGGAGCCTCGATGCCGATGCTGAAGCCGCCGGCAGTCAGGCGAGCCAAGGAAGCGCTCATGAAGACTCCCGGCTCAGAACGAGGAAGCGGCGGAAGCCGATGCATTGCGGCGGCCCGCATTGCCAAGCCAGACCAGCGCCAGGCCGCCGGCCGCCAGTGCAGCGCCAACCAGGGGCACCGCGGCATAGCCCAGGCCCTGGCCGATCACCACGCCACCCAGGGCCGCCCCCAGCGCGTTGCCCAGGTTGAAGGCGCCGACGTTCACCGACGAGGCCAGGCCGGGAGCCTGTGCTGCAGCCTGCATCACACGCATCTGCACCGGCGGCACGATGCCGAAGGCCGCAGCGCCCCACACCACCAGGCCAATCGCAGCGCCAAGCTCGGTCGTCATCACCAGCGGCAGCACAGCCATGGTCACGGCGAGGGCAGCCAGAATCAGCTTGGTGGCGCCGTCCAGCGACCAGTCGGCCAGGCGGCCGCCCAGGCTGTTGCCGAGCGTGAAGCCGACGCCGATCAGTACCAGGGCAAACGCCACGAAGCCCGGGGTGGCATGGGTGATTTCGGCCAGGATTGGCGCCACGTAGGTGTAGAGCGCAAACATGGCGCCGGAACCCATCACGGTGGTGCCCATGGCGAGCAGCACTTCGGGACGCGTCAGTACTTTCAGTTCGCGCCGCAGCTTGGGCGGGGTGCCAGGCTCGCCCTTGGGCAAGGCCAGCCAGAGAGCGGCGATCGTGACCAGGCCAAGCACGGCGGTACCGGCGAAGGCTACGCGCCAGCCGACTTGCTGGCCAATCCAGGTGGCGGCAGGCACGCCGCCGATATTGGCGACGGTCAGGCCCATGAACATGGCCGCGATGGCGCTGGCCTGCTTTTCTTTAGGTACGACGCTGGCTGCCACCACGGCGCCGATGCCGAAGAAGGCCCCGTGGTTCAGGCTGGTGATCAGGCGCGACAGCAGCAGGGTGGTATAGCTTGGCGCGAAGGCCGACAGCAAGTTGCCGGCCGTGAAGATCAGCATCAGCGCCATCAGGGCGGCGCGCTTGCCGAAACGGCTGAACAGCAAGGTCATCACCGGGGCGCCGGCCATGACGCCAACGGCATAGGCGGAGACCAGCATGCCCGCAGTGGGGATGCTGACCTGGACGCCGTCGGCAATCACGGGCAGCAGGCCCATGGGAGTGAATTCGGTGGTGCCGATGGCAAAAGCGCCAGTGGCAAGGGCTAACAGGGCGGTAGAGGATCGCATCGGAATAGACTCGCAGAGTTTTTCAATGGATCGCAGTGTACCGGGGCAATATTTGCAGATTAAGCCCAGGATTTGCTAAACACTTTTGATTTTTGTTCAATAATTGAGTTTGACGGTGTCGCGAGCGGGTGGCGTGATTCCGCATGCGTCAGCAGCCGGGGGCAGTCCCTGGTAGTGGCTGTTGGGCGAGGAGAAGTTGTTAACGCTTTCTGTGGAAAACCCTGTTAACAAGGCGCGGCACGGCAGGCTAAATAGTTGATTCAATTAGAAAAAATTCCGCTGCGCAAATAAAGGGCAATCGAAACAAGCCGATTGGCAACAAGTGCTAAAGTGTCTTATCGACAATCTTCGTGCAGGACCGCCATGCTCCAGCCGCAGAACAAGCAGACTGACGCCTTTATCTCGACCGGCATTGCCGGCCTCGACACGATCCTGGCCGGGGGCCTGACCAAGCACCGGCTTTACCTGGTGGAAGGCGAGCCAGGGACGGGCAAGACCACCATGGCCTTGCAGTTCCTGATGGAAGGCGCCAGGCATGGCGAGCCGGTGCTCTACATCACCCTGGCGGAAAACGAAGTGGAGCTGCGCGCGGTCGCGCAGTCGCATGGCTTCACGTTGGACGGCATCACCGTGCACGAGATCATCCCGGCCGAAGGCGTACTTGACCCGGATGAGCAGTACACGGTGTTTCACCCCTCCGAAGTCGAGCTGGGCGAAACCAACCGGCTGATCCTGGCGCAGATCAATCGGCTCAATCCTACCCGCATGGTGCTCGATTCACTGTCGGAACTGCAGCTCCTGGCGGGCAGCCCCCTGCGCTATCGGCGCCATGTGCTGGCGCTGAAGCAGTACTTCGCCAAGCGTGCCTGCACCGCGCTGTTCCTGGACGATAAAACGGCTTTAGGCGGCGACCAGCAGGTGCGCAGCATCGCGCATGGCGTGATCTCGCTGCAGCAGCTCGAGTCGGGCTATGGCGCCGAACGGCGCGTCGTGCGCGTCTTGAAATACCGCGGCATCGACTACCGGCGGGGGCCGCATGACTACGTGATCATTTCCGGCGGTGTCGTTGCCTATCCGCGCATCGTGGCCTCCGAATCGCGCGAGATTGCAAGCAGGGGGCAGGTGGCAAGCGGGCTGCCATTGCTCGATACCTTGCTGGGCGGCGGGATTGAAGAGGGCTCCAGTACCCTGGTCTCAGGGCCGCCGGGAACCGGCAAGTCCAGCCTTGCTGCCCAATTCGTCAAAGCCGTCACGGACCGCGGGCAGAAGGCCGCAATGTTCGTGTTTGAAGAATCCTACAATACCTTGCTCAACCGCGCGGATGGCATTGGCATGGATTTGCGCACGCCGCTGGCTTCAGGCCTGCTTCAGGTGAACCAGGTCGACCCGGCCGAACTGTCGCCCGGCCAGTTTACACATGCGGTCTGCACTGCTGCCGACGAAGGTGCAAAGGTAATCGTGATCGACAGCCTGAACGGCTATATGAATGCGATGCCGGAAGCACGTTTCCTGACCACGCATTTGCGTGAAGTACTGACCTACCTGGGGCAGCGCGGCGTCGTGACCCTGCTGGTCGGTGTGCAGCAGAGCATGATCGGGACGATGGGGAGCAAGGTCGACGTGAGCTACCTGGCCGATAACGTGCTGCTGCTGCGCTACTACGAATCAGGCGGTTCGGTGCACAAGGCCTTATCGGTCTTTAAGAAACGGGGCAGCAAGCACGAAACCACTTTGCGCGCTTTCTCAATTAGCGACCAAGGCATCGAAGTGGGGCCGGTGCTGAAGGACTTCCGCGGCATCCTGACCGGGGTGCCGGTGAATGTGTCGCAAGACAAGGATGAAGCAGAGCATGAATGAGCTGGAGCAGCGCATCGTCATCTTTGCCCCTGTCGGCAAGGACGCACGTCTGATTGAAGAGGTGTTGGGACAGGCGCGCCTTGGTTGCCAGATCTGCCCTGAACTGGGCTCCGTCGTCAATGAGCTGCAGCAGGGCGCGGCTGCGCTGTTCGTGATCGAAGAAGCCTTCAACGACGACTTCCTGTGCGAGCTCACCGCTTATCTTGCCGGCCAGCCGGCCTGGTCGGATTTACCAGTACTGGTGCTGAGCAAGGAGGGCTTGGACTCGCCCGCTATCCAACGGATTTTTGAACGGGTCGGCAACGCGACACTGCTTGAGCGCCCGGTGCGCAGGGCAACCCTGGTCAGCGCAGCCCTGTCGGCGGGGCGTGCGCGCCGGCGCCAATACGAAATGCGCGAAGTCGACCGCCGCAAGGATGAATTCCTGGCCATCCTCGGCCATGAGTTGCGCAACCCGCTGGCGCCGATCCGCACCGCGATGGACGTGCTGAACACCATACCGGATACCGACCCCAAGGTGCGCAGCATCAGCCAGGTGGTGGAGCGCCAGGTGCGTCACCTGACCCGCCTGGTGGACGACCTGCTGGACGTGGCGCGCATCACCAACGACAAGGTGGCCCTGAAATGCGAACGGATCGGCGCTGCGACAGTGCTGCAGCACGCCGTGGAAATCTGCCGCCAGCAGATCGATGCAGGCGGCCATACGCTGGACCTGCGCCAACCACCGGGGAGCGTGCTGCTGTTTGGCGATCGTGCGCGCCTGGTCCAGAGCCTGGCCAATGTGCTGGGCAACGCGGTCAAATTCTCGCCGCCGGGGTCGACCATTCACCTGTATGCGGAGGCGGAAGGCGAGGATATCGTGTTCGTGGTGCGCGACCATGGCGCCGGGCTTGAGGCGGAGGCGCGCTCCCGCATCTTCGACCTGTTCGTGCAGGGACAAGCCGGGCGCGCGCACAGCCTCGGCGGACTGGGGATAGGGCTTAGCCTGACCCAGAGATTCACGCGCATGCACGGCGGGAGTGTCTCTGTTACCAGCGAGGGCAGCGGCGAAGGCTGCGAATTCGTCCTGCGCATGCCGATTGTGGTACCGGAGCGGCGCAGCAAGGAGCGGCCCGCTTCCGGCGCTTTCAAAGGCCGTGCCGATGATACGCTGCGCATCATGGTCGTCGACGACAATGAAGACGGCGCGGACATGTTGCGGGTCATGCTGGAAATGGAAGGCCATACGGTCGCCAAGGCCCACGATGGCCAGGGCGCGATCGCGCTGGCCCAGCGTTTCCATCCGCACGCCGTTCTGATGGATATCGGCCTGCCCGATATGCAGGGCTACGACGCGGCGCGCCGCATCCATGAACTCGAAGGGGCCGAGGATATTGTTTTCATCGCCATGACCGGCTGGGGGCATGAGGAGGCGCGCCACCGCGCGTCCGAGGCCGGCATGCAGCATTACCTGGTCAAGCCGGTGGACTTGAATGTGCTGCGCAAATGCCTGTCCGAAATCAGCGGGCAGGCCTTGCAGCGCGCGTGAGCGCGCGTCTATTGCGCCGCGCTGGCGTTCAGCGAGACGCCGCTGAAGGTCGAGTAGGAGCGGATGCCGATGTGCCAGGTCCCCGCCTGCGGGTTGCTTAGCGCGCAGGATTCCGTGTTGCCGCTCTTGTAGGGACGGCAGGCATAATCATTGGCAGTCGGCTGCGCTCCAAAGCGGACATACAGGTCGCCATCGCCGCTGCCGCCGCTCATGTTCACGTTCAGGGTATTTGCGCACTCAGGCACGTTGATGGTGAAGTACAGCCAGTTGCCCGCAGTGGCGGTCAGGCTGGACTGGTTCAGGGACACGCTGGCGCATGGCAGGTTCAAGCTGCTTGGAAGCGAATGCAGCAGGTTGGTGGTAACGGAGCCGTCGGCCGCAATCGTTACCTGGTACAGGCGGTCGAACTCCGTTTCGGCAATGGCGCTGCCCGGATCGCCGCCCAGTTGCCGGATCAAGTCCGGCGTGGTGTCGGAATGGCCGACCACCAGGGCATTGTCGGGCAGGCCGCGCAACTGCTGCGCGAACGTCGCGAGCTGGCCGGCATCGTAGCTGGTGACCGGCAGGTTCAGGTAGGTGGTCAGGGGCTGTGCCGTTTGCTGCGTGCGCTGGTAGGCAGTCGAATAGACGTGCTTGACCTGCGCATCCTTGAGTGTCGCGGCGATGTTGGTGGCGCGTACCTGTCCTTCGGCAGTCAGCACAGGATCGGTGCCGGTGGCGGATTTCTCGGCGTGGCGCGTCAGGTAAATCGTGTTGGCGCTGGCAGGAATATGCGCTGCGCAAATTACCAGGGCGAAGCCGCCCAATATCTTCTTCATGTAGTCTCCCGAAATGAATAGTTTCTGAATGTTGCATTAAAAGCAATCATGCGACGGCGAGGATACGCCATTTCGGAAGATCGTTGTGTTTCTTTAGCGGTTGTCGATGCGCGAGATTCCTCCGCGCCTGCCATTGCGGTCGAAGGCTGCCACCTGGACCAGGCCGCGGTCGGCAATCGGGCCTTGCAGCAGCGCGCTGCTGGCAGTTGGTTTGCTGCCGTCGCTGGTGTAGCGCAAGGCCAGGCCGGGCAGGGCATGGTTGGCGTAGACCTTGCCGCCTTCCAGCACCAGGCCGGGTGGCGCGATGCGATAGTAGACCGGGCCGAAAGGCGCGGACTCCAGGTCGAGGCGCGGCAGCACGCGCTGTCCCAGGACGTTGGCGAAGGCCGGCCAGGCGTCGCTGTGCGCCGGGGCCGCCCAGGCACGTTCGGCCACGGCCAGCAGGCGCGGCATGAGCAGGTAGTCGATCAGTGCAGGGTCGCGGATGGTTTCGGTCCATAACGCGGCTTCCAGGCCACGGATGCGGCGCTGGCCGGCGTCGGTCAGGCTCTTGTCAAGCGGGACGAAGTTGTAGACATCATCAAGTTCAATATAGGCTGCCCAGTTGACCCCCGGCTCGTCGGGATTCCTGTTGTGGCTCATGTCCAGGTATTGCCTGGTGGCCGGGGCCAGCACGACGTCGTAGCCGGCATTGGCCAGGCGGTAGCCCAGGTCTGCCGAATCGCCGACGTTATTCCAGACGTAGAGCGTGAAACCGCGTTGGGCGAAATGCGGATTGGGTGTGTGCTTGTGCGTCCCGAGTTCCTCCCAGCCGGCGGTGGCAAGGCCGTTCTGGCGCAGGATGTCGTCGACGCGGTCGTAGAAGTAGTCCCACAGTTCAGCCTTGGTTTGCAGGCTTTTGCTGGCCATCAGGGCGCGGCTTGCCGGGGACTTTTCCCAGGCGCCGGCGGGTACTTCGTCGCCGCCGACATGGAGGGAGCGCAGCGGGGTTCCGGCTTCGCGATGCAGGGCGGCGACCTGTTTCACCACGTGTTCGATAAAGGTGAAGCTGGACTCGAGGCCCGGGTTCATCACGTTGTCCCTGTAGTTCTGTGCGGATTTGTATTGCGAGCGGTCGTAGAGGTCGTTCAGCAGGTATTTGCCGGCACCTGCCTGGCCGGCGGCCTGCATGTGCCGGTAGCGCGCCTCCATCGCCTTTACCGCGGCGCGGGCGTGGCCGGGCATTTCGATTTCCGGGATCACTTCGATGTGGCGCGCTGCCGCGTAGCGCAGGATCTCCAGGTAGTCGGCGCGGGAATAGTAGCCGCTGCCGTGCGGGTCTGCGGCATCGGGGCCGGAGCCGTATTCCGGTTGCAGCCGTACTCCAGGCCTGGAGCTGTGCCCGCGCACCGCGCCGATGCTGGTCAATTCCGGCAGGCCGGGGATTTCAAGGCGCCAGCCTTCGTCGTCGGTCAGGTGGAAATGGAAGGTGTTCAGCTTGAAGCGCGCCATCAGCTCGAGCAGGCGGAAGATGGTTTGCTTGGGCTGGAAGTTGCGGCTGACGTCCAGCATCAGGCCGCGATAGGCGAAGCGCGGCGCGTCGGTGACCGTCAGCATGGGCAGGTCCACCACTTTCCTGCCGCCCGCAGCCGGCAGCGGCAGCAGGTCGCGCAGCGATTGCAGCCCGCGCGCGACGCCGGCGGCGCTGTTGCCGGTGATGGCGATGCCGCCGGCATCGACGGCCAGCATATACGCCTCCGGCGAAGCTTGCCCGGCGACGGCAGCCACGCAGAGCCGCAGCGTTGCTGCGGATGGCGCGGTTGCGCTTGCAGGCCAGTATTGCTTGAGCAGGCTGTCGGCAATGACGGCCTCATTCTTCAAACCGTCGCCGGCAACGACCACCGGCGCGGATTCAAGGTGCAGTGCGCCAGTCCCTTTTTGCAATTGCAGCGGCGTCGGGAATATGGGCGGCAAGGCCTCGGCGGGAAGCGCGATGGTACTGGCGTTGCGTTGATACAGGTCCTGGGCCGTTACTGCCTGGCCCTTTTCAAGCTGGTCGGGGCGCGGCAGCGGCAGCAACCGGTAGTCCGTTATCGCTTGCGCGGTGTCCGGTGCCGCCTCATACACGAGGTAAAGGCCGGAAGGGGCGCGGTAGACCTTGGCGTCCGCAGTGGGAGAGCGGTAGGCCGCGTTCAACGCCTGTCCCGGCGCCAGGCCGCCGAAGCCCGGCGCGGGTCGAAGGCGGTATAGCGTGCCACCCAGGTCATCGAGCGTCAGCTTGCCCGCCAGCGGCCCCGCTACGGCGCATTCGGTGCAGTTGAAATAGATCGACCAGCCGCGCGCGGGCAAGGAATGGCGGTCCCGGTTCGTGACTTCAAGCTGGCCGCCCCTGCCGCCATCCTGCTGCTCCCAGCGCACTTGCAGGTGCTGGCCGCTGGCATATCGGGGCGCGGCCTGTGCAGCGGAAAGCGCCAGCAGCAGCGCAAGGCAAACAACCGAACTCTTTGAAGTCATGGAATCAGCTTGTCTCTTATTGCGGGTTCGTCAAGCTAACATAAGTGCCCCACTTGTTAACGCTTTCTGTGGAAAAGTCTGTTAACAAGGAAGGGAGCCGAGCGGTAAGATCCTGATTTAAATGCGGAAAATCCAGCTGCGCAAATAAGTGGCAGTGCTGGCATAATTGCACTACTTTTAAGGAGACTGGGTTATGCATCAATGCTGGCTGCTTATCCTCGCACTTTGCAGCGCTTCCGTCGGCGCTGCCGAGATCAAGGTCGGCGTGCCGTTGCCGCGCATGGACATGGTGAAGGAGGGCACGCATCACTGGCTGCGCTATGTGCGCAATGGCGAAGTCAACACGCCGGTCGACATCTGGACGCGTGAAGTCCGGCTGCTGCCTGCGGGAATGCAGATTCGCCAGCGGTGGGATGGCATTAACAGCAGCGTGGTGATGCTCGACTCCCGCTTCGACAAGGATACGTTCAAGCCGCGCACCCACCAGCGCATCCGCGAGAAGGAAGGCAAGCGCACGGTGGAGGATTATGACTTCGCCTCCCTTGAGCCGACCTTCAATTTCGAAACCGACATCGAATTCCTGCAAGCCTTGCCCCTCGCTGCCGGCTATGAAGCCAGCATCATGTTCTATCATCCTGGCGGCGCGGCCCCGGCGCGCTACACCTGGAAAGTGGTGGGCAGCGAAACCATCCAGGGCCCGCAAGGCGCTGTCGATTGCTGGCTGCTGACCACCGACTACAACCGCCCCGGCAGCGTCGCAAAATTCTGGCTGGCGAAGGCGACCCAGCTGCTGGTACGGCAAGAGGCGACAGCGCCGGACGGCAAAATCATAGTGAAGGCGCTGATCGATTGACGGAATCGCTCGGCGCATCAAATTAAAGGAGAGAGCAAATGAAAGTATTTACCAGCACCCTGCAAGCAGTGATCCTGGCGGTGGCATGCGCGGCCGCTACGTCCGCGCTGGCGCAGCATACTGTCACTGACCATGCACAGCCAGCGGTGGTTGCCGATTCGGCCGATGGCGAAATCAAGAAAGTCGACAAGGCTTCCGGCAAGCTGACCATCAAGCATGGCGAACTGAAAAACCTGGGCATGGGCGCGATGACGATGGTGTTCCGCGCCAAGGATGCGGCCATGCTGGACCAGGTGAAAGCGGGTGATAAGGTACGTTTCACCGTGGAAAACGCGAACGGCGCGATGACCGTGACCGCGCTCGAAGTAAAGTAAATCCTATGTGCGGGCGAACTCGATGCGCTGTTTGCGCGGGTTCGGCCGCACGATGTGCTCAAGCGGCAGCACGGTGGATTGCTTGACCTTCTTCAGTGCGATATTCGACTTGACGTTCACCACGCCGGGCAGCAGCAGGATCTCCTTCATCATCAGGTCGGCGAACGAGGCCAGGTCGTGCGACACCACGCGCGCCACATAGTCCGCTTCTCCGGTCACGGAAAAGCACTCCATCACTTCCGGCACGTCGCGGATCGCCTTTTCGAAGGCGTCGCCGCGCTTTTCGCCATGGCGGTCGAGCGTGATATGGACGAAGGCCATCACGTCCAGCCCTACGGTGGACGGCTCCAGCACGGCCGCGTAGTGGTCGATGATGCCGGCTTCGCGCAGGCGCTGCACGCGCCGCCCCACCTGCGAGACTGACAAATGCAGCACTTCAGCCAGGGCGGCGTTGGTCGCTTCTCCATTGCGCTGAAGCTCGTTCAGCAGCGAGAGGTCGTGGCGGTCGACGGTAATCATCATCAGGTCCTTGTGTCATGCGCAAAATGCGCATAATTGAGTGCGCTTTCCGTGCAGGATGCGCAAAAAATCCAGAATCAGTGCGTAGTATATCCGTTATCTACACACATTTCCGGAGACAGTAAATGACCGATTCCCTGTGGGAGAACCCGATGGGCACCGACGGCTTCGAATTCATCGAATACGCGGCGCCGGACCCAGTCGCAATGGGCAAGACCTTCGAAGCGATGGGCTTTACCGCCGTCGCCCGCCATCGCAGCAAGGATGTGACCCTGTACCGCCAGGGCGATGTCAATTTCCTGCTGAACGCGGAAAAAGATTCGTTCGCGCAGCGCTTCGCCGAACTGCACGGCCCTTCGGTGTGCGCCATCGGCTTCCGCGTGAAGGACGCGGCTTATGCGTACAAGCGCGCGCTGCGCCTTGGCGCCTGGGGCTTCGAAAGCAAGGCGGGCCCGATGGAGCTGAACCTGCCGGCCATCAAAGGCATCGGCGATTCGCTGATCTACCTGGTGGACCGCTGGCCGGGCAACGGCAATATCAGCATCTACGATGTGGACTTCGAGCCGATTCCAGGCGTCGACCAGAACCCGAAAGGCCATGGCCTGACCTATATCGACCACCTGACCCACAACGTGCACCGCGGCCGCATGGGCGAGTGGGCCGAATTCTACGAGCGCCTGTTCAACTTCCGCGAAGTGCGCTATTTCGACATCGAAGGCCAGGTGACCGGCGTCAAGTCGAAGGCCATGACCAGCCCTTGCGGCAAGCTGCGCATTCCGATCAACGAAGAAGGCACCGACCGCGCCGGCCAGATCCAGGAGTACCTCGATGCGTATCGCGGCGAAGGCATCCAGCACATCGCCATGGGCAGCGACAACCTGTACGCGACCGTGGACAGCCTGCGCGGCGCCGGCGTGAAGCTGCTCGACACCATCGACACCTACTACGAGCTGGTCGACCGCCGCATTCCCGGCCATGGCGAGCAGTTGCAGGCCCTGCGCGAGCGCAAGATCCTGATCGACGGCAAGCCGGGCGACCTGTTGTTGCAGATCTTCTCCGAAAACCAGCTGGGCCCGGTGTTCTTCGAGTTCATCCAGCGCAAGGGCAACCAGGGCTTCGGCGAAGGCAACTTCAAGGCCCTGTTCGAGTCGATTGAACTGGACCAGATGCGCCGCGGCGTGCTGACCGCCTGATTAGTGCGCCATCAATACTGGCAGCGTTGCCGTTGCCAGTATGCTGCGCGTGGCGCCGCCCAGCATCATTTCGCGAAAGCGGCTATGGCCGTAGGCGCCCATGACCAGCAGGTCGACATTGAAGTCGGCCGCCAGCGACAGGATAGCCTTGCCGGGATCGACCGGTTCCGGCCTGCGCAGGACCTCCACCTTCACGCCGTGCCGCGCCAGGTACAGGGCGATATCGGCGCCGGGCGACTCGCCCAGGGTGTCCGCGCTGCTTCCCAGCACCGCCAGCGTTACCTGTTCGGCGCCGCGCAGCAAGGGCAGGGCGGCGGTTACTGCCTTCGCCGCTTCCATGCTGCCGTTCCAGGCCACCATCACACGCTTGCCGATGGTCGGGAAGCGGCCGGCGCGTGGCACCAGCAGCACCGGGCGGCCGCAATTCAATAGCACGTAGTCCGGCAAGTCGGGCAGCAGGCTGCCTTCATCGCTGTCCGAGGCGGCAGCCTGTCCCAGTACGACCAGGTCTGCGTAGCGCGCTTGCATGCACAGGCCCGCATATTCATCGTCATTGCTGCTGCGCGCTTCGTAAGAGGGGACGCCAAGGCGCTCCGCCAGGCCTTTGAACTGATCCAGCGCAACTTGCACACGTTCTTCGGCGCGCTGCAGGTAGTCGGCCAGGAACACGCCGCTGCCTTCATAGCTGCGGCCGGCCAGCATGGAGCGCGGCATACCGGTCATCGCGGCGCCGACCAGGTGGGCTTCTTCGCGGGCGGCGATGGCCGCTGCCAACGCGATGCGGGCTTCGGCATTGGCCGCGCGGTCGGCATGGACTACGATGGTGCGATAAGACATGATGTCCTCCTGTGTTGATGTTGGCACAAGTTTGCGCCCGGTTGCCGCACACGATCCATGACTTGGGTCAAGCTCGTCTGATATCATGCCAATATGTTACGTTCTCGTCTTGCGCCACTGTGTCTGCTGCTTGCCTTGAGCCCTGCAGCAGTTGCCGGCCAGGGTGAGATGGTCTTCATCGCGGCGACCAATCACAATATGCCCCTGTCCCGTTTCCAGGACGGGGACCTGGCCGATGGCCTGCTCAAGGACCTGGGCGACAGCATTGCGCAGCGAATGGGGCTGCAGGCCCGCTATCTCAGCGTTCCGGCCAAGCGCGTCTCCGAATACCTGGTGAGCGGCCGTGCCGATGGCGTTTGCTATGTGCTGCCGCGCTGGCTGCCCGGCCCATTCAACTGGAGCCAGCCCTTGATGCCCGATTCGGGCGTGCTGGTTTCACGACCCGAAGCTCCTCCGGTCCGGGCCCTGTCCGACCTGGCGAACAAACCGGTGGGCACGGTGCTTGGATATTCGTACTCGATGATCGATGCGGCGCTGGGCCGTGCTTTTGTGCGCGAAGATGCGCCTTCGATGGAACTGAATATCTCGAAAATCCAGCATGGGCGCATGCAATACGCAATCATGGGACGCATGACGGCCGAATACCTGATGCACTCCGAGCCGCAGCACAAGCTGCGCATCGATTTTGAGTTCGACCCGTTCAAGGCGCAGTGCGCGTTTTCGCAGAAATCCGCGATCCCTTTCCGCGAGGTCCAGCGTGCCATCGGCAGCCTGGTTTCCGATGGCACCGTCGACCGGCTGCTGCACCGCTATCGATAATTGCTATAATTCGGCTTCATGAATATCCGGCGCGTCCTCGTTATCCTGCTGTTGTTAGTGCTGCCGCTCCAGGCGACCCTGGCGGCAACGGATAGCTGCTGCCTGAAAATCAAGGTGTCGCAGCTCGACGAACATGTTGCCGCCGCGGCCGATGCGCAGGGTACGGACAGTGCCTGCTGCACGCAGTGCGACTTCTGCCACCATTCCCACGCGCCGTTTGTTGCCAACCTGGCCGACATGCGCCAGCAAGTCGAGTCGATTGCCCCGATGGCTTCAACTGAGCCCCCTATCTATTCCTTCATTCCGGACATTCCTCCGCGTCCCGACAGGCTCCGCTGATTGATCCGGCTGCCGCATGCAGCCGTTCCCCATCAATCATCAAGGAGCAAAATTGTGAAAGCTATTTGCGTGCCTTTGCTGGCGGCCATTTGCCTGGCCCCGGCATGGGCGCAACCATCATTGACGCTTGCCGAAGCACTGGAACGTGCGCGGCAAAGCAATCCCGAGCTGCAAGCGCTGGGACTGGAAGTTTCTGCCGTCGACGCAGCCGGACGCCAGGCGTCGCTGTTGCCCAATCCTTCGCTGGACTACCTGCGCGAAGGGAAAACCAGCGAAGGCGGATCTTCGACCGTCCAGCTATCGATCCCGCTTGAACTGGGCGGCAAGCGCGCCGCGCGCATGGCGGCGGCGCAGGCCGGCAGCCGTGCGGCGACTCTGGACCTGGCCGTTGGCCGGGCGCGGATCGAGGCGGAAGTTGTCGCCGCCTACCATCAAACTTATCTCGCCCAGCAGCATCTCGCCCTGGCGGCGCAGGTCAGTGAAAGCGGACGCCGTTCCAGCGACGCGGCGGCACGGCGCGTATTGGCGGGCAAAGTCTCCCCAGTCGAAGAGGCGCGGGCGCGGGTGGCGGAAGCGAACTGGCGCATGGAAGGCGTGACCGCCCAGCGTGAATTGGACGAAGCACGCATCAAGCTGGCCAGCCTGCTTGGCAACACGGGCAGCGAAATCGGGGCGCTGGCCGCGCCCGCAACGCCGGCCGAAGCCGGCCCGCACGGCGCGCAGCTTGAAGACCTGATCGCTTCCGCCCCTGCAATCGAGCGGGCCGTCGCGGAAGTCGACGCAGGCGCGGCATCACTGCGCATGGAGCGCGCCGCCCGCATGCCCGATGTTGCGCTGATCGTCGGCAGCAAGCGCAGCGAGGGACCCGAGCGCGATCGCGTGCGGCAGAACATCATCGGCTTGTCCGTACCGCTGCCGCTTTTCAACCGCAACCAGGGTGCGATCCTGGCAGCCGAGCGCCGCACTGACAAGGCCCGCTCGGAGCTGGAAGCCACTCGCCAGCGCGTTCGGGCGGAGGCGCTGCAGGCCCATGCGCGCATGCAATCGGCCATGCAGCAGGAGCGCCTGGTGCGCGAGGACGTGCTGCCCGGCGCCCAATATGCAGCCGATGCGGCGATGAAAGGCTTTGAGGCCGGCAAATTCAATTACGTTGAAGTGCTTGATGCACAGCGTACCTGGGTGCAGGCGCAGGGCCAGCACCTGCGGGCTATTTCAGACTTCTACCGGGCCCGGGCCGACCTGGCAAAACTGGTTGGCAACCTGGACTCCAAGGATTCAAAATGAACAAGCGTCAGAAAATTACTATTGCGGCCATGGTGGCCGTTGCCGCCCTGTTTGCGGGCGGCGTTTTGGGCTGGGAGCGCATCGCCCCGGCTGCGAAGGCCGATGCCGAGGCCAGCGAACATCACGACGAACACCCGGCCGGCGGCGCTGCCGGCGGCACGCAGCCAATTCCGTTCACCGATGCGCAGGTCGCCGCGGCCGATATCAAGGTGCGCACCGCCGGCGCCGCGCGGCTTGAAACCTTCGTTCGCCTTCCGGGCGAAGTCAAACTGAACGAAGACCGCACCGCCCACGTCACGCCGCGCGTCGACGGTATCGTGCAGGAAGTGCTGGCCAATCTTGGCCAGCAGGTACGCAAGGGCGAACTGCTGGCAGTCGTCGCCAGCGCCGACGTGTCGGAGCAACGCAGCAGCCTGGCCGCGGCCGAAAAGCGCGCAGCGCTTGCGCGTTCGGTCTATGAATCCGAAAAGAAGCTGTGGGAAGACAAGGTCTCTGCACGCCAGGACTACCTGAAGGCGGAGCAGGAATGGCATGAAGCCAGCATCGCCGTGCAGAACGCGCGCCAGAAGCTGGTGGCGATCGGTGCCAGCGGCTCAGGCAAGGGCCCGTTCAACCGTCTGGAAATACGCGCACCTTTCGATGGCCTGATCGTCGACAAACATATTGCCGTCGGTGAGGCGATTGGTGCGGAAACCAAGATCTTCACCGTTTCCGACCTGCGCCAGGTCTGGGCGGAAGTCGTGGTGCCTGCGAAGGACCTCGAGATCGTCAAGGTCGGCACGGACGCCGTGCTGCATTCGGCTGCCTCCGGTGCCGCAGTCAATGGCAAGGTGAGTTTCGTCAGTGCCATGATCGGCGAACAAACGCGTGCCGCGCGGGCCCGCGTGGTGCTGGAGAATCCGCAGCTGGCTTGGCGTCCCGGCCTGTTCGTTGACGTGGACGTGGTCACCGGCTCGGCTGAAGTGGCGGTCGCCGTGGAAAAAGAAGCGCTGCAAGTGCTGAACGGCACGCAGGTCGTCTTCCAGCGTGATGGCCAGGCGTTCACGCCGGTGCCGGTCACGGTCGGCCGCTCCGATGGCAAGCTGGTGGAACTCACTTCGGGCCTGCGCAAGGATTCCAGGTACGCCGCCGCTCACAGCTTCACCGTCAAGGCGGAGCAGGGCAAGGGCACAGCCGAGCATGAAGATTAAGGAGCCGCCATGTTAAGCAGAATTATCCAGGCTTGCATAGGCCACCGCTGGCTGGTCATGTTCGCGGTATTGGCCATGGCCGTGCTGGGCGCGGTGAATTACAAGAAGCTGCCGATTGACGCTGTGCCGGACATTACCAACGTCCAGGTGCAGATCAACACCGCTGCCGCCGGCTACTCGCCGCTGGAAGTGGAACAGCGCATCACCTTCCCGATCGAATCGCTGATGGCCGGCCTGCCGCGCCTCGAGCAGACCAGGTCTTTGTCGCGCTATGGACTGTCGCAGATCACGGTGGTATTCAAGGACGGCACCGACATCCACTTCGCCCGCCAGTTGATCAGCCAGCGCATCCAGGACGCGCGCGGCCAGCTTCCAGTGGGCGTGACGCCGACCATGAGTCCCATTGCCACCGGTCTGTCCGAGATCTACCTGTGGACGGTGGATGCGGCGCCGGATGCGCGCAAGCCTGACGGTACACCTTACACGCCGACCGACCTGCGTGAAATCCAGGACTGGATCATCAAGCCGCAACTGCGCAATGTACCCGGCGTCACCGAGATCAACTCGATCGGCGGCTACGATAAGGAATACCTGGTCGCACCGACTCCCGCCAAACTGGCGTCGTATGGCCTGAACCTGTCGGACGTGGTGACGGCGCTGGAACGCAATAACGGCAACGTCGGCGCAGGCTATATCGAGAAAGAGGGCGAACAGTACCTGCTGCGCGCCCCGGGCCAGCTCAAGTCCGTGGCCGACATCGGCAATATCGTGGTCTCCACCATCGACGGCGTGGCCGTGCGCGTCGCCGACATTGCAACGGTGGGTGTTGGTGCGGAACTGCGCACCGGAGCCGCCACCCGCAACGGCCGCGAGGTGGTGCTCGGCACCGTCTTCATGCTGATCGGCGAAAACAGCCGCGCTGTGGCGCTTGCAGTCGACAAGAAGATGGTCGACATCAACCGCAGCCTGCCGGCCGGCGTTTCGGCCACGCCGGTGTACAACCGCACGGTGCTGGTCGAGAAAGCAATCGACACCGTCAAGCGCAACCTGCTGGAAGGCGCGGTGCTGGTGATCGGCGTGCTGTTCCTCTTCCTCGGCAACCTGCGCGCTGCGCTGATCACGGCGATGGTGATCCCGCTGTCGATGCTGTTTACCTTCACCGGCATGGTGGCCAACAACGTCAGCGCCAACCTGCTTAGCCTTGGTGCACTCGATTTCGGCATCATTGTCGATGGCGCCGTGGTGATCGTGGAGAATTGCGTACGACGCCTGGCGCATGCGCAGCAGCAGGCGGGGCGGACCCTGACGCGCGAAGAGCGCTTTGCGGAAGTCTTTGCCGCCGCCCACGAGGCGCGCAGGCCGCTGCTGTTTGGGCAGTTGATCATCATGATCGTGTACCTGCCGATCTTCGTGCTCTCGGGGATCGAAGGCAAGATGTTCCACCCGATGGCCTTCACCGTCGTCACGGCTTTGCTGGGTGCGATGCTGCTGTCGATAACCTTCGTGCCCGCTGCCGTGGCGCTATTCATGAACAAACCGGTAAGTGAGGAAGAAGGGCGCCTGATGCTGGCAGCCAAACGCCGCTACGGCGAACTGCTCGACTACGTGATGGCCAACCGCCCGGTCGTCTTTACCGCCGCCGGCCTGGTGCTTGCCCTGTCCGTGCTGCTGGCAACGCGCCTGGGCACCGAGTTCGTGCCCAACCTGAACGAAGGCGATTTCGCTGTGCTGACCGTGCGCATTCCCGGCACCGGCTTGGGACAATCGGTGCAGATGCAGCAGCAGATTGAAAAAACGCTGGTGGCGAAGTTCCCCGAAATTGCCAACGTCTTTGCCCGTACCGGTACGGCGGAAATCGCATCGGACCCTATGCCGCCAAGCATTTCGGACGGCTACATCATGCTCAAGCCGGAGAAGGAATGGCCGAAGCCGAAGCGCAGCCGCGAAGAACTGCTGGCGGCAATCCGCGCCACGCTGGAGCAACTGCCGGGCAATAGCTATGAATTCAGCCAGCCGATCCAGCTGCGCGTGAACGAACTGATTTCCGGCGTGCGCAGCGACGTAGCGGTCAAGGTATTCGGCGACGACCTTGACGTGCTGAACGCAAAAGCCACCGAAATCGGCGCGATCCTCAACAGGATTCCCGGCGCCTCCGGGGTCAAGGTCGAACAAACCAGCGGCCTGCCGATGCTGCAGATCCAGGTCGACCGCGAACGCGCCGCGCGCCTTGGGCTGAACATCGCCGAGGTGCAGGAACTGATCGCCATGGCCACCGCCGGCCGCGAAGCCGGCGCCATGTTCGAAGGCGATCGCCGTTTCGATATCGTGGTGCGGCTGCCGGAAACGCTGCGCTCGGACATCGAACTGCTCAAGCGCCTGCCAGTGCCGTTGCCGAAGAAGGATGGCGCGCGGCCAGCCTACGTTACGCTGGCCGAAATCGCCAGCTTCGACACGGCGCCGGGCCCGAACCAGCTAAGCCGCGAGCAGGGCAAGCGCCGCGTGGTGGTCACGGTCAATATGCAGGACCGCGATATCGGCTCCTTCGTCGAAGAAGCGCAGCAAGCGATCCTGAAAGGCGTGAAGCTGCCGGCCGGCTACTGGCTGGCCTGGGGGGGGCAGTTTGAAAACCTGCAGAATGCCGCGCAACGCCTGAAGGTGGTGGTACCGGCATCGCTCGCGCTGGTGTTTGCGCTGCTGTTCCTGATGTTTAACAATGCACGCGATGGCGCGCTGGTGTTCACCGGCATTCCGTTTGCGCTGACAGGCGGCATTTTCGCACTCTGGATGCGCGGCATTCCGATGTCGATATCGGCAGCCGTCGGCTTTATCGCATTGTCCGGCGTCGCGGTGCTGAATGGGTTGGTGATGATTTCCTTCATCCGCAGCTTGCGCGAGCAGGGGCAGCCGCTGGCCGATGCGGTACGCAACGGCGCACTGGTGCGCTTGCGGCCCGTGTTGATGACGGCCCTGGTGGCATCGCTTGGATTCGTGCCGATGGCGATTGCCACCGGCACCGGCGCCGAAGTCCAGCGCCCGCTGGCGACTGTGGTGATTGGCGGCGTGCTGTCTTCCACTGCGCTGACGCTGCTGCTATTGCCCTTGCTGTACCGCCTGGCATACGTCCGCAAAGAGGAAGTCAGCCCTGCCGCGCCAGCCGCTCTCGCAGGAATTCAATAAAGCGCTGCGTCTTGGCCGGCACCAGCCGGGTCTCGGTCAGGGCGTACGCCGGCGTCGGTTTGCCATGCCATTGCGGCAGGACGCGTTGCAAGCGTCCTGCCGCAACATCGTCAGCAACGATTTCGTCCGGCAGCAGCAGGATCCCCATATCGAGCGTCGCCATGCGGCGTATCAGGCCAACACTGTTGATGGCGAAGCGGCTGCCGACAGTGACAGGCACGCTTTGCTCGCCATCGAGCAGGGTCCAGGTACTGGACTTCACCAATCCCAGGCAGGAATGTGGCGCGAGGCTGGCCGCTTCGGACGGTTCGCCATGTTGCGCAAGGTAGCCGGGCGAGGCGTACAGCTTCGGCGTCAGCAGGGCAAGCTGGCGCGCGATCAGTTGTGAGTCCGCCAATTCACCCATGCGTATCGCTATGTCATATGGTTCGCTGACCAGGTCCACGCGGCGCGGCGTCAAGTCCAGGTCGAAGGTGATGCCGGGGTACAGTTGCGCGAATTCCGCAATCAGGGGCGCAAGATAGGTCTGTGCAAAATCCACCGGCAGTGAGGCGCGTAGTACGCCGGTCGGCTGCGCCAGCATGCCGCCCAGTTGTTCATACGCCAGGCGCGCTTCGTCGACGATGCGCTTGCAGCGTTCGAAATAGATTTGTCCCGCTTCCGTCAATTCGATTTTGCGGGTCGTGCGATGCAGCAGCCGCAGGCCGATGGTCTTTTCGAGCGCGGCGATCCGGCGCGAAATCGTTGAATTCGGGATGCCCAGAACATCTCCGGCGCCGTGAGCAAACTGTTTGAAACCGTCCGCGTCGGCCGCTATACCCTGGCCAACCGCCTTGCCATAGGCCCAATGACGCGCAGCCGCGCACAGTTCGACGGCATGCCGGGCGAGCTCGCAGCGGAATACTATGCCCAGCGCGCCGACATGGGCCTGATCGTCACCGAGGGCACCCAGCCTTCGGAAGATGGCCAGGGTTATATGGCGACGCCCGGCATCCATACAGATGCCCACGCCGAGGGCTGGAAGAAGGTCGCGGATGCGGTGCACGCCAAAGGCGGCCGCCTGTTCATGCAGGATATTCGGGTGCCGCGCGCGCTCGGTACCGCCGAAGCACGACAGACAGTGGGCGACTTCCGCATGGCCGCACGCCGTGCAATCGAAGCTGGCGCCGATGGCGTGGAAATCCACGGTGCCAATGCCTACCTGGTGCAACAGTTCCTTGCGCCGAGCGCGAATGTCCGTGACGACGAGTACGGGCCTGGCCTACCTGCACATCATGCATCAGGGCGATGAAGCGCTGCTGGCAGATATCCGCAGGTTGTGGAAGGGCACCCTGGTGTTGAATCGCCCTGGCCGCCCGCGCGAACAGATCGGCGCCGACGTCGAAGCCGGCCTGGCGGAGGTGGAGGCGTACGGCCAGATGGTACTTGCGAATCCGGACTTCGTTACCCGCCTCAAAACTAATGCGTCAATTAACCCTGCCGACCGCAGCACTTTCTTCGGCGGCAACGCTACAGGGTACACCGACTATTCAACTCTGGATTAAGGAAAGCAGGCAGCGATGCCAGTATTTCAAAAGTAGAGTGATTCCTCAAATTAAACACAAGTCATTGATTTTGAGTGACTTGCGTTTTCCCCATAGGGATAGGCGAGATTTTAACTGGATTAATTCTCTCCAATTGTCACAAACTCCTATCTAATTGCCATATACCCTTCACCAAATAATAAATATATATAAGCGAAACATCTCGTTACGAAGGATACACAGCTATACTTCCGGGCTGAAAAAATTCCCGTGAGAAATAGATGTTGTGCAAGAGGATAGGATTGGCCGCGCAGCTTGCGCTCGGCCTTGGCGCAGCTTTGCCTGCGCTGGCGCAGGTCGATCCTGCATTGGCAAACCAGGAACTGCAACGCCAGGAACAGCGTGAGCGCGAACGCGCACGCCAGGACGAGGCCAAGGCGGACGTGCGTCTGCAGCGCGAAGTTAAGGCTACGCGGGCGGTCTGGCCGGAAAACGAATCGCCGTGCTTCCCGATCCGCCGCGTGTTCCTGGAGGGCGAGCTGGCTGGCCAATTCCAATGGGCGCTGAAAGCGGCGGACGGCGCTCTTGGCCGATGCCTTGGCAGTGCCGGCATCAACGTCCTGGTGGGCGAAGTCCAGAACGCGCTGGTGGCGCAGGGCTACGTGACGGCCCGCGTGCTGGCAGCCCCGCAGGAATTGCTGAGCGGCGAGCTGCACCTGAAACTGGTGCCTGGGCGCATTCGCGCGTTGCGTTATCCGGAACAGACGCCGGCGTTCGACAACGCGTTGCCGCTGGCGGCTGGCCAGTTGCTGAACCTGCGCGACATCGAGCAAGGCCTGGAGAACCTGAAACGCGTACCGGGTGCGCAGGCCGACTTTGAAATCGTGCCTGGCGAGCGGCCCGGCGAAAGCGACCTGCAAGTGAAATGGAAGGGCGGCCGCGCCTATCGCTTCAGCGCATCGGTGGATGATAGCGGCAGCCGTTCGACCGGCACCTACCAGGGCGGCCTCACGCTGTCGGTCGACAATCCCTTCGGCCTGCAAGACCTGTTCTACTTCACCCTCAACCGCAACGTACCTGGCGACAGCCCTGGCGGCGAGTACGGCACCAGCGGCTATGCCCTGCATTACTCGGTGCCGTTCGACTACTGGCTGCTTTCGCTGCAACTGAACGACTACCGCTACCGCCAGACCGTAGCCGGCGCCTTCCACGACTACATCTATCGCGGCACCAGCAACACCGCCGAATTGAAGGTCTCGCGCCTGGTGTATCGCGATGCCATGCGCAAGACCACGCTGTCGCTGCGCACCTACCAGCGCGGTAGCCGCAATTACATCGACGACATGGAAGTGGAAGTGCAGCGCCGCCGCATGGCCGGTTTCGTGGCCGGCATCGCTCACAAGGAATTCATCGGCGCCGCCACCCTGGACAGCAACCTGACCTGGAAGCTGGGCACCAGCTCCTACGGCAGCCTGCCGGCACAGGAAGAGGCCTTCGACGAAGGCACCGCGCGCCCGCGCATCTTCAATGCCGACGTTACGCTGAACTGGCCGTTGACCAAGTCCCTGTCGTACCAGGCCGCATGGCGCCGCCAATGGAACCGCACCAAGCTGATTCCGCAGGACCGCTTTTCCATCGGCGGCCGCTACACCGTACGCGGCTTCGACGGCGAGGCCAGCCTGTCTGCCGAGCGTGGCTGGCTGCTGCGCAATGACCTGAACTGGACCATCCCCGAGAGCCGGCACCAGCTCTACTTCGCGCTGGACCACGGCGTCGTATCCGGCCCGTCCGCATCACTGCTGCGCGGCACCCGCCTGACCGGTGCTGCGCTGGGCTGGCGCGGCCAGTTCGGCGGCCTGAGTACCGACTTCTTCGCGGGTAAGCCGGTGAGCAAGCCGCACGCCTTCCGCACCGCCAGCGTTGCCACTGGCTTCAACTTGAACTACGAATTCTGAGCATCATGAACAAACTTCGCTACCGTATCGTTTTCAACAAAGCACGTGGCATGCTGATGGCAGTGGGAGAGAGCGCCCGCAGCTGCGGCAAAGGCGCCGGACAGACCGATGCACTCGATAGCTCGGCACCGGCCGCTATCGTTCATCCCGCATTGCGCCGATTGACCTTGTTGTTCGGCGCGGCTTTTGGCGGGTTCCTTTGGGCCAGCCATGTGCAGGCGCAGATCATTGCCGATCCAAAGGCGCCAAGCCAGAACCAGGCCATCGTGCTGAAGGCGGCCAACGGCGTGCCGCAGGTGAATGTGCGTGGGCCAAGTGCGGCCGGGGTGTCGCGCAACGTCTATTCGCAATTCGACGTGGCAAAGGGTGGAGCGATCCTCAACAACTCGCGCTCGAATGTGCAGACCGAATTGGGCGGTTGGGTCGAGGCGAACCCATGGCTGAAAGCGGGCGCCGCGAAGGTGATCCTGAATGAGGTCAACTCCAATAACCCTAGTGCACTGCGCGGCTACATCGAAGTGGCGGGCCAGAAGGCGGAGGTGGTCATTGCCAACCCGTCCGGTATTTCGGTGGATGGCGGCGGCTTTATCAACGTGAGCCGCGCGACGCTGACAACCGGTTCGCCGTTCATGACGGATGGCAGGCTGGCAGGCTACGACGTGCAGCGCGGCCAGATCGTGATCGACGGCGCCGGCCTGGATGCGAGCAAGACCGACTACACGGCTTTGATCAGCCGTTCGCTGGTGCTGAATGCCGCCGTGTGGGCGCAGCGCCTGAACGTGGTTACTGGCGTGAACAAGGTGGCAGAAGCCGAATCGCCAACGGTGACCGAGGTTGGTAAAGCAAGCGATGGCGCGCCGCAATTCGCCATCGATGCTTCGCGCCTGGGCGGCATGTACGCAAACCAGATTTTCCTGGTCGGTACCGAGGCGGGTGTCGGCGTGCGCAATGCCGGCGAGATCGGTGCGGCGGCGGGGCAGCTGGTCGTCACTTCCGAGGGGCGCCTGGAGAATACCGGTACGCTGGCGGCCTCCAAGGGCATGCAGGTAACCGTGCGGGATGCGGTCGAGAACAAAGGCAAGATGCAGGCAGGTGAAGACCTGGCGCTCAAATCGGCTTCCGTGGCCAATGGCGGCAGCATGAACGCTGGCGGGCAATTGCGTGCAGCGGTCACTGGCGATTTCGATAACCGTGGCGGCTCGGTCGAGGCGCGGCGCATTGAGTTGGGCAGCGCCAATGGCGCCTTGCTGAACGCAGGCGGGAAGATCGTACAAGGCGGTTCGTCTGCGCTGAACCTCAACGTTGGCAGCACCAATAACGCGGATGGTGTGTTGGGACAGGCCGTAGCCAGCGCCACCGATGGCGGTACGGGCGCCACGGGCGGCACGAGCGGCAGCGTTGACGCGGGCGCCGGCACCGGCACCACGGACTCCGGCAGCACGGGCGGAACGGGTGCAGGCAATGGCGCCAGTGGCGGCACCGCCGTCCCAGCGCTGCCAGCGGGCGAACTCAAATTCGCCACGATGGACAACCAGCACGGCCTGGTCACCGCCACCGGCGGCATCAACCTGGACACGACCGTGTTGAGCAACCAGCGCGGCCAAGCCAACCTGCGCGCGCTGAAAGTAGACGGCGGCGCCCTGGACAACAGCCAGGGCCAGATCGGGGTGCAGCAAGACGCGACGCTGCAGCTTTCGACCTTGAACAACCAGTCCGGCCGCCTGCTGACCGGAGGCGTCTTCAACGCCACGCTCGGCGAATTCGACAACAGCAGCGGGCTGCTGCAAGCAAACAAACTGTCCATCGAGGTCGCCCGCTACCTGAATAACGACAGCGGCACTATGCTCCAGCTGGGCGCCAGCGACGCGAGCATCAACGTCGGCGGCAAGCTCCAGCAAGCGAGCGGCAAGCTGGAAACCGCAGGAAACCTGAACCTGCGCGCCGGTGAAATCTCCGGCGCCGCCAGCAAATTGAACGTCGGCGGCAACCTCGCCCTGAATAGCGGCACCACCAGCAGCGAGCAAGGCGACTGGCGCATCGGCGGCAACGCACAACTGGAAACCGGCGCCCTGACCAACACTTCCGGCGCCATCGCCACTGCTGGCGACCTGTCGCTGAAAGCATCGACGCTCGCCAACCAGCACGGCCAGATCTCCTCAGGCGGCCAGGCATCCTTGCAAGTGTCCGCTGACATGGACAACACGACCGGCCAGGTGCAAGCCAACAAAGGCCTGTCCCTGGAAGCGGGAGGCGCCGTACGCAATCGGGACGGCTCCATCGAAACTCTGGGCAGTCAAAGCGGCCTCGCAGTGCAGGCCGCAGCAATCGACAACACCGCGGGCCGCATCATCAACGCAGGCAGCGGCCCGCTTGCCTTGAAGGCCGCGACGATCAGCAATAGCGGACAAATCGGCGGCAACGGCGCCATGAATATCGACGCCTCCACGCTGACGAACACCCAGCAAGGCCGAATCACCGCCACCGGCGACGTCAATATGAACGTCGACTCGCTGCTGAAAAACGAAGGCAGCATCAGCAACGGCGGCAGCTTCACTATGTCGCAGGCCCAGTCCGCGCTGCTGAACTCCGGCGCGATCCTTGCAAAAGGCCCCCTGAAGATCGAGAACAGCTCGATCGACAACCGCAACGGCACCATTGCCACCGCCGAAGGCAGCACCAGCCGCATCGACATCACCTCCGGTTCGCTGAAGAACGACACCGGCACCATTCGCGCCGACGGCAGCGCATCGGCGCACATCGCCGGCGACGCAAGCAACGCCGGCGGCTACCTCGGCTCCGGCGGTACGCTGGACCTGCGTGCCGCAGCCGGCATCAACAACGACGCCGGACGCATTGAAAGCCGCGATGAACTGGCGCTGGCAGGCGATACGCTGACCAACCGCGCAGGCAGCATTGTTTCCACCGGCACCGGTCAATCCTCGCTCACGGTTAATCGTTACATCGCCAACAATGGCCTGATCGGCAGCAATGGCGCACTGGCGGTCAGCGCCGAAAGCCTGACTAACGGCACCGGCGGCATTGTCACCGCCATGTCCGACCTGGACTTGAAAGTGCGCACGGAACTGAATAACCTTGATGGCCAGATCAGCACCCAGGGCAAACTCAATTTCGACCAGCAGGGCGCATCCCTGCGCAATAGCGGTTCCATCACTGCAAAAGGCGCTGCAACCCTGAACGCCCGCGAACTTGACAACCGCGACGGCCAGATCATCACCGCCAGCGGCTTCGGCATTGTCGCCAACGTTGGCAAGCTGGATAACCGCAGCGGCATTATCAGCTCCGGAGCCGACGCAACGGTCACCGTCGGCGGAACGGTCGACAACAGCAGCGGCGAAATCCAGGCCGCGCGCGACCTGCAATTGGGCGCAGGCGGCGCCATGAACAACGCCGGCGGTCTGCTTCAGGCAACCGGCGCAGGCAGCACCATGCACCTGAACGCCGCATCGATCGACAACACGACCGGCCGCATCGTCAACGTCGGCAGCGGGACTACCAGCGTCGCAGCAACGGCCCACATTCAAAACAGCGGCCAGATCGCAGGCAATGGAAAACTGGACCTGTCCGCCGCATCCCTGCGCAACCAGTCGCAAGGTGCTGTCAGTGCCGGCGGCGACATGTCGCTCGCCGTGCAATCCTCGCTGGACAACGCTGGTACCGTCAGCAGTGCCGGAACCTTGCAAACGAATCAAGCCGGCCTGGCGCTGCGCAATAGCGGCACCATGGTCGCCGCGGGCACTATCGACCTGACCGCAGCAAGCATCAACAACGATGGCGGCAAACTCGCCACGGCACAAGGTTCGAACGCCAGCGTGCAGCTCAACGCCCAAAGTGTCAGCAACAAGAGCGGCACCCTCATGTCCGATAACAAAGCGGACCTGCACGCCAGCGGGGATGTCGATAACAGCGGTGGCCTGCTGCAAGCGCGCACGGACCTGCAGGTTGAAGCCGGCGGCACCGTGAAGAACGACGGTGGCAATATCGAGTCAGTCTCCGCCGCCAGCACCCTGCACCTGAATGCAGGCGATTTGGACAACGGCACCGGACGCGTCGTCAACGTAGGCACTGGCGCCACGACCGTGGCCGCCGTGCGCGGAATCACCAGCAACGGCACAATCGCAGGCAACGGCGCGCTGGAAATCGCCGCCGCCACGCTGGAAAACAAAGCCAACGGCACCATCGCGTCCGCGCAAGGCATGACAGCCACCGTAACCGGCTCGCTGACCAATGCCGGCACCATTAACAGTGGCGGCATCCTGCAAGTCAACGCCAGCGGAGCCTCGGTCAGCAACAGCAAGTTGATCGTCTCGCAAGGCGAAATGACCCTGCATACAGGAGATTTGAATAACGACGGCGGCCAGCTGGCCACCGCCAAAGGCTCCGGCGCGGCAATGACCATCGATGCCAACTCGGTCAGCAACCGCGGCGGCGTGATCATGTCCGATGCAGCGGCGACGATCGACAGCGCCGGCAAGCTCGATAATACCCAAGGCACCGTGCAATCCGCCGGCTCGCTGGACATCGACACCGCAGGCGCAATGAGCAACAGCGGCGGCGTCGTGGAAGCGCTGGCCCCGAACGCCACGCTCGACCTGCACGCCGGCTCGCTGGCAAACGGCACCGGCCGCATCGTCAACGTCGGCACTAACACCACCACGGTGAACGTCGACACCATCCTGGATAATGCCGGCCTGATCGCCGGCAACGGCAACCTCGCCATGTCCGCAGCCGAATTGGCCAACCGTACCGGCGGCAGCATCGCCGCATCCGGCGGAACGCTGGACCTGACTATCGGCCAAAGCATGGGCAACGCAGGTGCAATGAGCAGCCGCACCGCATTCACGCTGAACGCAGCCGGCAAGGCAGTAAGCAATAGCGGCCAGCTTGTCAGCGGCACCGGTGCAACGCTTACAACGGGCGCTTTCAGTAACGATGGCGGCCAACTGGTGACGGTCAAAGATGGCGGCGGCAACCTGCGCCTGGACTCGGACAGCATCAGCAACGCCAGCGGCGCCATCGTTGCCGACGGCAACGCAAACATCACCTCGCGCGGAACGCTCACCAACCAGGGTGGCGTCATCGAAACCTCGGCAGCGAACGGCACGCTGGATATCACCTCCAACAGCATCGACAACGGCACCGGCCGAATTGTCAACGTGGGCACCGGCGCAACCAACCTGACCGCAAACGGTGCAGTGACCAGCAACGGCCAGATCGCAGGCAATGGCGTAGTCAACGTGATCGCGGCCACGCTGGACAACGCCAGTGCCGGCAGCATCTCCTCCGGCGGCAACCTGAACTTCGGCGTTCGCCAGTCCTTGAGCAGCGCCGGAAAAATCAGCAGTGGCGGCACACTGACCTTCGAACAGGCAGCTGCGCAGTTCAGCAACAGCGGCCAGATGGCTGCGGCAGGTGCGATCAACATCCACGCCGCGAACATCAAGAACGACGGCGGCCAGATCGCAACGGCCACCGCAGGCGGCGCAAACATCACGCTGGACAGCGCGGGCACCATGAGCAACCGCAGTGGCGCCATTGCAGCGGCAGGCAACGCAAGCGTTGTTTCGGCCGCAGGCTTCGATAACACCCAGGGCCAGGTGCAGGCGGCCGGCAACTTGACGGTTACTACTGGCGGCACTCTGACCAACAGCAGCGGCGCGCTGGAAGCATTGGGCGCTGGTTCCAAGCTGGACGTGCAGGCCAATTCGATCAGCAGCCTCGCAGGCCGCATAGTCAACGCGGGCACCGCGCGCACCAGCATCACCAGCGCGAGCAGCCTCATCAACAGCGGCACCATGGCCGGCAATGGCGCACTGGTCTTGAATGCGCAGACTGTGCAGAACCAGGCCGGTGGCGTGATCTCCGCCGGAACGACGCTGGACCTGGCAGTGCGCCAGCAGCTCGACAACCAGGGCGGCACCATCAGCAGCACCGGCGCGGTCACGTTCAACCAGGCAGGGGCCTCGTTTGCGAACAGTGGCCGCATGGGTTCTGGCGGCGAAATCAGCATCATCGCGTCCAGTATCGCCAACAATGGCGGCCAGCTTTACACAGTGAGCAACTCCGGCCGCGGCATTACGCTGCAAGCCGGAAGCCTGTCCAACCTTGGCGGTGCCGTTTCAGCTGACGGCCAACTGCTTGCGACGATTGGCGGCGCGGTGAGCAACAACGGCGGTACGCTGCACGCTGGCGGCGACCTGAATCTGAACGCAGCCAGCGGGCTGAATAACGGCAGCGGCACCATCGAAGCTGCCGGTCCGGCGTCCAGGCTCACAGTCAACGCCCAATCCGTCAACAGCAACGGCCGCATCGTCAACGCAGGCAGCGGCAACACCACAGTCACCAGCGCCACCGGCATCACCAATAGCGGCACGATCGCAGGCAACGGCGCACTTGAGCTCCACGTCAACACGCTGCAGAACCAGGCCGGCGGCCAACTCAGTTCCGGTGCAGCCATGCTGCTGGACGTGAACCAGCAACTCGATAACCAAGGCACTATCGGCAGCAGCGGCACGCTGACCTTCGACGAAGCCGCGGCGAGCTTCAGCAATAGCGGCCAGGTTGCCGCAAAGGGAAGGACGCTGATCAACGCATCGTCCTTCACCAACAGCGGCCAGGTCTCCACCGTGGATGGCTACGGGGCCGAGCTGGCAATCAACACCAACAGCTTCACCAACAGCGGTCAGCTCGTGGCAGACGGCAAGGCCACGCTCTCCGTTGGCGGCGTGGCAAACAATGCCGGCGGCATCGTGCAAGCCGGCACCGACCTGCAACTGACGTCCGGCAGCGCCTTGCAAAACAATGGCGGCGTTATCGAAGCAGTCGGCGCAGGCAGCATCCTGACCATCAACAGCGAAGCCATCGACAACGGCACCGGCCGCATTGCCAATAAAGGCAATGGCGCCACCAGCCTCCTGAGCCGAGGCGCAATCACCAACCACGGCACTATCGCCGGCATGGGCAAGCTGCTGTTGTCCGGCACCACGCTGTGGAATGGCGTGTCGGGCGCCATCGCTTCCGGCCAGGGCATGGACCTGGGAATCACCCAGCAACTGACCAACCAGGGCAAGGTAAACAGCGGCGGCACGCTGACCTTCAACCAAGCCGGCGCTGGCTTCGTCAACAGCGGCCAGGTGCTCTCCGGCGGCAACGCTTACATCTCCGCGCAATACGTGAACAACGACGGCGGCAGCCTTGGCACCGCAGGAGGTTCCGGCGCCGACCTGACGCTGAACACCCCGCAATTGAGCAACGCCGGCGGCCGCATTGCCACCGACCGCGACTTGTTCGTATCGGCCGGCGCGGTCGGCGCATTGGGTGAAATCTTCGGTGGCCGCGACCTCGCGATGAGCATGAACGGCGACTTCGTTCAAGCCGCCGGCGCCCAGCAAGTCCACGCGAACCGCGACTTGAGCCTGACTGTTACCGGCAACATCACCAATAACGGCACTCTTGGCGCGGAAGGCACGTTGACCCTGAGCGGCAACCAGGTAACCAACCAGGCCGGCGCCGTGATCGAAGGCGGCGCAGTCGCCATCCGCGCGTCGGGCGACCTGGCCAATGCCGGCGAGATCAACGGCGAAAGTGCGCTCGACCTGGTCGCCGCCAACATCAGCAACACCAGCGGCATTGTCGGCGGCAACGTCACTGTTCGTACCAGCAACCTCAATAACACCGGCGCCAGCGCCTTGATCGGCTCCACTGGCAATATGGCGCTCGGTGTGGATGGAACGCTGAACAACCTTCAGGGCGGCACGCTGTACAGCTCCGGAAGTATGTTTATTGGCGCTACCAACGGCGGCTTGAGTGCGCAAGTGAATAACGTTTCGTCCACTATCGAGGCGAGCAGCAATTTGGACGTGAATACGGTCACGTTGCAGAATATTCGAGATAACGCATCGATTGTCCAGGTTACCGGAACGGAAACGGTGAATATGGCAATGCCGTCCTGGTATAGACCTGGTGGAAACCCCAACGCCTACGATCCTGGTTCCAGTAACTACACGCCATGGGAGGTTTATTTCGTTAATCCGGCAGACATTCTGGAATCGGAAAAACGTATCACGCCTGACGGTTATGAGATTACCCGAGCGGTGATACGCACCCATGCCAACGACTCAGCGTTCTTCAGTGCCCTCAGTGGTTACTTTGCTAAATGGGGTTCCCGTAGCCGCATTCCAACGAGCGATGGCGTAAGGGTCATTTATTACTACGAAAGCCGTACTGCGACCAATCCTGACCAAGGTGGCGCCGCGAAGGATGCATATCAGCTGCCAGACAGCCGTCAGGTTGAGTGGAATACGCCGGAGTATAACTTCTCCAGTGCATATGGCAGCTGTAGCACGAACTGCCTCCGTATCGTGACCCAGCCGGCATATGACGATCCGGAACATACCATCCTGCGACATACGGAAAGGCATACTGGAACGCAGACTTCCGATCAACTGGAAGAAAAGCGTGTGGCAAACCACACTGTCGTCGAGGACCAGGTCTCCCCGAGCGCTGGCAAAGCTGGCCAGATCCTCTCCGGCGGAAATATGCGCTTGACGGTCACCAATACACTGGACAACACCCTTAGCGAGATTAAAGCCCTTGGCACATTGGACGTAGCCGGCAGGCCCGTTATTGTCAACGACGGGACAAAACTGCTTAGGAGGCACAGTTTCAGCGGTACGTTCACGACGTATACCGGCCGTTACACTGCAGCCTGGAGCAATCGCGATATCAACCACGAAATTGGCGCGATGAGCGGAACGATGTTGGGTGAGCAGGGTGTGTTCATCAGCGCTCGCAGCTTCCGCAATGTGGACCGTAGCGCTGGTACAGTAGGCAATTTCCGCGACTCCGTCGATGTGATCGGGAGCGGCGCAAATAGCGCCGCCAGCGGCGGTGCGCATGCCAGCGCTGGCGGTGGAAATGGTGGCGGCGCGGGCGCCAACGTGTCCGGCAGCGCAGCTGGCGCATATGCCAACCTGGCAAGTCGGCTTGGGTCCAGCGGAGCGGGCGCCAACCTTGGCAGCGCAGGCCAGGCGGGCAACAGCGGCACTGCCAACCAACTACTGGCGGGCAGCACTGCGTCAGGTAGCGGCACCGGCAACGGGCTCGATACCGTGGAAGGAACGCAATTGGCCGGCCCGACGCATCAAGGTGCGTTGCACGGAGGTGTCTTCAACCAAGCCCGAAACAGCACGCTAGGCGACGTCAACTCCGCCGCAGGAAGCGCGTCGGGCCGGTCTGCAACCGCAGTGCGGGGCGACAGCATCAATGGAGTTAAGAAAATCTCTCCTGGCGGCCTGTTCCTGCGCAACCCGGACCCGAAAGGCGAATACCTGTTCGAGACGCGCCCACAATTTGCAAAGCAGGACCAATGGACCAGTAGTGACTTCCTTCTCGACAAGCTGGCCGTCGACCATGCCACCACCCAGAAGCGTCTGGGCGACGGGTTCTACGAACAGCGTCTAGTGCGCGAACAACTGTCCGAGCTTACCGGCCGGGCACCGAGTGCCCGTCCAGGAGACGACGCGCTGTACAAGAAAATGCTGAACAGCGCAGCCAGCTTCGCCCAGGAGTTTGGCCTGCGTCCGGGCATTTCGCTCAGCCCTGAGCAAGTCAGCCATCTGACCAGCGATATCGTCTGGCTTGAAAGCGAGACTGTGCAACTGCCCGATGGATCCATCGAGACTGTGCTGGTGCCCAAGGTCTACCTGGCGCACTTCAATGCCAACGCAGTCAGGCCAACCGGTGCGCTGGTCACCGGCGCCTCCGTGGTGATCGACGTCAGCGAAACCATCATGAACCAGGGCGGCGTGATCGATAGCGGCAACGGCCGCACGATCCTGCTGGCCGGCGAAGACATCATCAACCGCGGTGGCACCATCACGGGTGGAAACGTCGCCCTGCAAGCCGGACGCGATATAAAGAACGAAACTCTGACCGTGGACAGCAAGTGGTCGTCCAATGTGAACGGCGGCAGTTTCACGATGCTCTCCAACCAGGCGATGATTAGCGCCACCGGGGGCTTGATCATGGACGCCGGTCGTAATGTTTCCGACCTGGCAGGCACGATTAACGCAGGCAGCGCCTCGATCTTCGCTGGCGATAGCATAACCTTCGATACGGTGAAAACCGGCAGCACGTACCATGCCCTGATCGGTGGCAATACTGAGAACAACAGCGCAGTTTACAACCAGGTTAGTCGAGTCAATGTCGGCGGTGACTTATTGATGGCCGCTACGGGCAACTTGAACCTGACCGGGATCCAGTTGGCGATCGGAACTAGCGGCTCCGGCGCAGGCAAGTTGAGTGCAGGCGGTGCCGTGAACATCAACGCCGTGGTTGACGAGGTCAAGACCAGCCTGCAGGATGACAAGAACAAGAAGAACTGGGGCAAGGATATCCACGAGAACCAATCGGTCGTCGGAGCTCGCGTGGCCTCCACTGGCGACCTGCTGGTCAGCGCAGGTATCAACCAAAGCAGTGACCTGAACATGAAGGGCAGCTTGCTTGCCGCTGGTGGCACTTTGACACTGAAGGCAAGCAAGGATCTGAATATCGGCAGCGTCGCCGAGACTCACTTATCCGACGTGGAGAACCACAGCAAGTCGGGCAACAAGGTGAAAAAGAGCAGTAGCGACATCACCGAGTACAACGCAAGTACACTGGCAATCGGCAGCAGCATCAAAGGCGGCAATGTGGTTGCCACCAGCGGCGGCGATACCCTGATCAAGGGCAGCACCGTGCTGGCCGATAAAGACCTCAGCATCGACGCCAAAGGTGGCCTGAAGATCGTCAGCGCCGAGGAAACCAGCAAAACATCGAGCACCAGGCAGGAGAAAAAGTCCGGCATCAGCGTCCACTATTCGGCCGGCAACCTGAGTGCCGGCTACGGCAAGTCCAAAGCCTCCTCGCAAAGCTCGGAAGAAACGGTCACGCAGCTGGCTTCCAGCATCGGTTCGCTGGACGGCAGCGTTAAGCTGAAGTCGGGCGAAACGCTGCAAGTAGTCGCCTCCGACATCGCCGCCAAGGAAAACCTCACCCTGATCGGCAAGAATGTCGACCTGGCCGCAGTGCAGAATACTTCTGTAGGCCAGTCTAAGACCGAGAGCAGCAACGCCGGTTTTGCCATGGGCTTGACGGTCAACCCGCTGGCCGCCTTCCGGAGTGCCTACCGGTCCGACACCGAGAATACCAAAGCGGCCAGCTTCGTTGGCAAGACTTTCAGCCAGGCAGAGGGAATGGTTGACGGCCTCCTGGCGGCTACGACATTGGTCACAACGCAATTCGGTTCCACGCACGCGAACAGCACGCAAAACCACTCAATCAGCGAAGCACGCAGCAGCAGCCTGACTGCCGGCAAAGACCTGACCATCATCGCTTCCGATGGTTCGATCACCAGCCAGGGCGCGCAGATCAGCGCCGAAGGCAATGCGCTTCTCCTGGCCAAGGACAACATCAAGTTCGACGTTGCCCACAGCACGGAAACCAAATCGCAGGAGTCGAAAAAGTCAGGCTTTAGCTTTGATAACCGTACCCTGCTGGGCGTCGGCACCCTGAACAACAAGGGCGACGGCAATGGCTCTACCGACACCGTCACCGGCACCAAGCTGTCGGTCGGCGGCAGCACCACCATGGCGACGCAAACCGGCGACATTACGCTGACCGGCGCCAACGTGGTCTCGGAAGGCAACCTGTCGATCAATGCCGCACGCGACCTGACCATCACCAGCGCGCAGGACACGCTCCACAACGCCAACCAGAGCAACAACAAGGCAGTTGGCAAGGTGGTGGTGTCGGACACCGAACGCTTTGCCGGCTACCACAACGAAAAGCACAAGGACAACAGCGACCAGGTGGCCCAGGTGGCCTCCAACGTCTCCAGCCTGAAAGGCGACGTGAACCTGACCGCAGGCGGCAAGTACACCCAGGCCTCGAGCAATGTCCTGGCCGGGAATGATGTCAACATCACCGCCAAAACGATCGACATCACGGCGCTGCAGAACACCGGCAGCCACCAGGAATCCAACAGCGACCTGAAGATCGGCTCCTTCGCCCGCGTCAGCTCACCGCTGATCGACCTGGTCAACAACGTGGACGCAGCGCGCAAATCCGACAACCGCCTGAAGGCCATGCAGAGCATGGCGGCAGTCGCCAACATCTACCAGGCCGCCAGCACGGAAAGTGGTGTCCTGGTCAAGGGCGAAGCTGGCATCGGCTTCGCCAGCAGCAGCAACTCCAGCAACGGCAGCGATAGCACCGCACAGGGCAGCACCATCAACGGTGGTCGCAACGTGACCCTGACGGCCACCACTGGCGACATCCACGCCACCGGCGCCGCGCTCAATGCAGGCAAAACCCTGAGCCTGGACGCAGCACAAAACGTCGTGCTGGACGCCAGCCAGAGCACCCTGCATAGCGATGGCAAGAACAAGAGTTCCGGAGCTGAAGTAGGTGTTGGGTTCCAGATCGGCGCGCAAACCGGCGCGTACGTCTACGGCTCTGTCAATGTCGGCAAAGGCCACAACAAGAACGACACCACGCTCAACAACAACACCGAGCTCAAAGCCGACACGATCAATATCAGCAGCAAAGGCGACACCACGCTGAAAGGCGCAACGGCGACCGCCAACACCGTCAACACGGACGTTGGCGGCAAGCTGGCCATCGAAAGCCTGCAAGACATCAGCAAGTTCGACAGCGTGCAGACAAATACCGGTGTGCGCGTGCAGGTAGGTTTTGGTGTAATGGGTGCCAGCGGCAACCTGTCGCAACAGAAGGGCAGCGGCACCTATGAAGGCGTGGGCCAGCAATCGGGCCTGTTCGCTGGTGACGGCGGCTACCACGTCAAGGCCGACACGATCGACCTGAAGGGCGGCGCCATCGCCAGCAACA
>NZ_LMIC01000010.1:0-5506 GCF_001428585.1 Duganella sp. Root198D2 | reverse complement strand
CGGCGACAGCGAATATGGCGCGAAGGACGCGGATGGCAACACCAAGTCGCTGAGCCAGTCGCAGCTATACGGTACCCCGAAGAGTGGCAACATGACGCCTGGCCTGCCGATGGTGGAGAAGGGCAGCGACAGTTCCATCACCTACGCCACTATTACCGACGGCAAGATCAGCATCAGCGGTGTAGCGAGAAACTCCGTGAAGGACCTTGGCATCAACACTGATGCAAGCAAGGCTAACACTGCACTCGACAAGCTGCCTGATTTACAAAAGCTCCTGAAAGATCAGCAAGCAATGTCGGCCGCCGCTGGTACGGTGATCGCAACCACCAAACAAGTGGCAAGCGATATTGCGGCTGAAGCGCGCAAGGCAGAAGTAGAGGCGCAAAAGACACTGAATAATTCGAACAGCACGGATCAGCAGAGGGCAGAAGCAACCAAGACAATTGCGGACGCCAAACTGGTTCAGACTGAGTGGGGTGTAGGCGGCGAGAAGAGCCGCGCACTGAATGTTGTCACCGGCATCCTGGTTGGCTCGGTCGCAGGGCAGGGCGGCACGCAGATTGCAGCAAATGCAGCGGCGCCATATCTCGCCGCCGAGATTGGCGATTACTTCAAGACGAAGGGCAACGAGAACCAAACGTTGCAGGACCTGAGCCACGCAGTGCTTGGCGCAGCGCTGGCAGTTGCCAACAACTCCAGTGCAGTTGGTGGCGCATTAGCTGGCGGTGGTGGCGAACTGGCTGCCCAAGTCTTGACGAAAGAACTGTACCCGCAGGCGTTTGATGCCAATGGTGTGCTGCAACGTGACAAGCTTACGCAAGAGCAAGCGAACAACATTAGCGCTTTGTCTAGCGCAATTGGTGCGTTGGTGTCCGGAGCGGCTGGCGGTAGCGTTCTCGATAGCGCAGTCGGGGCTCAGGTCGCCACGAATGCTGTAGAGAATAACAACCTGAGCCGAAAACAGATGGACGAGAAGGACAAAGAGTTTGCGCTCTGCGCCCAACGAAACCATGGCAAATGCACGTTTGCGGAAGCGACTGCCATCAACAAGAAGTATCTGGCGCTGTCGAAGGAGAATGACGAAAAAGTTGCTGAACTCATACGGATGGCGAACAAGACCCCTGGTGAAGTAAGAAGCCTTGGAGAGGCTGAAGGATTCTTCACATTCAATCCTGTTGGAAAGGCGATGAAGGGCTTTGCCGTAACGGGTTATGAAATGGGGAAAGGGATCGTAACCGGACCAGGGAACCTTGCCATGGATGTAGTGGGCATCTCCAAAGAGCTGGCTCTTGGCTCTAGCGTTGATGCGATGGGCATCGAAACGCCATATATTCCTAAGAGTGATTTCGTGCGATCTGTAGTGATGAAAGGTGCACTTGGGACTGTTGGGCACTATACGACCGGCATGGTGGACTCGGCGCCTGGCGTTTCAACGATCTTTGCGCTTTACCGAAAAGACTCTGAACAACTTGGTGGATCATTATGGGCACTTGTACCTGTCGCTGCCGAAACCCGAGTCTTTACAGGAGGCGCAAGCGCAGGAAGAGTTGTCGGGGCCGGTGCCGCAGAGGTAGGCTCGCCATCGTGGTTGTCAGAGACTGTTGGCATTAAGACCGAAGGTGGGCTTGACATTACTCTGCAGCCCAAATCGATGTACCCGTTGTCTAGTGAGCGCGCGATCTTCGGCGCAGAGAGGGCGGCTGACCTTACCGAAATGGCTACAGGAAAGGGTAAATATGGACAAATTGGCGGGAGCGGTTATGGTTCAGCTGACTATAAGTTGGTGAATCAAAGCAGGCTGGGCGAAAGTTTCGACGGGTTCGGTAGCGCCGTGGACAACATCTACAGTAACATTCGTCCCATGGCCAATGAATTTCCCGAGTTGGTAGGCGTAAATCCGCATTATGTAGAAAATGCTGGGCCGGGGATCAATACTAATTGTATATCGTGCGCTAATGCAGCTCACAAACGACTATCTGGAGTTGGTGAAGGTGCTGTTGCTGAGAAAACGAAATATGGAAATCGCAATGATTTACTTCCATCAGCGCCGTTTGGTTTTGGCGCGACAACTACACCAGCTTCAGTAATAGCAGAAATGCTCGCCGCAGGGAACGGTGCTACACGTCCATTAATTATCGAGCAGCCAGGTTCGGTTCATCATGTGATAAATGTAGTGAATCGAAATGGAAGGGTTTATTTTATTGATACACAAATGGAGAAGATTGTCACACTGCGCCCGGATGTTCCCGTAATTCTTGGAAACCCTTAATAATGGAAAATTTAGAAAAAATTTCGCTGACGCAGGCTAGGGCTATTGCGCAAAAAAATGCATACCTGTCTCTGAAAGCGTATTGTGAAAGTCCCGAGGAAACTCTTAAGACTGAGTATCTCGAAGGCGATCATTGCTGGATGTTCTTTAGAAGCGAGAAGATATGTGTGCCAGAAAATAATACGCTCGGTATTAAATGGGCTTTTGTCGTAAGCAAGAAGGGGAAGTACAGTATGGTTCAGGACTTTTCGGATGATAAGCAGCGCGTTCGTGAATATCTAAAAACTATGTCAGACTATTTCTTCAGACGTGGAGAATAGATCACCTATCTGGCTGATGGATACACAGGTATTACAATTGAAAATTCAAACTCTGTTGAGGCGACCTCTAAAAACCTACCGCTCGCTGGCCCGCCTCGGTAAAATTCTGCCATCGAGCATGTCCAGCGAGTACCCGCGATGATGAAGCCTCGGATCAGCCTGTTTGCAGAACATGAGCGCGAAGATCGGCGATCAAAGATCGGCGATCCGCTGGTCGGTTTAACCAAGCATGTGGATTTCGAGGCGCGGCCGCCAGTATCGATGCTGCCGCACCACGCCCATCGCGCGTCAAAGGCGGCCGCCCACCATATTCAACGCTGCTGATGGTAAAGATCCTGGTGCTTCAGCAGCTCTACAACCTGGCTGACGACGCGCTCGAATACCAGTTGCTCGACCGCCGCAGTTTCCTGCAATTTCTGGACCTCACCGAAAGCAGCAGCATCCCCGACGCCAAGACCATCTGGCTGTTTCGTGACCGCCTGGCCCAAGCCGGTGCGGGTAGCCTCGTGTTCGAACAAGTTCAACAACAGCTGCACAAGCATGGCTATATGGCACGCTGCGGCCAAATCATTGATGCCTCATTGGTACAGGCGCCGGTCCAACGTAACAAGCGCGAGGAAGCCGACACCGTCAAAGAGGGCGCCATGCCGCTGACCTGGAAGCCGCACAAGCGCGCGCAGAAGGATGTCGATGCCCGCTGGACCAAGAAGCACGGCAAGAGCCACTTCGGCTACAAGCTGCACGCCAGCGTGGACAAGCGTTACAAGCTGCTGCGCAAAATGTCCATCACGCACGCCGCCGTGGCCGACACCACGGTATTCGAGTCGCTGCTGGATCGCACCAACACCAGCCGCGACGTCTATGCCGATCGGGGTTACCCGACCAACGAGCGGGAAGCGACGCTGAAGCAAGCCGGCTGGCGTGTCCACATCCAACGCAAGGGCAGCGCCACCAAGGGCATCTTTGAGGCACAAAAGAAGCGCAATCGCCACATCGCCACGCCGCGCGCCCGCGTCGAACATGTCTTTGGCGCGCTGGCGCAAATGGGCGGCAAGCTGGTGCGCTGCATGGGCATCGTCCGCGTCACCTTCGCTTTGCATCTCAAGGCGGCAAGCTATAACCTCAAACGCCTGGTGTTTCTGAAGGAAGGCGGGCTAGTACCGTTCTAAGCGCTCCACAGCGCTCTGAACCGCCCTCAGATCGCCATGTCACGCCATGTCTCTCACATCACCTGCTCGACCGATATGACCACCGAAATCCGTCATCACCCGGATTGCGTACCACCTCAAATCGTCAAAAATGAGTTATTCGAGGTGGCCTTAGGTTCACGCGACAAGTGTGTGCGGTGGCCTTTGGCGGTAAAGTCAACGCCTTGGCAGCGTAAGCGTGCAGTCGTTCCACCTGTGAAAGCGTGATTTGCAAAGCCATACTCTGATTTTTACTTTGGAGATGGGGATGTCAAACACTGAACGGGAATTGCTGTGGCGGGAGCGAGTAGCGCGCTGGCGCAAGAGCGGNGTAAGCGTGCAGTCGTTCCACCTGTGAAAGCGTGATTTGCAAAGCCATACTCTGATTTTTACTTTGGAGATGGGGATGTCAAACACTGAACGGGAATTGCTGTGGCGGGAGCGAGTAGCGCGCTGGCGCAAGAGCGGTATGTCGCAGCGAGCATTCGCGCTGGMGGAAGGTTACCCGGTGCGCCAAGTGGGGTATTGGGTTCGCCGTATAAGCAGTGAGGCGCCGCAAGCTTCGGTGATGCCGGTGGTGGTCAAGCAAGCGCCTGGTGCGCCAGCATTGCAAGTGCGCGGCCCGCAAGGCTGGTCCATCGAAGTACCTGCAGGCACGCCGGCGGGCTGGGTGGYCGAGCTGCTGCGCAGCCTGTAATGCAGCTGCAGGCAAATTCGGTCWGGCACGCCGGCGGGCTGGGTGGYCGAGCTGCTGCGCAGCCTGTAATGCAGCTGCAGGCAAATTCGGTCTGGCTGGCGACGCAGCCCGTCGACATCCGTGCCGGCATTGACCGCCTGTCGCTGTATGTGCAGCAAGCATTGGGCAAGGCACCCTGCGATGGAACGGCATACGTGTTCAGCAACCGCCGGCAAACGCGCTTGAAGGTGGTGTGCTGGGATGGTAATGGCGTGTGGATGTGCGTGCGCCGCCTGCATCGCGGCCAGTTCGTCTGGCCGCAAGCCGGTGACACAGCGTGGGAATTGACCGGTGAACAATGGCAGTGGTTGGTGGCGGGTGTGGATTGGCAGCGCYTGTCGGCGTCGCCTCCGGCSGCATGGAAATTGTGAGCAAGACCTGTTAACCGGCAATCCGTTCTGTTAACATCGCTGCATGGATTTGCTCGAACAACTAGCCCGTAACAATGCCGACCCTGCGCTGCTTGCGCAGCTTAAGGCAATGCTGGCTCAGAAAGATGAGCAAATTGCGCAGCAGCGCGGGCAGCTCGCCGAAACTGGCGCGCGGCTTGCTGAGCAGGATGTTCAGCTGCAGGCCTTGCAGGTTCAAAAGAATGAAATGCTCGCGGCGGGAAAATCCAAAGACGTGAAGATCCAGGCGTTGACGCTGGAACTGGCGTACATGAAGCGCATCAAATTTGGCAAGGCCAGCGAAGCATACAGCGGGGAGCAGCTTGAGTTGTTTGGCGAGGCTTTGGCTAGCGACCTGGCGGCACTGGAAGCTGAACTGGAAGAACTGCAGGGCAAGCGAAAGTCCACGCCGCGCAACCAGGCCGGTCGTCAACCATTGCCAGCCGAATTGCCGCGCATCGAGCATCGCCACGAACCGGAGTCCTGCCAATGCGAGGCCTGCGGTCGTGACCTGGTCAAGATCGGTGAGGACATCAGTGAGCAGCTCGATGTGGAACCAGCACGTTTCTTCGTGCATCGCCATATCCGCCCGCAATACGCCTGCC